>NZ_CM002917.1:892913-1209366 GCF_000154705.2 Hoeflea phototrophica DFL-43 | reverse complement strand
CGGATCATCTCGTGATAAAGCCTGAGCTTCTTGCCGCGGGCTTCGAGCACTTGGGTGCGGACATGGATGACGTCGCCCAGATGAGTTTCGCTGAGATAGCCGATTTCATTGGAGACGGTGAAATAGGACAGACCCCCGGCGATGTAATCGGGATCGGCACCGACCATCTGCATGACCACGTCGCCCGCGTCAGAAAACACCTGACCGTAGCGGCTTTCATTCATGTGGCCATTGTAATCCATCCAGTCGATCGGGATGACGCGGCTCAGCGTGGTGAATGGCTGATCGATGGTGGTTGGCAGCGGCGGCTTGATACGGGCGTCCTGCGCGTTGAGCAACTCGCCCGCGCCCCAGTTGCGGCCTTTCAGCGCTCGCATCATCGCGACCAGATTGTCATCGCGGATGCGTTCGAGTTCGCGGATCGAGTGCATGCCGGACTGGGCGTCGGACTGACCGGCGATCATGTCGGTCAACTCGTCGGTGAGCTCCGGCACATCCATCAGCTTGGTCCAGGGCCAGGAGAGGCAGGGGCCGAACTGGGCGATGAAATGGCGCATGCCTGCCTCGCCACCGGCGATCCGGTAGGTCTCGAACAGGCCCATCTGGGCCCAGCGCATGCCGAAGCCGAAACGGATGACATCGTCGATTTCCTGGGTGGTGGCGATGCCGTCCTTGATCAGCCACAGCGCCTCGCGCCAGACCGCTTCCAAGAACCGGTCGGCAATGTGGGCGTCGATTTCCTTGCGCACGATCAGCGGTTTCATGCCGATGCCATCGAGCACATCACGGGCGCGAAGAAGCGTTGCCTCGACGCCGACGAGTTCGATGACCGGCAGCAGGTAGACCGGGTTGAACGGATGGGCGACGAAGATCTGTTCGGGCCGCGCCGCGCCCTGCTGCAGTTCGGACGGCTTGAAGCCGGAGGTGGAGGAGCCGATCAGCGCGTCAGCGCGGCAATGGCTCTGGATGTCAGCAAAAACCTTGTGCTTGATATCGAGGCGCTCGGGCGCGCTTTCCTGGATCCAGTCAGCGTCAGCCACCGCTTCTGCCAGCGACGCGGCAAAGCTGAGCCTGCCCTCTTTCGGAACGCTGACATCCGACAGCGCAGGCAATGAGCGCCGCGCATTGGCGAGCACTTCACCGACCTTGCGTTCGGCCTCCGGATCAGGATCCGAAACAACCACATCCCAGCCATTCAAGAGAAACCGGGCAGCCCAGCCACCGCCGATAACACCGCCGCCGATGATGGCAGCTGTCTTGATTTCACTCATGCGTTTCGCCCTTCGGCAACAGTTGGATCAACAAGCGCAACCCGCTCGCCAGCGCGGATCACGGCGGGGTCATAGGCCTTGCGGGCGAAGACCTCCTCAACCAGCGGCCGGAAGAAGTCGATGCTTTCATGCGGGTAGTCGGGATCGAAGCTCGCCTGGTCCCAGCGCTCGCAGAATGTCGCGCAATCCTCGTAATAGGCATGACCCTTGTAGGCATCGCGGGCATGCGGGTCGCCGCCGACAAGGTGGGCGTAATAGAGCTTCTGGAAATCGCCATGTTTTTCGACCACCCAGGCGCATTGCTCGCGCACGAAGGGTTTGAGGATCGCGGCCGCATATTCATCGTGATTGTAGGGCGCGTAGATGTCGCCGATGTCATGCAGCAGCGCCGAGACCAACCAGTCGGTATCGGCGCCATCGCGCCAGGCGCGAGTGGCCGACTGCAGCGAATGGCCAAGCCGGGTGACCTGGTAGCCCGACAGGCTTTCATCGAGATCCACCATCGCATCCAACAGCCGCGCCGCGGTCTTCGACGCGTACTCGATCTCGTGGCGGGTGAGGAACTCATAGTCCTCCCGGTCGCCATCCTTCATTGCCGTGAACTTGACCTTGTCCATGATCCCCTCCCCGGGAGCGTTGTCAGGCGGATGCAGGCGCGCGCTTTGTGAGATTAAGGCGCTCGCGAACTTCGGCGGGGCCGATCACACGCGCACCCATGTTCTCGACAATCGTCACCGCGCGCTCGACCAGTTGCGCGTTGGTGGCGAGCTGGCCCTTGCCGAGCCAGAGATTGTCTTCGAGCCCGACGCGAACATTGCCGCCGGCCAGCACGGCGGCTGCGACGTAGGCCATCTGATTGCGGCCGAGCGAAAAGGCCGACCAGTTCCAGTCATCAGGCACATTGTTGACCATGGCCATGAAGGTGTTGAGATCGTCCGGCGCACCCCAGGGAACGCCCATGCAGAGCTGCACCAGCGCGTCGGGTGCCAGCACGCCTTCCTTGACCAGCTCCTTGGCGAACCAGAGGTGACCGGTGTCAAACGCCTCGATTTCCGGCTTGACGCCAAGCTGGGTCATCATGCCGCCCATGGCGCGCAGCATGCCCGGCGTGTTGGTCATGACATAGTCGGCCTCGGCGAAATTCATGGTACCGCAGTCCAGCGTGCACATTTCGGGCAGGCACTCGAGAATGTGCTTCATGCGTTCTGACGCACCGGCCATGTCGGTGCCTGCCGGATTGAGCGGCAACGGCTTTTCGGTCGGTCCGAAGGTGATGTCACCACCCATGCCGGCGGTCAGGTTGAGAACCACGTCGACTTCGGCCTCGCGGATGCGCTCGGTGACTTCGCGGTAAAGCGCGACATCGCGGCGCGGTACACCGGTCTCAGGGTCACGGACATGGCAATGGACGATCGCGGCACCGGCCCTGGCGGCATCGATGGCGGAGTTGGCGATCTGCTCGGGCGAGCGCGGCACATGCGGGCTGCGGTCCTGTGTGGATCCGGATCCGGTGACGGCGCAGGTGATGAAAACCTCGCGGTTCATGGTCAGGGGCATGCGGCCAATCCTCCTTTTTGGACTTGTCAATCATGCCCGGCTTGTAGACAGATGTATTCCATTTTACGAAGACTACATGACACAAAGCAAAGCTCTTGCGCAGATTGCAACTCTGGACCGGCCGATCCGGGTTGATCTTCTGGTGCTGCCCGGCAGTTCGATGATGACGCTTGCGAGCACTGCGGAACCCCTGAGGGCCGCCAACCGGCAGGCCGGGCGAACGGTGTTTGACTGGCGGTTCGTCTCCATCAATGGCGAGGCGCCGGAAACCTCTGCAGGGATTGCCTGGCCGGTTTCGGGCCCGCACGATCCATCGCGTCCCGCCGATATCTTTGCCGTGGTGGCGGGGTTTGGCGCGGCGCGGTTCACAGACAGAAAGGTGATTGCGCATATCTACCGGGCTGCACGGAACGCAACCCTGGTGTTCGGCATCGAATCAGGTGCCTGGCTGCTGGCGCGTGCCGGTTTGCTCGACGAGCACCGGGCCGCGACCCATTGGGAGGATTTCGAGGATTTCGCAGCCGCTTTTCCAGATGTCGATCTGAAGCCGGATAGATATGTGACGGACGGCCGCTACATCACCACATCGGGCGCATCGCCGAGCTTTGACATGGCGGTTGAGCTGATCGAGCGCATCCTCGGCCGGCCGCTGGCGCTGGATGTGGCGAGCAGCTTCGTGCACGACGATCTGAGAGCGGCATCCGATCCCCAGGTCAATGTCATCGTCGGCGATTCCCGCGATGATCCGCGGCTGGTGCGCGCGGTCCGGATCATGGAGACCCATATCGATGCGCCACTGAGCATCGCGGCGATTGCCCGGCGGGTCTCGATGTCGGCGCGCGGACTTGAGCAATTGTTTTCCCGGCAGATGGGCGAGACGCCTGGCGCATATTTTTTGTCGCTGAGGCTGGGCGCAGCGCGCCGGCTGGTCAATGACACGCCGCTCTCGGTGACCGACATTGCCTCGCGAACCGGGTTTTCCTCGCAGCCAGCATTTTCCCGTGCCTTCCGGCGGCAGTTCGGGCTTTCACCGTCACAAAGCCGTTTGCGGCGCGGAGCCTCTCAAACGCGGTCGCGATGATCCCGTTGCAGGTCTAACCCTTGACGGGAACCCTGGCCTCAAGCCAGCGGAAGGCGAGAACCAGAACGCCGGTCAGCATCATGTAGATCAGCGCCAGCAGCAGCAGCGGCTCATAGGTAAGATAGGTGTCCTGCCGGACGCGCGAGATGATGGCATAGACATCGACCACGGTGATGGTGGCGACCAGCGGCGTGGCCTTGAGCTGCAGCACGGTTTCACCGGCCAGTGTCGGGAGCGCGCGGTGGATGGCACGCGGCAACCAGATCCGCCGGAACACGGTGAAAGGCGACATGCCATAGGCGCGGCCCGCCTCGAGCTCTCCCTTCGGCACGCCGGCAAAGGCGCCGCGCATCACCTCGCCTTCATAGGCCGCGAAGGACATCGTCAGCGCCAGCACACCATAAGGCCACGCCGAGCGCAGATAGGGCCAGGCCCAGGACTGGCGGATCTCCGGCCAGAAGGCAAACAGCGACCCGAGGCCGTAATACAGAAGCCACAATTGCAACAGCAGCGGTGTGCCGCGGATCACGGTGCAGAACATGCGCGCCGGCGCGGACAGCCAGACCGGCCCCGCCGCCTGGGCAAGGCCGAGCGGCACTGCGAACAGGAAACCCAGCGCGCTGGTCAGGAACAACAGCCACAATGTGGTGCCGACACCTTCGACCAGCCGTCCCGAATAGCGCGGCAGCCAGTCCCAGCGCATGTAAACCGCCGCAAAGATGATGATGCCGACGCCGATGGCAAGAAGCACCAGACGGTGCGGCTCTTTCCAGCTTCTGAGTTCGGGCCCCATCAGCGCACCGCCGGCATGCCGCGCCGGGCATAGCGTTCAATCCGGCGGATGCCGACATTGGAGATCAGCGTGACCATCAGATAAAGAAGGCCGGCTGCGAAGAAAAACAGGAAGTAGGATTTGGTCGTGCCTCCGGCCTGTCGTGTCACCAGGGTCAGCTCCGCGACACCGACAACGGCCAGCAGCGCTGTGTCCTTGGTGGCGATCAGCCAGAGATTGGCGAGCCCCGGCACCGCATGCGGCAACATGCCGGGCAGCGTTATACGCCGAAGCACCTGGAACGACGTCATGCCATAGGCGCGTGCCGCCTCGATCTGGCCATGGGGCACGGCCTTGAAGGCGCCGCGAAGGACTTCTGTCTGATATGCACCCTGCACCACCCCGATCACGAAGATGCCGGCAGCCAGACCGCTTATGTCCATCGGTTCGGCACCGATCAGCGCCATGAACTGATTGAGCGCATCGGTTCCGGCATAATAGAGCAGCAGGATAAGCACCAGTTCCGGCACGGCGCGCACCAGGGTGGTGTAGACATCGAGAATGTCCCGCAGGATCGGGCCGCCATAGAGCTTGCCCGCCGCGCCGCCGATGCCGATCAGGAAGCCAAGGACGTAGCCGCCGACAGCGACCTGAAGCGAAACCGCGAGGCCTTTGAGCAGCACACCGCCCCAGCCCGGCGGCTCGAGCGCCAGAAGCTCCCAGGCTGCGAGGCCCGCAACCCACTCAATCATTTGAAGTTACCATTCCAGGCCGGCAGGTTGGACCCGCCGGCCTGGCTGGAGCGCATGGCGCCAGTTCAGGCATATTACTTGCCGTAGATGTCGAAGTCGAAATAGGCCTTCGAGAATTCGGCATAGGTGCCGTTCTCGCGGATTGTCGCGATGGCGGTGTTGAACTTTTCGCGCAGCGCGTCGTCGCCCTTGCGAAGGCCGACGCCAACGCCGGCACCGAGGATTGCCGGATCATCTTCGACAGCGCCGACGATTTCGCAGCAGGTGTCGGATTTGACGAAGGCGTCAAGTGCGAGCGAATCGGCCATGATGGCGTCGACGCGACCGGCGGCCAGATCCTGGTTGGCTTCGTCCTGGGTCTGATATTCCTTGATCTCGGCAACTGCGTCACCAAAATGCGTGGTCACGTAATCCTGGTGGATGGTGGAAACCTGAACGCCGATGATCTTGTCGGCGAGGCCAGCAGCATCAGGTGTGATGCCCGAGTCCTTGGCGGTCGCGATCACCGACGGGGTGTTGTAGTACTTGTCGGAGAAATCGATGGTTTTCATCCGCTCTTCGGTGATCGACATCGAGCCGATGATGGCGTCGATCTTGTTCGAGGTCAGCGCCGGAATGATGCCGTCCCAGGCAACCGGAGTGACCACGCAATCGAGCTTGGCTTCGGCGCATACGGCGTTCATGAATTCAATTTCCCAGCCGGTCCAGTTGCCGGAAGCATCCGGCTCGGTGAACGGCGGGTAAGGTTCGGCGGCAACACCGACGCGCACGGTTTCAGCGGAAGCCGCTTGGGCCGCAAGCGTCATGCCGAAAGCGGCGATTGCTGTGATGATCTTGGTGTTCATAGAGTTTCCCCTGTTAGAGATTTCGGGCTTTGCCCATTGAGCCTTGGACTATTGAACAGTCGCAAGGAATTTTTTCAAGCGCTCCGATTTCGGCGCACTGTAAATCGTTTCCGGCGGCCCCTGCTCCGCGATGACCCCGTCGGCCAGAAACACGACCTGATTGGCGACCTCGCGGGCAAACTTCATTTCATGGGTGACCAACAGCATGGTACGGCCTTCACGTGCCAGATCGGCGATCACGGCCAGCACTTCGCCCACCAGTTCAGGGTCAAGCGCCGAGGTGGGCTCGTCGAAAAGCATCACGTCCGGCTCAACAGCAAGAGCGCGGGCGATCGCCGCACGCTGTTGCTGACCACCGGAGAGAAAGGAAGGGTAGACATCCCGCTTGTCGGACAGGCCGACACGGTCAAGCAGCTTTTCGGCCCGCGCAATCGCATCATCGCGCTTGACGCCCATGACCTGCACCGGCGCTTCAATGATGTTGCCAAGCACGGTCATATGCTGCCAGAGATTGAAGCTTTGAAACACCATCGCAAGCCTGGTGCGGATGCGGCGAAGCTGGGCAGCATTGGCCGGCTGCAAACCGCCCCGGCCATCGGGTTTCATGGAGATTGTTTCGCCCTGAATGCTGATTTTGCCCTTGGTCGGCAGCTCCAACATGTTGACACACCGCAGCATGGTGGACTTGCCGGACCCCGAGCCGCCGATGATGGCGACGACATCGCCATTTTGCGCCGACAGCGAAACACCCTTGAGCACTTCAAGGTCACCAAACCATTTGTGCAGGCCGTCAATATCCACGGCCGGCGGGGTTTCGTTTGAACTGGCTGAAGAGCCGGATTGCAGACTGCTCATTCGTTCCCTCTGATGCTCCGTCGGGAGCGATTTTGATCAATCGTGGCCCTTGCGGAGTAATTAATCAAGTGTATAATTTCATCATCTTCATATCCTCATACTGGACCTTCCCATGACATACGGATCTCAATCGATGACGCCCGCGCTCAAGCGGGTGCTGATGCGCCGGCCCGGTGACAGCCTGATTTCGGCCAAGGCAGAGGATTGGCACTACGGCCCCGGCTTTGACGGCGCGAAGGCGGTGGCACAGTTCGGTGTGTTTGCCGATCATGTTGCGGCCTCCGGCGCCGAGATCATCTGGCTTGAGGACAATGGCGACGGGCTGGCGGATGCGATGTTCACCCATGACCCGTCGCTGATGACCGACAAGGGCGCGGTCATCCTGCGCATGGGGAAGCCCGGCCGGATGAAAGAGCCCGATCTGCACGAAGCGGCCTACCAGGTGGCGGGAATTCCGATTCTGGGCAAGATTTCCGCGCCTGGCTCGGTTGAGGGCGGCGACTGCATCTGGGTCGATTCGAAAACACTCGCTGTCGGCCGCGGCGTGCGCACCAATCAAGCGGGCATCGAACAGCTCTCCAAGATTCTGGCACCACTGGGGGTGAGCGTTCTGGGCTACGACTTGCCGCTCGGCAATGGCGCGGAGGCCTGCCTGCATCTGATGTCGGTCATGTCGCCGCTTGATGAAAAACTTGCCCTGGTGTTCGCACCGATGCTGCCTGTCGGTTTCTGGCAGTTGCTGAAAGACAGGGGCTACACGCTGGTGGAGGCGCCGCGTGACGAATTCGACGCCTCCAACGGCCTCAATCTCAATGTGCTGGCCCTGACTCCCGGCAATGTGCTCATGGTCGAGGGATTTCCCAAGACCCGGGCATTGATGGAACAGGCCGGATGCAAGGTCACAAGTTTTGCCGCCGATGCGCTCTGCATCCCGTGTGAAGGCGGCCCGACCTGCCTTACTCGTCCAGTCTGGCGGGCTTGAGGAGAAGGCCATGACACGGCGTCCATTCCATCGGGAGCCGGAAGCCGTGCGGCAGCAAGATCTGATCGCGGCCACGCTCGACAGCATCGCGGAACTCGGGCTCGCCGGCGCGACCGTGCGGGAAGTGGCGTTGCGTGCCGGCGTCACACCGGGTCTGATCCGGCGTTACTTCGACAACAAGGAACGGATGGTCAGCGCGGCATACAAACAGTTCATTGCCGAACTGATTGCTGCCGCTGAAGCCGGTTGCGGAAATGGTTCCGCCATATCCCGGCTTGCCGGCCTGGTACGCGCCAGCGTGACTCCACCGGTGGCGGACGGTCGGGCGCTATCGATCTGGGCCTCCTTCATCGGCACGGTTCACTCCGACCCGGTCATGGCTGAGGTGCACCGGGAAGGCTATCAGGCGTTCCGTGACCTGATCGAGCGTCTGGTCGGTGAAGCCATGGCCGAACAGGGATCCAGGCTCAGCAAGCAGCAGGTGCTGCAGAAAGCCATTGTCATCAACGCGCTTCTGGACGGGCTCTGGATCGAAATATCCATGGGCGGCGATGACTTTTCAAAACTCGACGTGGTGCGGATCGCACTTGATTCCGTGGCAACAGTGCTCGGAATTGACGCGAAAACCTTCAGGGAATGACCATCATGCAATATGCGGCGATTACAGACCGTCTTGCCGACACAGGTGGTGCGAAATGGGCCATCCACCAACGCTGCCGGGAGATGAAGCGCGAAGGCGCGGACATCATCGAGCTTACCATCGGAGAGCCCGACCTTCCGCCCGATCCGCAACTCTTCGAAGTCTGTCACCGGTCGATGATTGCGGGCCGGACCGGCTATTCCAGCGGCCGCGGCGAACCGGAGCTGCTCGAAGCGATCGCCGCGCGCTATGCACGCCGGCGCGCGGGCGTCGACACCTCCAATGTGATGTGCTTCCCGGGCACTCAGACGGCGTTGTTCGCCACACTGATGGGCTTGACCGGACCGGGCGACGGAGTGCTTGTCGGCGATCCGTTCTACGCCACCTATGAAGGGGTCATCCGGGCCAGCGGTGCGCATCGGGAATCGGTTCCGCTGAAGGCGGAAAACGGCTTCCGGCTCAGCGCCGAGGATCTCGAGGCTGCGATCACGCCAAAATCACGGGTGCTGCTGCTGAACTCACCGCAGAACCCCAGCGGCGCGGTTCTCAGCGCCGAGGAGATCTCGCGCATCGGGGCTGTGTGCAAGGCGCATGATCTCTGGATCGTTTCCGACGAGGTCTATGAGGAGCTGGTGTTTGACGGCGTTTTCGCCTCGCCATTTGACGATCCCGCACTCGCCGAGCGGACCATAGCGCTGTCCTCGATCTCGAAGTCCCATGCCGCACCCGGATTCCGCAGCGGATGGGCGGTCGGCCCACGTGAGTTCTGCGAAAAACTGCTGCCGCTGTCGGAAACCATGCTGTTCGGCAACCAGCCTTTCATCGCCGACATGACCGCCTTTGCGCTCAACTCCGACATTGCCACATCGAAGCAGATGCGGACCGATTACAAACGGCGTTCCAACCTTTTTGCCGACCGGCTTGAAGCGCTTCCGGGCCTGGTTCCCTACCGCCCGCAAGCGGGGATGTTCATCATCGTCGATGTCTCCGCCACAGGGCTGGACGGCGAGAGCTTCGCCTGGCGGCTGCTGGAGCATGGTGTGGCTGTGATGCCAGGCTCCTCATTCGGGGAAAACGCGGGCAATCTGATCCGGCTGAGCCTGACGGTTCCCGATGAAATGGTGGAAGCCGCCTGTGGTCGCATCGCGGCATTCGTGGAGGCGCGGCAATGAGCGCCGTAACACCCTCCGTCGGCGAAGCGCTCGTCAGCATGCTCGAACAGGCCGGTGTGGACACGGTGTTCGGCATTCCGGGCGTTCACACCATCGAACTCTACCGGGGCCTGGCTGAAAGCAAGATCCGGCACATCACGCCGCGGCATGAACAGGGCGCAGGGTTCATGGCGGACGGATATGCGCGGGTGACCGGGCGTCCAGGAGTGTGTTTCCTTATCACCGGTCCAGGTGTGACCAATGTGCTAACCGCAATGGCACAGGCACGTGCCGACAGCATTCCGATGCTGGTGATTTCGGGCGTCAATGCCACAGCGACGCTGGGTCAGGGGCACGGGCATCTGCATGAATTACCGGACCAGGCAGGCCTTATGCGCAGCGTTGCGCTGTGGTCGCACACGCTTAAGGAACCGGCACGGCTTGGCGAGGTTCTGGCAAAGGCCTTTTCAGTGATGACAAGCGGACGGCCCGGTCCGGTTCATATCGAAATTCCGACCGATGTGATGAAGCTGCCTGCACCGGATGCGGGTTTCGAGATGCCGCGATTCAAACCGTTGCAGGCCTCACCTGAGAGCCTCGAATCGGCCGCGCAACTGTGCGCCGCAAGCAGCCACCCGGTGATCCTTGCCGGTGGCGGCGCGGTCCGCCATGCCAATGCACTGCGCGACTTTGCAGAAGCGCTTGGCGCGCCGCTGGTCAGCACCATCAATGCCCGCGGGATCATGGCCGGTCATGCGCTCGATGTGCCGGCGAGCCCATCGCTGGAAAGCGTGCGGGAATTGCTGAACCAGTCCGATCTGGTGCTGGCTCTGGGCACGGAGCTGGGACCCACCGACATCGACATGTATGAGGATGGCGGCTTCAAGCTGCCTGCAAACCTGATACGCGTCGATATCGACGCCGCAAAACTTGTTCATGGCGCCAAGCCGGCGCTTGCGATCCAGGCTGATCTGGGAGCCTTTCTGGCGTCAATGCTCGGCAATTCCGCAGCATGGACGAAAAACACCCCCGCCTCAGATGCCGCAAAGCGAGCGGCTGCGGCGCGCAAATCCGCCCTGACGGACATCGGCGACAGCTACCTCGAGTTCGTGGCGATGGTTCAGGACATCTGGAAGACACTGCCCGATGCAACGATCGTGGGCGACTCCACGCAATTGGTCTATGCCGGCAACATGTATGTGGAGGCGCCCCGGCCTGTATCCTGGTTCAACTCCGCAAGCGGATTCGGAACGCTTGGATACGCCGCGCCGGCAGCGATTGGCGCAGCCCTTGGTCATCCAGGACGGCCCGCGGTTGCCATTCTGGGTGACGGGGGCTTTCAGTTCACATTGGCAGAACTCGGCAGCGCGCGCGATTGCAACGCCGATGTGGCCTTTCTGGTCTGGAACAATTCCGGCTATCTGGAAATCGAAACCTCAATGGTTTCCGCTGACATCACCCCGATCGGGGTGACGCCGTCGGCTCCCGATTTCTCAGTCATCGCCAAAGCTTTCGGCCTGCCTTCGCGCCAGGTGTCGGATCCGGGGGAGCTGGCCGAAGCCCTCTCCACCCTGCCCCGGCCCTGCGTGATCGAGTATCTCGATAGCGGCAAGGACTGAGTTTAACCAGCCCGGAGCAGGCTGCTTTTTGCTCCGTCAGGCGCAGAGATGGTCGAGCAAGCGATCCATAAAGCCCTCGCCTGCGGCCAGTTGCTCGAGCGACAGGAACTCGTCGGGCTGATGGGCCTGGGCAATGTCGCCCGGCCCGCAGATCACGGTGGAGTAACCGCGGGTCTGGAACTGGCTGCCTTCCGTGCCGTAGCTGACCACATGGCTGCCATTGTCGCCGGTGAGGCGGCGAGCCAGCGCTTCGGCGGCGCCATCAGCTTCAGGCGCCAGCGCGGGAACCCCGAAGCCACGGACGAGATCGATCCCGGTGTCGGGTTGGATCTTCTGCATTTCGGCAGTCAGTTCGGCGGCCTTCGCCTCAAACGCTTTCGCCCAGTCATCAGGGCTTTCGCCCGGCACGAAGCGGAACTCGATGAAGAAACTGCAGTCCTTGGCCGTGATATTGTGGGCTGTGCCGCCTTCTATCGTTCCCACATGCAGCGTGGTGAAAGGCGGATCAAACGGTGCGGCAAGGTCCGAGGGCGCGCTGGCCGCATTTTCGGCATTTTTCTGATTGGCCCAGTCGATCAGCTTCGCCGCCTGCATGATCGCGCTCACGCCATAGGGCAGAAGCGACGAATGCACCTCGAAGCCGCGGACATGGACCTTGTATCCAAGCCCGCCCTTGTGGCCTGAAACCACCTTCATCATGGTCGGCTCACCCACCAGAACCTCGCGCGCTTTCGGCAATTCGCCAAGCATCGCCTCGACCAGATCAACCACGGCGGCGCAGCCAACCTCTTCGTCAAAGGAAAAGGCCAGTTGCAGAGGACGCTTGAGATCACGGGTCTTGGCGCGCGTCATGGCGTAAAGCGCCAGCGCATCAAAGCCCTTCATGTCGCAGGCTCCGCGGCCGAAGAGCTTTCCGTCGCGCTCGGTGAGTGTCCAGGGGTCGGTGCTCCAGGCCTGGCCATCAACGGGAACGACATCGGTGTGACCCGACAAGATGACACCGCCATCGATCTCCGGACCGACCTGGGCATAAAGATGTGCCTTTTCGCCACAGGGACTCATGAGACGCCTGGACTTGATGCCATGACTGCCGAGATATTCCTCGACCCAATCCACCAGCGGCAGGTTGGTATCGCGGCTGACGGTAGGAAATGAAACCAGCTTTGTGAGAAGCTCACGAGGTGTAAGAAATTGTTCCATAAGATTTTTCTATCCAATTTGACGCGACGCCGAGAAGCATCTGTCCACAGTGTTGTGCTCAATCTGGCACATTGTCCAGCACCGAAACACGCGCATTTTTATGTCGATTTTGAAACCGTACGAACAGGAATCGAACAATTTGCGAAACCCCACTGGCCAACCGCTGGAAAATTGTCCAATAGTGTCAGCCACCGGTATCGTGAGAGTAGACCGGCAACAAAAATAACGGGAAGCCATTTCCCGAGGGGTACAGTATGCCAGACACGGCCTCGCCAATTCTGGATGTAAAAGGGCTTAAGACGGTTTTCCGAACCCGTGGCGGCGAAGTGCACGCGGTGAACTCGGTCAGCTTCCATCTGCGACCCGGCGAATTGCTGGGTGTGGTTGGAGAAAGCGGATCCGGAAAATCGGTGACAATGATGTCACTCTTGAGGCTGCTGCCATCACCACCCGCAGAGATGCGCGATGGTGCGGTGATGTTCGGCGGTCAGGATCTACTCAAGATCAGCAACGAGGAGCTGCGCAATGTCCGCGGTTCCAAGATCGGCTTTATCTTCCAAGACCCGATGACATCGCTCAATCCGGTCTACACAATCGGTTACCAGCTTGCCGAGCCGCTGCGCGCCCATATGGGCATGACCAAGGCTCAGGCCCGCACGCGCTCGATCGAGCTTCTGGAACTGGTCGGCATTCCCGATGCCGAACGGCGCCTCAAGGACTATCCACATCAGTTTTCCGGCGGCATGCGGCAGCGGGTGATGATCGCCATTGCGCTGGCCTGTGACCCGCAGGTGCTGATTGCGGACGAACCAACCACGGCGCTGGATGTGACGATCCAGGCGCAGATCATCGAACTGGTCAAGGAACTGCGGCAGAAGCTCGGCATGGCGATCATCTGGATCACCCATGATCTGGGCGTGATTGCCGGGATCGCCGATAGGGTGATGGTGATGTATGCCGGGCAGGTGGTCGAAGAAGGTCCGGTCAAGGAAATCTTTGACGATCCGCAACATCCCTATACTCAGGCGCTGCTGAAAACCGTGCCGGCGGTGCGCGGGCCGCGGGCCGAGAAGCTGCAGGTGATCGAGGGGCAGCCGCCAATCCTCACTGAAGCACCCGCCAGCTGCCAGTTCAGGAACCGCTGCCAGTTTGCGTTTGAGCGGTGCAGCGAGGAAAACCCTTTGCTCACTCCGATTTCCGCACCGGGCCACAAGGCAGCCTGCTTCCTTGTCGACAAGGCCACCACCCCTGCACCGGAGACCGCGCATGGCTGAAGAGACTGCTGTCGGCCCGCTCGTCAAGGTGCGGGACCTCAAGATGTATTTCCCGATACACTCAGGTTTGTTCAAGTCCCATGTCGGTGACATCAAGGCGGTGGACGGCATCAGTTTTGACATCCTGCCGGGCGAGACCTTGGGGCTGGTCGGCGAATCCGGATGCGGCAAGTCCACCGTCGGACGGTCGATCCTGCGGCTTTACGACATCACCGGCGGCACCGTGGAAATCAACGGCAACGAAATCGCACAGGCCGACAGCAACAGCCTTCGCTCCAAGCGGCCGATGATGCAGATGATCTTTCAGGATCCGCAGGCCAGCCTCAATCCACGGATGACGGTGGCCAGCATCATCGCCGAGCCGCTGGACGAGCATCTCGACCTCACGGATGAAGAGCGCCTGGCCCGTGTCTATGAACTGATGGACTGGGTTGGCCTCAACCGCGCCTTCGCAAAGCGCTATCCGCATGAATTCTCCGGTGGCCAGCGCCAAAGGATCGGCATCGCGCGGGCGCTGGCACTCAATCCCAAATTCATTGTTTGCGACGAGCCGATTGCCGCCCTCGACGTGTCGATCCAGGCACAGGTGGTCAACCTGCTTGAGGAACTGCAGGACCGGCTCGATCTGACCTATCTGTTCATCAGCCACGACCTGTCGATGGTGCGCCATATCGCCGACCGGGTCGCGGTGATGTATCTGGGCCGGATCGTCGAGATCGCCTCGCGCGACGAGCTGTTCGCCGAGCCGCTGCATCCTTACACCCAGGCGCTGCTGTCGGCGGTGCCCGAACCCGATCCCGATTATGAACGCACCCGCAAGCCGATCGTGCTGCAGGGCGATGTGCCCTCGCCTGCCAATCCGCCCAAGGGCTGCAACTTTTCCACCCGCTGCCCGAAGGTCATGGATATCTGCCGGCAAATCGAGCCGGACGTGTTTGATTTCGGAGATGGAAGACAGGTGGCTTGCCACCTTTATGCGGACAACACAGCAAAGACCGCGGGATCAACCGCTGGCCAAACAACGAAATAACAATACGAACAAGGAGACAGTCTCATGAAACTCAAGACCATCCTGATGGGTGCCGTCGCCGCACTGGCGTTTGCACCCGTAGCGAACGCCGAGCGCGGCTCGGACGGCGAAGTCAAAATCATCTACTGGCAGGCGCCTTCGATCCTCAACCCGTATCTGTCGGGCGGCACCAAGGACATCGAATCGGCGTCATTGATCGTCGAGCCGCTGGCCCGATTTGACCAGACCGGCAGCCTGGTTCCGTGGCTGGTTGATGAAATCCCGACAGTCGAGAATGGCGGCGTTTCCGCTGATTTGACCTCGATCACCTGGAAGCTCAAGGAAGGCCTCAAGTGGTCCGACGGCACCCCGGTCACCTCGGCTGACGTCAAGTTCACAGCTGACTATTGCATGGCGCCGGATGGCGGTTGTGCACAGAGCGCGAAATTTGATGGTGTGGCAAGCATCGACACCCCGGACGATCTGACGGTCGTGGTCAATTTTGACGGCCCGAAGCCGGTTCCCTACGCTGCATTTGTCGGTGCCCAGTCGCCGATCATCCAGAAGGCCCAGTTCGAAGAGTGTCTTGGCGCCAAGGCGCAGGAATGCACCGCAGCCAACTTCGGCCCGGTCGGCACCGGCCCGTTTGTCGTCACCGACTTCAAGCCGAATGACGTGATCACGATGAAGGCCAACGAAAACTACCGCGATCCGGCAAAGCCGGCCTTCGCAACGCTGACCTTCAAGGGCGGCGGCGACGCTGCGGCCGCTGGCCGCGCTGTCATGGAAACCGGCGAATTCGATTACGCCTGGAACCTGCAGCTCGCTCCTGACGTGATCGCTGCCATGGCCGAAGGCGGCAAGGGCACTCCGGTCTCGGGCTTCGGTACCCTCGTTGAGCGTATCGAGATGAACCTGACCAACCCATCTCCGGACCTGCCGCCGGAAACCCGCGCCACGGCAGCCGAGCCGCACCCGATCCTTTCGGACGAGCGCGTTCGCCGGGCTCTGTCGATGGCAATCGACCGCAACCTGCTTGTGGAAATCGGTTACGGCCAGGCCGGTCGTCCGACCTGCAACCTGGTCCCTGCTCCGGATATCTTTGCATCCGACAACACCGACTGCCTGACCCAGGACATCGAAGGCGCAAAGGCGCTGCTTGATGAAGCCGGCTGGACCGCTGGTGCCGACGGCATCCGCGAAAAGGACGGCATGAAGCTCGAGCTTCTCTACCAGACCTCAACCAATGCAGTGCGTCAGGACTTCCAGGCGCTGATCAAGCAGTGGTGGTCGGAAATCGGCGTCGAAACCGAACTCAAGAACATTGACGCTTCGGTGTTCTTCGGCGGTGACCCGGCTTCCCCGGACACCTTCCAGAAGTTCTACGCGGACGTTGAAATGTACGCCAACAACTTCGACGGCACAGATCCGGAACAGTATCTGGGCCAGTACACCTGCGAAAAGGCTCCACGCCCTGAATCCCAGTGGCAGGGCGAGAACATCAACCGCTTCTGCAACGAAGAGTATGACGCACTTGTTGCCGAGCTCAGCAAGACCGGTGAAATCTCCAAGCGCGCCGAAATTGCCAAGAAGCTCAACGACATGATCACCAAGGACACGATGACCATCGTTCCGCTGGTTGACCGTGGCCGTGTATCGGCTCACTCCAACAGCCTCGGCGGTGTTGTGCTCAACACCTGGGATTCCGAAATCTGGAATGCCGCGGACTGGTACCGCATCAAGTAAGTTGAAATTGGCTGGCCCTGCAAAGGTGGGGCCAGCCTTTTCCTTGTGCACTATACGACAACGCTGCTGAACCGAGGCGTCGCCCATGCTGACCTTTACAATCCGACGATTGTTGCTTGCGATACCGACGCTTGTGCTCATCAGCCTTATCATTTTCCTGCTGCTGGATCTGGCGCCGGGTGACCCGCTTGCGGACCAGCCGCTAAGCATCCCGCCCGAAGTGCGCCAAAAAATGCGTGACGCGCTGGGGCTCGATTCACCTGCCTATGTGCGATATCTGCTGTGGGCAAAACAGTTCTTCTGGGTGGAGCCGCTGGTCTTCTTCGACTGGGTGTTCGGAACCAGCTTCTCGGAAGGTATGCAGCGGATCGTCTCCTGGCAGTTCCGGGCACCGGTTTTCGATATCATCATCCAGCGCATGCCCCAGACACTGTGGGTTGTTGGCCTGGCCTATGTGGTCGGCGTTCTGATCGCATTGCCGATCGGCATCATCTCGGCCTACAAGCAGTATTCCTGGTTCGACCAGGTCGGGACGTTCGTTTCGATGATCGGGTTCTCCGTACCGCCCTTCTTTTCAGGCGTGCTGATGATCGTGATCTTCGCAATCATGCTGCCATGGTTCCCCTCGATCTATGACACCACGCTGGTGGTCAATGACTTTGAGAGCTTTGGTCAGCAGGTCCGCCAGATGACCTTGCCGGTGATGGTGCTGGCACTGCAGACGACCGCACAGCTGTCACGTTTCATGCGCGCCTCGATGCTCGACAACCTCAATCATGATTATGTTCGCACGGCCCGCGCCAAGGGCATGACCGAGAAGGTGGTGCTGCTGGTGCACGTGCTGCGCAACTCGATGATCCCGGTGGTCACCGTGATCGCGCTTGGCATTCCGTCGATCTTCGGCGGTGCGATCATCACCGAGCAGATCTTCAAGGTGAATGGGCTGGGACAGCTGTTGATTACTGCGATCTACGCCAATGACCTGCCGATGGTGCAGACGCTGGCCTTCATCTTCGCCGTGCTGATCGTGCTGTGCAACCTGATCGCCGACGTGCTCTACGGTCTGCTTGACCCGAGGATCCGCTATGACTGACACGCCCGCAGCCAAGCCTCTGATAAAGGACACAACCGGCCGCTCCCAGTGGTGGGATGTCTGGGACCAGTTCAAGACCCACAAGGGTGCACTGTTCGGCGCAGCGGTGTTCCTGTTCATCTTGCTGGCGGTGACGGTTGGCCCGTTCCTGTGGACCATCGAGCCGACATTCATCGACATCCGGGCGCGCAATTCCGGCCCGACGCTGGCGCATCCCTTTGGCACCGACCAGCTTGGCCGGGACATCCTTGCGCGGATGATGGCAGGTGGCCAGGTGTCGATCGCTGTCGGCCTGACCGCCATGGCGATCAGCGTGCTGCTTGGCACACTGATCGGTATTGTTTCGGGCTTCTTCCGCCGGCTCGACGGTCTGCTGATGGGGCTCACGGATCTGTTTCTGGCGCTGCCGTTGCTGCCGCTGCTGCTGGTCATGGTGATGCTGTTCCGCGAAACCCTGTCGCGCGGCTTCGGGCCCGAGATGGGAACCTTCATCCTGATCGTTTCAGCCATCGGCATCACCAGCTGGATGCAAACGGCGCGCATTGTCCGCGGTGAGGTTCTGGCGCTCAAGGAGCGTGAATTCGTGCTGGCCGCGCGCTCGATCGGCACACCGCCGCGCCGCATGATCCTGCGCCATATCCTGCCCAATGTGCTCTCACCAATCATGGTTTCGGCGACGCTGGGGATTGCGACAGCGATCATCACAGAATCCGCGCTGTCGTTTCTCGGGCTTGGCTTTCCGCCAGATTTCCCGACCTGGGGCCGGTTGCTGTTTGATGCGATTGACTATCTTCAGCAGTATCCCGAGCGCGTGTTCTGGCCCGGTCTGGCGATTTCGCTGACGGTGCTGAGCGTCAATTACATTGGCGATGGTTTGCGCGACGCTCTCGATCCAAGGATCCGCGGCCGCTGATCGCTCAGACTGTTGCCAGCGGCAACTCGTCCACCGGAGCCACATCGACCGACTGGTTGCTGGTCTGGCCGCCCGCGGTGCGCATTGCGCCGCGCACCGGCGCGACATCGGCGTAGTCACGGCCATAGCCGACAACGATGTGATCGGTTCCGGCGAATGTGGCGTTGGTCGGATCATACTCGACCCAGCCCGTTTCAGGTCCACACCATGCCGACACCCAGGCATGCATGGCATCAGCACCTTCGAGCCGCGGCTCGCCAGGTGGCGGCAAGGTGCGCAGATAGCCGCTGACATAGCCTGCCGGAATGCCCAGATGCCTGAGCGCGATGATCATGATGTGGGTGAAATCCTGACAGACGCCATGGCGTGCAGCGAAGGCCTCGGCCGCAGGCGTATCCACGGTCGTGGCTTCGGCGTCGAACCGCATTTCGTTGTGCAGCGCCAGGCCGAGATTTGCGACGATGGCGCTGACCGCCAGTCCGTCCACGCCAAAGCCCAAGGACCAGGCGCCGATGTCTCGATCGCTTGGCGTGTAGCGGGCGGGTGCGAGAAAATGCAGGGGGGAGCGCGGCCCGAGATCGCGGTCCTTGTTCAAAGCAAACTTGAGGGCGGCCATATCGCACGAAGGGCCTTCGGGGGCCGCGCCGCCGGTCACGTCGACGCGCGCAGCAAGCGAGATCACGATGTCGCGGTGGGCTTCGGCAAATGCCATTTCGGTCACCTGATTGCCGAAGAAATCCGTTCGGTCGTTCCGGGTCACGGCGTCGGTATCAATGCTTACGCTGCCTGCAATCAGGCGCTGACGCCCTGGAATGCTGAGCGGCATCGCACGCAGGATCTGCCGGGCGCCTGCGGCCGGGGTTTCAAAGGCATAGTCGATGACAAGCTTGATGTCGTAGAGCATGCCCTTATCCCAGATACTGAGCGTGGATATGATCGGTCAGATGACCGATCGACTGACCCAGCGTTACCAGGGCGTCATGATCAAGATCGCCAGGGGTCAGCATAGCAAGGTCCGACTGAATTCTCAGCACCGCACGCGACAGATCGGACAACTGGCCATTGATCTCCGCGCCTGGCAGCAGGCCCACCTGCTCCTTGATCTCATTGACATGGAAAGCGATGGAGCGCGGATTGAGGGGATCAAGCGCCAGCAAGTCGATCACGGTGTCGCGGCTGGCAGTGACCGAATAGCGCCGGCGATGTGTCATGACGCTGTCACCGACTTCGACGCACAGTTCAAACCCGCCCTGCGAACCGGACCATTCGGCAAACTCTGCCAGCAGCTCCGACATCGCCATTGCGCGTTCCAGCGAACGGCCGATGGTGAGAAAGCGCCAGCCGGAAAAATGGTACATGTTCTCGTGCACCAGGCCGGAAAAGCCGGTGATCTTTCTCAGCAAGACACCCATGGCGGCGGCGGCATCTTCACCGGGAAACACGCGTTCGCGCATTTCGGCGACGGTCTGCTCCAGATCTGCCAGCGACGCCCAGGCATCAACGGAAAACCGGTCGCGAACCTGACTGGCTGAGTTCACCGCCATGGCGATGGTCTGCCCGATCGTATCGGGTATCCCGTCGCTGGCATCAACGCCGCGATCGGAGAGGTAGGCTTCGAGGCTGGCGGTCAGCGGGGTCCCCCCCGGCGGGCTTTCGGGCAACCGGCTCAAATGGGCACGGTAGAGACGCAACAGGCCCTCGGCGCGCTCAACGTAGCGGCCCAGCCAGAACAGATTGTCGGCTGCGCGGCTTGGAAGAAGGCCGGGCGAGGTGCGAACGAAGGCCTCACCGGGCTGCGTCAGCATCGAATCCCCGGAAACCGGCTCATCGGAGACCACCCAGACATCGGCCACCGAACCGCCGCGCCTGATCGAGACGGCGGAGGGGTCCTGGCTGTTGGCGGCAAGCCGGGCAAAGCCCCCGGGCATCAGGCGCCAGCCGTCCTGGGTGCGGGCCAGGAACACGCGAATGCTCATGGGACGCGGCGCCATCGCCCCATTCTCCCAGGTGGGCGTGGTCGACAGCGAAACCAGTTCCTGGCCGACAAGGCCCCTGCCCTTCTGCTCAAGCCATGCCTGAAGGTCACCCTCCATTTGTGACATGTCGCCCTTCAGGACAGAACCGGGCTCAGGCTCCAGTGGCAGATGGGTCGAGTTGGCCGGGCCAATCAACATGTTTGCCGCATTGGCCAGCACATGCGCACGCTCGGCTTGCCCACCACACCACCAGGTGGCGATGTTGGGGATGGCAAGCGGTTTTCCGTGCAGCACCTCGGAGAGCTTTGGCAGGAAGGCCAGCATGGCGCGGCTTTCAAGTACGCCTGCGCCAAGGGCATTGACCATGGTGACCGAGCCGGACCGCACCGCGCCAAGCAGGCCCGGGGTGCCCAGGCGCGAGGCGGCGTCGAGCTCCAGCGGGTCAGCCCAGACCGAATCGAGCCTGCGCCACAACACGCTGATTGGTTGCTGGCCAGACACGGTGCGGACCATCAAGCGACCGTTGTCGACCACAAGGTCATCCCCTTCAAGCAGCATCATGCCAAGGTAACGAGCAATGTAGGCATGTTCGAAATAGGTGTCGTTGAGCGGGCCAGGCGTGAGAATTCCGACGCGGCTGCCGTCTTCCTGACGGGCCGCGTTCAGTCCGTCGCGGAAAGCACGGAAGAAGCCGGCCAGCCGTTCCACATTGGCTTGGCTGTAGAAGCTGGAATAGGCGCGCATTGATGCGACGCGGTTTTCAAGCGCATAGCCCGCTCCCGAGGGAGCCTGGGTTCGGTCGCCGAGAACCCACCACCCGCCATCGGGCCCGCGACCGACCTCGAAGGCAAGAAAGTGCAGGAAATGACCAGAGGCGGGCTTTACGCCAACCAGCGGGCGCAGCCATTCAGGGTTGGCGGCGATGAGGCTTGCGGGCAGATGACCATCCGCAACCAGCTGGTTTTCCCCATAAAGATCGGCGACCACCGTTTCGAGCAGATCGGCGCGCTCGGCCAGTCCTTCAGCCAGCGACTGCCATTCGGCAGCCGGCTGGATGACCGGGACCGGACTGAGCGGCCAGTCGCGCGGGCTCGCCCCTTCCCCGTAGCTGCGGACAAAAACGCCGGCATCGCGCAGATACTGGCTTCCGCGGGAGAAGCCGCGCTCGCGGTCTTCGGGGCCAAGCTTCTGGAGATGGCTGATCAGTGCGCGCCAAGCCGGCCGGATGCCGCCATCTGCATCCAGCAGTTCGTCTGGCACACCCGGCAAGGCGGCATAGGCATCGAGGATCGAAGGGCGATCCGGATCTTCAGACATTGCAGTGCTGATCACTTTCAAAGTCCCGGTTTGCGGCGCAGATCCAGTGTCATGGGAAACTCGGGATGTGGCGTTTCCGGCGCAGGCGAGCTCGCGCCCGGGGTGTGGCCACGATGTTCGAAGCGCGCAAGCCTGCGGGCCTCGGCCTCGTTGCCGTTGACAGGAAACGTATCATAGCTGCGCCCGCCAGGATGGGCCACATGATAAACGCAACCGCCAAGCGGCCGGGCTGACCATGTGTCGAAGATGTCAAAGGTCAGCGGCGCATCGACCGGAAGAACCGGATGCAGCGCGAGTGCAGGCTGCCAGGCCTTGTAACGCACGCCACCAACCCCGACACCGGTCTTACCCGTTGGCGTGATCGGTACCGGCCGGCCATTGCAGGTGACCTGGTAGCGTGACGGATCGGCCGTCTCGAGCTTGACCTGAAGCCGCTCGACCGAACTGTCGGTGTAGCGCACGGTGCCGCCGATCGCACCGGTTTCACCGAGCACATGCCAGGGTTCGAGCGCCTGGCGCAGTTCCAGCCGGACGCCCTCATATTGAACTTCGCCGCAGAAAGGGAAACGGAACTCGGCCTGGGCTTCATACCATTCGGGTCTCAATGCGAATCCGTGATCGTGCAGATCGCCCAAGACATCGAGAAAATCCTGCCAGATGAAATGCGGAAGCATGAAACGGTCGTTGAGCGCCGTTCCCCAGCGGGTGAAGCGGCCGGTTGCCGGCTTGTCCCAGAAACGGGCGATCAGCGCGCGGATCAGCACCTGCTGGGCAAGGCTCATGCGTGGCTCGGGCGGCATCTCGAAGCCGCGGAATTCGACCAGACCCAGACGACCGGTGGGACCATCGGGGGAATAGAGCTTGTCGATGCAGATTTCCGCCCGGTGCGTGTTGCCGGTGACATCAGTCATCAGATTGCGCAACAGCCGGTCCACCAGCCAGGGCAGCGGCGGATTGCCTGCATCAGGATGCGGAATCTGCTCCAGCGCCATCTCCAGCTCATAGAGACTGTCATGGCGGGCTTCGTCGATCCGCGGCGCCTGGCTGGTCGGCCCGATGAACAGGCCGGAAAACAGATAGGACAGGCTTGGATGGCGTTGCCAGTGCAGGATCAGGCTGGCGAGAAGATCCGGGCGCCTCAGGAACGGGCTATCAAGCGGCGTTGCGCCGCCAACCACCACATGATTGCCGCCGCCGGTGCCGGTGTGGCGGCCATCGATCATGAACTTGTCGGCGCCAAGCCGGGTCTGCCTGGCCTCTTCATAGACGCCTTCGGTGATCGCCTTGCATTCGTCCCAGTCTGTCGCGGGATGAACATTGACCTCGATGACACCGGGATCAGGGGCGACACGGATCACGTTGAGACGTGGATCATGTGGTGGTCCATAGCCTTCGATGTGCACTTTCAGACCGAGCCCATCAGCGGCCCTCTCGGCAGCAGAGACAAGATCGAGGTAATCCTCCACCTTCTCCACCGGCGGCATGAACACGCACAGACGACCGTCGCGCGGCTCCACTGAAATCGCAGTGCGCACCGCGCCGCCGAGTTCGCCCAGTTCCTGCTCGATACGCTGCTGGGCGGCTTCAGACGCCGTGAAATGCGCCACCGCCTGGCCTGACGCATCCGCGGCCTTCAATGCAGCCAGCGCTTCCTGGGCCGGATCGGGCAGATCGCCGCGCGGTTCGGTCGGATCAGCGGGGTTGATGAAGGGATAGTCGGACTTGGGCACATGCGGCAGCGAGCCGAGCGGCAGGCGGTAGCCCACCGGGCTGTCGCCCGGGACCAGGAACACATGGCCGCGGCGCGTCCTCCATTTTTCCGAGCGCCAGCCATGAGGCGCGGCCTTGGATTGCCAGCGCTGCACCGGCAGGACGAAACCGGAGGGCGTGGCAAGCCCGCGCGAAAACACAGTGGCAATCCGATGCCGTTCTTCCGCATCCTCAAGCTTGGAATTATCCGGCGTCACGTTGTCGGGAAGATTGCCCTCCTTGAGAATCCACTCGGCGGGGTCCTCATAGGCCGGCATCACATGATCGCCTTCAATTCCGAGGTTGTCCGCAATGGCCGAAAGCAGGGCCTCGGCCGTCTCGGGGCTGGCCTTGCCGGTGTCCTCGCCTTCATTGGCAATCAGTTCCGGATTTAGCCAGATCGGCTTGCCGTCGCGCCGCCAGTAGAGCGAAAAGGTCCAGCGCGGCAATGTCTCGCCGGGATACCACTTGCCCTGGCCGTAATGCAGGAAGCCGCCCGGCGCGAAGCGCGCGCGCAGCCGCCGGATCAGCTTGTCCGCCGCCTCACGCTTTTGCGGACCGACGGCGGCGGTGTTCCATTCTTCGCTTTCAAAATCATCGATCGAGACAAAGGTGGGCTCGCCCCCCATGGTCAGGCGGACATCACCCTGCTTGAGCTTCTCGTCGATCTGATGACCCAGCTTGTCGAGCGCCGCCCAACTTTCCTCGCTGAATGGCTTGGTGATGCGCGGATGCTCCGCCATCCGCTTGACACTCATGTCGAAGGCGAAGTCGACTTCGGCGAAACTCGCCAGGCCGGAAATCGGTGCGGCATTTCGGTAATGCGGCGTGGCGGCCAGCGGAATGTGGCTTTCGCCGGTCAGCAATCCGGATGTCGGGTCAAGGCCAATCCAGCCTGCTCCTGGCAGGTAGACCTCCGCCCATGCATGAAGATCGGTAAAATCATGGTCGGTGCCGGCCGGACCATCAAGCGCAACCAGATCCGGCTTGAGCTGGATCAGATAACCCGAGACAAAGCGCGCAGCGAAACCGAGATGCCTGAGAGCCTGAACCAAAAGCCAGCTGGTGTCGCGGCAGGAACCCTTTCCGGTGTTGAAAGTCTCCTCGGGCGTTTGAACACCCGGCTCCATTCTGATGACATAGCCGATCTCATTGGCAAGCTTGGCGTTGAGCCCAACGACGAAGTCCACCGTCCCGGTGGGCTCACGCGGAATTGTGGCGAGGAACTCAGCCAGCCTTGGGCCTGCCGGTTCAGGTGTCTGGTAGATCACCAGATCCGGAGCTATGTCTTCGGAATAGGAAAACGGCCACTTCTCGGCGATGTCTTCGACAAAGAAATCGAACGGATTGTAGACCGTCATGTCGGCAACGAGATCGACTTCGATCTTGAGTTCGCGCACCGGATCGGGAAACACGTACCGGGCCATCCAGTTCCCGTACGGGTCCTGCTGGTAATTGACGAAGTGATTTTCGGGACTGATCTTGAGCGAGTGCGACACAACGCGGGTTCGGCTGTGCGGAGCCGGGCGCAACCGGATGACCTGCGGTCCAAGAGTTACCGGGCGGTCATATCTGTAATGCGTTAAATGGTGAATGCTGGCGAGAATCGACATGCGATGTATCCGTTGATCGGTCGCCGAAGCGGCGCGGATCAACATGCATCGTGGGTTCGACCCTGTCCACTGCCTATAGCGCGGAGCTCATATGCAGCCAACGGGCATTCAATCTGCCCCCGCGCGGCCAACGCCCCTGGCCCGGTCTTCACCAATCCGCAAAAGAGCGCGCGTCTGGCATAGGCCGGACGCGCGCTCCTTTTACAGGATCAAGAATGAAGCTCGGAGGCTCAGGCGGCGAGTTCGCCTTCCTCGTCCAGCAGCGAGTCGAGGTCGAGATGCGAAATCATCTGCTTGTCCTTGGCGATGATCGCCGTGGTCATGCGCTGAATTTCGGTGGCGCCGACTTCGGGAACGGACTGAATTTCGTCTTCAGTCACCGTTACCATGTCGGACACATTGTCGACCAGAAGGCCAACAAGCTGATCGCGAATGCCTGTCACAATAATGGCCGAACGCTCTGTCGGCTCTATTGCCGCAAGGCCGAGGCGCAGAGCCATGTCGATAACCGGGATAACAGTACCGCGCAGGTTGATGACGCCCAGAACGTGATTGGGAGCATGGGCCAGCGGAGTTGCCGGAGCCCAGCCGCGAATTTCCCGGACCGCCATGATGTTCACACTGAACACCTGCTCGCCGAGGAAAAACGAAATGATCTCAAGACCTGAAGTCTTGTTCTCGGTTTGCGTATCGTTCATCCTGTCCTCACTTAAAGTGGCCCGGAAAGACCAGGCGCCGAAGTGCCTTCTGGTTACGGTTCCGGACATTCCGGTTTGATAATTCTGGAAAGTGGCACATCAAACTTGCATGTGCCTGTTGCCGATATTGCAACGTGAGGGAACTGCATCATGCAAAGGACCCAAGTCCTCTTCCCACGTGTGAATACAAACACTCTTTCGTTAAGAATATGGAAACAACTGTGGTCGGCGAAACACAATTTATTGGGGGTATATTTGTCGAGGTGCAGACAATGCCTGCCACCCCATCAGCCGGTAGCAAAAACACCCGTTGATCCAAGGATCAGCGCCGCCGTCTGACAGACGTGTTTTTTCTCTCCAATGCGACGCAGAGGCCGACCGGTTCTGTGCCCAGCGCAAAGAGCCTGGACGCATCGCTCAACGCAGCTGGACTGATTGCAACGCAGCCTGGCGAGCCGTAGGGCAAACCCTGCTGCTGCTCCCGGCCAGCGCTGCCGCGCTTCAGCCTTTCGGTTTGCGCTTCAATCCGCCTGTGCCGTCGCCTTTGCCCGAAACGGCGCCGGTAGACGGCCCCTTGCGGTGCGCCTTCGCCGGTTTGTCGCGGGGCTTGAACTCAGGCTTGCCATCCGGACGCTCGCGTTTTCCGCCCTTCGGCTTGGTCTTGTCGCCGGCAAAGCCCTTCGGCTTGTCACCGGAATACGGTTTGGCAGCGCGCTTTTCCTTGCGGGCAGCAGCGGGTTTGTCCGCACCCGCCTTTTTGCCATCGGGACCGGCCGGACCTGGCGCCGGCGGGATGTCGTCATAGGGCCAGACGCCGGGTTTGGCGCCCGCGGGCAGATCGTCTGGAGCGCCGGGTTTGCGGTCCGCATAGACGTCATCGCGCGGTGGCCGGTCATTGCGCTTTGACTTGCCACCGGTAAAGGGGCGCTTCTTGGCATAATCAGGCTTGGGCCGCTCCGGCCGCGCGCTCTCGGTCGAGGCACCGGCCGCACGCTCACGCGGCGCGTATGGGGCGCCTGCGCCTTCTGCCGCCCTGGGTGGGCGTGGTGGACGGGGGGCGCGTGCGGGTGCCTGCGGCACACCTTCGAGCCGGGTTACGGTGATATTCTTCTCGATTTTGCGAGAGGGGCCGATTGAAGCCTCGAACTTGGCCGCGGAGTCTCCCGAGATTTCCACATGGGTCTCAAGATCAAGAATCCGGATCGAGCCGATCTCGGCCTTGGTGATGTGACCGGCACGGCAAAGCATCGGCAGCAACCAACGCGGCTCCGCGGATTGCTTGCGGCCCAGCGAGAGCGAGAACCAGACGGCATTCTGCAGCGCCACATGGTCGCGCGGCGCCCGCTCAGGATAGGTGCCGCCCGGTGCGGTTACAGGACCGTTTTCAATCAGTTCCTCTGGCGCCGAGCGCCCGGCGCGGTGCGCCCGCATCAACGCCGCGGCCACCTTTTCAGGTCCATGACGCTCGAGCAGTGCCTTGACCATGTCAGCCTCGTCCTCACCGATCTCGGCTTCGAAATGCGGATCAGCGAGAAGCCGTTCATCATCACGCGCCAGAATTTCCTCTGCCGAGGGCGGACGGGCCCAGGCGGCCGAAATCCGGGCATCCGATAACAGCCGCTCGGTGCGGCGGCGGGCATTGTAAGGCACGATCATGGCCGAGACGCCCTTGCGCCCGGCACGCCCGGTGCGGCCCGAACGGTGCAGCAGGGTTTCGGGCGACTTCGGCAAATCGGCATGAATGACGAGTTCGAGATCCGGCAGATCAAGGCCGCGGGCGGCGACATCGGTCGCCACGCAGACCTTGGCGCGACCGTCGCGCAGTGCCTGCAGCGCATGGCTGCGTTCGTTCTGGCTCAGCTCGCCCGAAAGCGCGACGACGGCAAAGCCGCGGTTTGAAAACCGGGCCGTCAGATGATTGACAGTGGCGCGGGTGCTGCAGAACACGATTGCATTCTTGGCATCGTAAAATCTGAGCACATTGATGACGGCGTTTTCGCGGTCATTGGGCGCGACCGACAGGGCCCGGTATTCGATGTCGAGATGCTGTTTCTGTTCGCCGGCGGTGGTGACCCTCACGGCCTTGGTCTGATAGCGCTTGGCAAGGTTTGCGATGCCGGAGGGCACCGTGGCCGAGAACATCAGCGTCCGGCGCTGGTCAGGAGCCGCGTCAAGGATGAACTCGAGATCATCACGAAAGCCCAGATCCAGCATCTCGTCGGCTTCATCGAGAACAACGGCGCGGATCGAGGTGAGATTCAGCGAACCTCGCTCAATATGATCGCGCAGACGCCCTGGCGTGCCGACAACGATGTGCGCGCCGCGCTGAAGTGTCCGGCGCTCGGTCATCATGTTCATGCCGCCAACACAGGTCGCAATCTGCGCGCCCGCTTCCGCATATAGCCAAGCGAGCTCCCGCTCAACCTGGAGAGCCAGTTCGCGGGTCGGGGCAATCACAATCGCCAGCGGGGTTTCGGCACGCGGCAGCCTGTCTTCCTCGCCCATCAGCGTCGGCGCCAGCGATATGCCAAAGGCCACCGTCTTGCCGGAGCCGGTCTGGGCGGAGACCAGAAGGTCCGCGTCGCGCAGTTCCGGTGCGAGCATGGATTCCTGCACCGGGGTCAGCGCATCATAGCCGCGTTTTGTCAGCGCACGGTCAATGGCTGAATGGATATCTGTCCTGGACGTCATCGTTTTCTTTCATTTGGGGGATACCAGCACCTGGACCAAGCCGGGCCGGTGAGGCGAACATGGAAGACAATCCACCAATTTCGCCGCATGTTGCAGCGGTATAGGGCATCACGGCCAAGGTTCAAAGCCTCAAATTCGTGGCCACCCGGGCACAGCGCCTCCGCGGGCCCAAGCTCACTGCAACCTTAAAGCAGCCTGGATTTCCCAGAAGGCATCTTGCGAAAGTCGATGATTCATATATTCTTGATATCTCGATATTGGGAGCATCGGTCTACACGATCGTGGGAGGCCGTGACGGAGGATCTGGCGACCATGGCCGAAAAAGTCTTCAATGTGCTGTTTCTTTGCACAGGCAATTCCGCCCGCTCGGTGATAGCCGAAGCGATCATGAACCGGGTCGGTCAGGGGCGGTTCAAAGCCTATTCCGCCGGCTCGCAACCCAAGGGCGAGGTCCATCCCTACACGCTGGATCTGTTGCGCCAGATGAACTTCGATACCGCCTTTGCCCGTTCCAAGGACTGGAGCGAATTTGCCGAGCCGGGAGCGCCGGAACTCGATTTCGTGTTCACCGTGTGTGACAACGCAGCCAACGAAGCCTGCCCGGTCTGGCCCGGCCAGCCGATGACAGCGCATTGGGGCGTCCCCGACCCGGCAGCGGCGGAGGGAACGGAAGCCGAAAAGCACCTCGCCTTTGCAGAGGCCTACCGGATGCTCGATTCGCGCATCTCGATCTTCACCAGCCTGCCACTCAGCAGCATTGACCGGCTTTCCCTGCAGAAGCGGCTCGATGACATCGGTAGGACCGGTGAAATCGACGGGGCAGCGTGATTTCCGAAAGCTGGCACGGCTGACCTCGTTTCGTTGAGGCTGTGAGGCCTCCATGGACAGCGTCAGGCCGGATGGAGCGCGTCATGTGCCGGTTCGCCCCACTGCGGGGCGCAGACCACCTACCCGGCCTTGACCGCTTCGAAGCGATGCCGCAAAATCCGCTGATTGCCGTCTTTTAAGCGCGCGGCAGACAGCGGAGCCGTTATGGATTGGGATGATATCAGGGTTTTTCTTGCCGTCGCACGCGCGGGCCAGATTCTGGCAGCAGCCCGACGGCTTGGGATCAACCATGCCACGGCAGCCCGCCGGATCACGTCGTTGGAAACAGCCCTTGATGCACAGCTGATCGTGCGCCGCACCAATGGCTGTGGGCTGACCGGCGAGGGCGAGGCTTTTCTGCTGCACGCCGAACGCATGGAAGCGGAAATGCTAGCGGCGCAGGCCACTCTGGGACGCACCGACAGCGCCATCTCGGGCACGGTCCGCATCGGCGCGCCGGATGGTTTCGGTGTTTCGTTTCTTGCGCCCCGGCTTGGGTCACTTACGGCACGGCATCCCGATCTTCGGCTGCAACTGGTGCCGGTTCCACGCAGCTTCTCGCTGCCGCAACGCGAAGCCGATATCGCGATCACAGTGGAGCGGCCAGCGGAAGGCCGGCTGGTGGCGCGCAAGCTGGTGGACTACTCCCTCTCGCTCTATGCCTCGCGCAGCTATCTCGAGGCCCATGGAACGCCAAAGCGCACCGAAGATCTCAAGGAGCACCGGCTGATCAGCTATGTCGAGGATCTGATCTTCTCGCCCTCGCTGCAATTCACCCGCGAGATCCTGCGCAACTGGACAGCCCAGTTCGAAATCTCCAGCGCCACCGGCCAGACCGAAGCCGTGCGGTCCGGCGCGGGCGTCGCGGTGCTGCATGATTACATCGCCGGGTTCGATTCAAGCCTTGTGCGTCTGCTGCCCGAGCACCGCATCGAGCGCTCCTACTATATGGTCTATCATGAATCGGCACGTGATCTGGCGCGGGTCCGTACCGTGGCAGACCACATCTCGGCAATCGCCCAGGATCACAAGACAATGTTCTTTCCCGGAAAATAGGCTGCCCGATGGCCTGTTCGGCGTGCCATCATGCGTTGTCTGTCGCCCAGAAAAACAAAACGCCTGCCGGGTTGGACCCGACAGGCGCTTGTACTCTGTCACGACACCTGACCGGTGCTTGGGAGGAGGATCCCGGTGCAAATGGCCGTGACGACTGCCAAACCGGACTGGGAGGAGGAGATGTCCAGTGTGGCGTTGATTTGGATATGGGACATAGAATGCTGCATTGCAATAGAGTCTGCGGAATTTTTCTGACCTTCTGATAAACAAATGTGAGATCAGTAACAATTCGTGTTTAAAATGTCACACATTATGGGCTGTTCCTGCCCGCCAAATTCCACATTAATATATTGATATATATACGAAAACCGGGATCTCTCCCGGCTTCCTTCAAGCTGTTACGCGGTCTGAAGCGCACCTGGTCCCGGGATCGCCCCGGGGGGGCATTTGCCCATGATGATCATGCCCAACACCTCGTCCTTGGTCACATCCGAGGTCTTTGCATGTCCGACCACCTGACCGTTCTTCATCACGCTGACGCGGTCAGCCAGATCGAACACATCATGGATATCGTGGCTGATCAGAAAGATACCTATTCCCTCTTTCTTGAGCTGCTTGATCAGATCTCCGACCTGCTCGGTTTCCTGAGGTCCCAGTGCCGCTGTGGGCTCGTCCATGATGAGGATGCGAGCGTTGAACAGGATTGCCCGGGCAATGGCAACGGATTGCCGCTGACCACCCGACAGCTTGCTGACCGGATCCTTGAAGCGCTGGAAGTTGGGGTTGAGACGCCCCATCACCTTTCGCGCTTCCGCTTCCATGGCTATATCATCCAGCGTGCCCCAGGCAGTCTGGAGTTCACGCCCGAGATAGAGGTTGGCAGCCGCATCGACATTGTCCGCAACAGCCAGCGTCTGGTAGATCGTCTCGATGCCATACTTCTTGGCATCGCGCGGATTTTCGATATGGGCTTCCTCGCCATTGATGAAGATCTTGCCGGTGTCGCGTTTGTAGGCGCCCGAAACGATCTTGATCAGCGTCGATTTGCCGGCGCCATTGTGGCCAAGCAGCGCCACCACTTCACCTGGAAACAGATCCAGAGAGGCGTGGTCCACAGCCTTGATGCCTCCAAAGGCAATTGAGATGTCGCGGAGTTCGACCAAGGGGGTTTTGTTTTCAGTCTCTGACATGATGGCTCTCCCTACTTGGCCCGGTTGCGGTACATGGTGTCGATCCAGACAGCGACAACAAGGACGCCGCCGACGACCATCTGCTGAATGGCAGCATCAAAGCCGATCAGCACCATGCCGGTCTGCAGGGACTGCATCACGACAGCGCCAAGGATCGCGCCATAAATGGTACCGATGCCGCCTGCAAACGAGGTTCCCCCGATCACAGCTGCGGCGATCACGTAAAGCTCGTCAAGCGTACCCAGATTGTTGGTTGCCGAATTGAGGCGGGCGCTGGCGATCACCGCGGACAGACCGCACAGCAGGCCCATCAGCGCAAAGATCTTGACCGTCACCCAGCGGGTGTTGATGCCTGCGAGTTCTGCAGCTTCGGGATTGCCGCCAATGGCAAAGACGTACCGGCCGAAGCGCGTGCGTGCGGTCAGGAAGGTCATGACAATCCCAACCGCCAAGAGAATGAGCACCGGGATTGCGAAGCCATGCGAGATGAAGATCTCGTTGACCGGTGTGGTGATGTTGTTGGCCTCGACATACTGGCGCACGATGCCGCGCGGCCAGTAGTAGCTGTTGACCAGCAGCACAAATCCGATGGTTACGCCACATCCCACTGCGCCCAGGAAGATCTCGGCCCACATTGGCCGGAGCGGAAAATTGTAACGGCTGCGCTGACGGCGGCCGCTGACCAGCAAGGAGACGATTCCAAGGCAGATCAGAATCCCGACGATCCAGCTGCCGGTGGCGCCGATGGCCCCATAAGGTCCGCCGCCAAGCAGCGCGAAGGTCGTGTCGACCGGCGAGATTGTTTCGCCGCGGGCCAACAGAAAGGCCGCACCGCGCCAGACCAGCAGTCCGCCAAGGGTGACGATGAACGCCGGAATGTTGAGGTAGGCAATCAAGTAGCCATGGAACGCACCAATCGCGGCGCCAATCAGCAGGCCGCAGATGACGGTGATGATCCAGATCAGAGGGTGGCCGAGCCCAAGATACTCCGGCAGCACCCAGACCTGGATGATCGCCATCATCATGGCGCAAAATCCGAGGATCGAACCCACGGAGAGGTCGATGTGGCGGGTCACGATAACCAGAACCATACCCGTCGCCATTACTCCGATTGAGGCGGTCTGAACGGAAAGGTTCCAAAGGTTTCGCGCAGAAAGGAAAGCGCCACGGCCATTGACGATCTCGCCATAGAGATGGAAACCGACCCAGATCGCGAGCAACGCGACGATCATGCCGAGCAATCGGACGTCGACCTCGGTGGCGCGCAGGAACCGTGTGAACGGCCCCTCGTTCTCCACGCGGCCGGCGCCGGTATTGGTTTTTGATGTTGTTTCGCTCACCTGGACTCCCCCATCCATATGCAACTCTTGGCACAGGCTTGGCCGACAGATCAGTCGCCGGCAGGCTCCACCGCAAAACCGGCAAAGCGGTTCCTGCGCCGAGACACAGTCCCGGCGCAGGTTTCGTTCAATTGATGTCTGGAATTCAGCAACCGTTCACGCCGTCCATTGCACCTTCGCAGACCTTGTCCTTGGCAATGTGACCAGCGTCGATGACGACGTTGATGTTGTCCTTGGTGATCGGGGTCGGGTCGAGGAAGATGGCGTTCATCTCAACGCCCTTGGCGCCGCCGGACCACTTCACTGCACCCGGGATCTCAGTCATCGACTTGCCTTCAGCCAGCATCGCGGCGATGTCGCCGGCAGCCTTGCCGAGTGCGCGGGCGTCTTTCCAGACCGACACGGTCTGAGTGCCACGGGCAACGCGGTTGAGTGCAGCATGGTCGCCATCCTGGCCACCGACCGGAATGTTGAGCCCCTGGGCGGACAGCGCAGCGATGACGCCACCGGCCATGCCATCGTTCTCGGCAAGAACCGCATCAACCTTGTTGTCGGCTGCGGTCAGGATCTGCTCCATGTTCTTCTGGGCATTGTCCGGCTTCCAGCCATCGGTGAAGGCTTCGCCAACGATCTTGATCTTGCCGGCCTCAACGTCGGCACCGATGACTTCCATCATGCCTTCGAGAAGGAACAGCGCATTCGGGTCGCCCTTGTCGCCCTTGATGATGGCATAGTTGCCTTCCGGTTGCACGGCCTTGACGGTTTCAGCAATGATGCGGCCCACGCCCTTGTTGTCGAAGGTGAGGTAGAACGCGCGGTCGTCTTCGATCAGACGGTCATAACCAAGCACCGGAATACCTTCGGCGGCAGCCTTGTCGACAGCAGCGCCGACTGCGCCCGAGTCAACGGACAGAATCACCAGAGCGTTGGCGCCCTGGGCGATCAGGCTTTCAACATCAGTGAGCTGCTTGGCAGCAGAAGCCTGAGCATCAGCCGAGATGTAGGTGTCACCATTGGCTTCGATGGCAGCCTTCATTGCGGCTTCGTCGGTTTTCCAGCGCTCTTCCTGAAAGTTTGACCAGGACACGCCGATGACGTTGCCGTCCGCGAATGCCGCAGTGGTCATGGTGAGCACAATGGCCGAACCGGCCAACAAATTGATGATGGATTTCATGATGTCCTCCCGAGGAAATTACCTGCCGGACAGAGCCTCCCCTGCCCGGTCTCATGTCAACTGCACCACCAGCCAACAAAAGGCAAGCTTTTTTCTCGACAGTCGAGAAAATTGATGCCAGTGTCCCCGCACGCTGAAAACCTGACCTTTGCAATCGAGGTCGCCGGTCTCTTCCCCCCGTTGAGGATGGAAGACGAGAGGCCCATTAAGACAAGGCAGGCAGCGCCCCGAGACCCGTCCGCCCGACTGGTTTAAGGGAGGAGAAACGGGCGCAAAACAGCCGGGCGGCATGGGAGCAGGCGGCTTCGAAAGAGATCGCCAGGCCGCAGGCAAGCGGGGAACGACATTGACACCAGGCCAGGGTCAGATTGACTGGATCGCCATGAGTGGGCGACGACAATCATGCTGACCAAATCCAGCACAGAGCTTATTCGCCGGCAGAACCGCGCCCTGGTGCTCAAGGCGCTCAGGCGCAAGAGCGGGCAGTCGCATACGGAACTTGCGGCAGAGACCGGACTTGCCTCGGCAACCGTGACTGCGATCACGCACGAACTGGAAAGTGAGCGCGTGGTCGAGCGTGCAGAAGCGCCGCCTGCCGCGGGCAGAGGCCGACCGAGAATCCTGTTTCTTCAGCGCCGCGCCGCAGCCTATGCCGCCTTCGTACGGGTCTCCTCGGATGTGCTCCAATACTCACTGGTCGATTACTCCGGCACGCTGATTGACCGGATCGACGAAAAGCGCACCAACAGCGGGGAGAAGGCTGAAACATTCGTTGCGGGCGTCCAGTCGACACTGGCCCGGCTGGCCCGGCGCGCCGGTATCGACCGGTCTGCGCTTCTGGCGATCTCCATCTCATCGAAAGGCCTGGTTGCCGACGACAACGTGACCTTGTTGTGGTCGCCTGTGCTGGGAGACCAGCAGATCAATTTTCAACGGGTTCTGGAACAGGATTGGGATGCCAGGATCACCCTCAGTCACGAGAGCCTTCTGGTTGCCAGCGCCTTGCACACGTCGCTCAGCAGGCAGCAGGACGCGCCAATCCCCCGACTGGCGGCCCTCTCGCTGGGCCATTCGATCGGCCTCGGCATCGTCACCATGGAAGAGAGCGGCAATCCGCAACCGCGGGCGCCCGGATTCGGGCACATGATTCACGTCCAGGACGGCGCTTTATGCCGCTGCGGCTCGTCCGGCTGCATCGAGGCTTACGCCGGATTTTACGCGATCCTGCGCGCCTCCTTCGAGGTTCCACCAAACACCATTCCAGCGCCGTTCGTACCCTTCAACGAAATCGAACACATCGCCAAACTGGCCCGGCGCGGCGATCGCATGGCTGAATTCGCGTTTCGGCAGGCCGGTACAGCGCTTGGTAACGGGCTGGCACGACTGATCAGCCTGCACGGAAAGATGCCGGTGATCTTCACCGGACCGGGAATCCGTTTTTTCGAGCTGATGCGGCCGGGCATCGACCAGGGTCTGTCAGCATCCCTGGGCACCCGCATTGAGGGCCCACCGGAGATCTCGTTGTCCATTGATGAAGAACGCCTGGTCTTTGACGGCCATCTCAACCATACCATGGCGGCAATTGACCGCGACATCATTGCGCCCAAGATCCTTGGGCGAGGAGGAGCACAATGAAAATCAGGGTTTTGCATCCCCGGGGCCTGCCGCTGAGCCTGTCGGTGATCGGGGCGGCCCTTGGCCTGCAGCTAGCAATGGGCGCGGCCTTGGCTGAGCAGACTGACGCAGCCTCATCAGCGGATTTCGCAAACGCGCCCTGGTCGGAAAGCAGTTCTGCACTTGGTTCGCTTGATCAGATGCCAACGGGGCTCTTGTCCCGGCGCGAGCTGATCGATCTCAACGCGGTCGGAGAAGCGCTGTTTCTGGACCGCTTCACAACGCTCGATGGCGCAGGCAGGCCGGAGGCGACGCAGGCCATCGATCCGACGCGGCGCAAGCATCCGCGCGAGCAGCTGTTCTTGCGCACTGCGGGGCCCGACGGCGGCTCCTGTGCGGCCTGCCACAACCAGCCGACGCTCGGCGGCGCGGGGGACTTTGTCACCAATGTCTTTGTCTCCGAGGGTTTTGAAAGCGCCGATTTCGATTCACTCGATCCTCAGTTTTCCAACGAACGCGGCACCAACCATCTGTTTGGCGCGGGGCTTGTCGAACTGCTTGCCAGGGAGATGAGCCGGGATCTGCAGGCGATCCGTGACGAGACCTTGGCAAAGGCCAGAGCGACCGGTCAAACCGTCCGGCTCGTGCTTGCGACCAAAGGTGTGGAATTCGGCTTCATCTCTGCAGAACCCGACGGTTCGGTGCGGCTCGACGAACTTGATGGCGTGGACACCGATCTTGTGATCCGCCCCTTCAGCCAGAAAGGCGTGATGACGTCTCTGAGGCAATTCACCGTCAATGCACTCAACCATCATCACGGCATGCAGCCGGACGAACGCTTTGGCGCGCGCTGGACCGGGTCTGACGACTTTGATGGCGATGGGATAGCGCGCGAAGTCAGCGACGCCGATATCTCTGCGCTGGTCGCCTGGCAAGCAACCTTGCGGCCGCCCAAACAGGTTGTGCCGCAGGTCGAAGGATGGCCCGCAGCAGCAAAGCAAGGCGAAACCCTGTTTGGCGAATTTGGCTGCGCCAGCTGTCACCGCCCTCACCTGCCGCTCGACAGTCTGGGGTTTGCCGATCCAGGCCCGTTCGATCTTGCCGGCACACTCAATGATCGCCAGGTGAAGGCTTCGGCGATCTACGATCTGGAGCTGATGGAATGGGCTGCAAACCTGCCGCGTGACGATCAGGGCCGGGTGTTGGTGCCGCTGTTTGGCGACCTCAAGCGCCATGTGATGACGGACAACCAGATCGACGCGCTCGGCAATGAATTGCTGTCACAGCGTTTTGTCGACCGGAACATCTTCCAGACAACGGAACTCTGGGGCGTGGCCTCAACGGGCCCCTATGGCCACCGCAATGATTTCACCACACTTGACGAAATCATTCTGGCCCATGGCGGCTCGGCACGCCAATCACGCGATGCCTATGCTGCAAGTGCGGATGAAGACAAATCCGCCCTGATCGCGTTTCTCAAGACACTGGTGATTGCTCCATGACGTTCGTGCGCTCCTGTTTCTACCTTGGCCTCTCCGGCCTTCTCTGCACCGGCACTGTGACGGCGGAACAACCAGGTTTCACCACCGATGTGCCAAGCCTCCAGGAAGAAGCCATCGCGGCCGGGATAGACCACAGCTACACCGGACCGTGGGAGTTTTTTGTCGGAGGTGGCGCGGCCAGCCTGGATTGCAATGGCGACAGGTTGCCGGACCTGTTTCTTGCCGGCGGCAGCTCGGCTGCGGGGCTGTTTGTCAACCAGAGCGAGACCGGCGGGGCACTGTCGTTCAGGCAGATGGAAATGGATCTCGAGCCTGAAGATCTCGGGAAGGTGCTCGGTGCCTACCCACTCGATATTGACAATGACCGGCACACGGATCTCGTTTTGTTGAGACTGGGACGCAACATCGTCCTCAAGGGCGGACCGAACTGCAATTTCGAGAAGGCAAACCGGGACTTTGGCTTCGATGGCGGGCGTGCCTGGTCAACAGCCATGTCGGCGACTTGGGAAGGCGAAAACCGGTTTCCGACGATTGCAATCGGCAACTATGTCGACCGATCCGCACCAGGCACCCCTTTCGGAACCTGCGAGCCCAATGCGCTGCTCAGACCGGGCGCCGGAGAGACACCGGACTACTCCGGCGTGCGAATGCTCGAACCCGGCTATTGCGCACTTTCGATTCTGTTTACCGACTGGAACAGGTCGGGCAAGCCGGATTTGCGGATCACCAATGACAGGCAATATTACCGGGGCGGCGAGGAGCAGCTTTGGGATATGCGCGATGGCCAGGCCCCGCGTCTCTATTCCTCTTCTCAGGGGTGGCAGCGATTGACCATCTGGGGAATGGGCATTGCAGAAACCGACTTCGATGCCGATGGCCTGCCCGAATATGCTTTGACCTCGATGGGCGACACCAAGCTTCAGAAGCTTGACGACGAGGCTGATGAGAACCGGCCAACCTACCGCGATATCGCGTATGAAATGGGTGCCACGGCACAACGTCCCTATACCGGCGGTGACTCCAAACCCTCAACCGGCTGGCATAGCCAGTTTGCGGACATCAACAATGACACGCTGACTGATCTGTTCATCGCCAAGGGCAATGTTCAGGCGATGCCCGATTTCGCCGGCTTCGACCCGGACAATCTGCTGCTTGGCAGTTTTGACGGCAGGTTCCACGAGAAAGGCGACGCGGCCGGCATCGCATTGGATACTCGAGGCCGCGGTGCGATTGTCGAGGATTTCAACATGGACGGCATGCTTGACCTTCTGGTGGTCAACCGCGAGCACCCGGCAAGCCTTTTTCGCAATCTTGGCGCCAAGACGGACTGGGGACACAGACCGCTCGGCAACTGGGTCAAGATCGAACTCGACAATGGCGACATCAATCCAGCGGGCGTCGGCTCGCTGATATCGGTGCGCACAGGCACGCGCACGCAGACACGCAGGCTGCAGGTTGGCGGCGGCCACGCGTCAGGACAGGCAGGCTTTGCCCATGTTGGTCTCGGGGTCTCGGAACGCGCCACAATCCGCGTGCAGTGGCCAGATGGGGAGTGGAGCCATCCTTACCGGGTGTTTGCCAATCAGCATGTGCGCATTGTTCGCGGCGAAGCCGATGCGCGGTACTGGTATCCCGTGAAATAGACTTTCAGCCCGTCAAAGCCTCCGGGCTTTGCAACGACCCGTGAACATTCAGCGAAACGGTTACTCGATGAAGCCCTGGCGGATTGCGAGTGCGACCGCCTGGGTTCGATTGACGGCATCGAGCTTGCGCGCGGCATTGTTGAGATAGTGATTGACCGTGTGTTCCGAGAGACTGAGGATCCTGGCAATCTCGACTGAGGTCTTTCCGCTTGAGGTCCAGACCAGACATTCACGCTCGCGTTCGGTCAACGGCGAATCGGCCTTGCTGGGTTGCGCCGAGACCCGCCTGAGCTTCTGATGCGCGAGGCTGGAGATCATCGCAAGGTTGGCAGCTTCACTGAAGCTCATCTGGTTCCGCTTGCCCAGAAAGCACACCGCAGCCGGACCGTGGTCCCGATGATAGACCGGCGTGATAAAGCAACAGTCAATATTGAATTCAGCGCTGAAATCATCAAGCGCTGCTTGTTGCTCCGTTGTGAAAGCCGTTATCGTCTCGTCGAGACGGCATTGCAGCGGAGTGCCCCTTCCACCCAAAGCCCGCATCAACGGGCTTCTTTCCATCAAACCGGTTTCATCATAACGGCGGACAAGATCTGAAGGCGCCGAGGTTATGATGATGCTATCAGCGAGACTGCGCGTCGCCCCGTCGCATCCGCTGGCGATAAAGAAATATGTGTATTGGTGAAACTGGGTGACTTCCCGAAGCAGGCGCAAAAGGTCGAACTGGGTCGTGCAGTTGTTCAGCCGCTGGCGCATCGGCTCAAAACGATCTTGATTGTAATCGCATTCGGTCATCATAATTCTCACTGCAACAGGCAAGATGGAACCACTCCATCCATACCGAAGCCGCCGTCCCCAATTAGCCGTCCCTAATTAAAAGTGGACTGTAAAAGTCCAGATAACTCTATATGCCGGATGAACACCTTATCCGCTACCCCCTAAAAATATTAGTGGCGCTTTGCTGAACCAATCCCTACAGCACCAGGCTCTCCGACAGGATGTCGCCTCCATCTCTGATCGCGAAAGCAAGCTATACCAGAGCTAGAAAAATGCAAATCGGATGACAAGGCATAATAGCAAGAAACCGAAAGCGATCGCGGATTTGGTTATAGGATTCCGTGCATTGGAACGATAAGCTGCCATGGGAGATTGCGAAATTCGGAGGATTACCCATGCTCGGGTTGATGCAGGACTGGCCACTTCTGTGCCATAAGGTGATTGATCACGCAGCCACATATCACGGCCAACGTGAAGTGGTTTCCCGCTCGGTTGAAGGGCCCATTCACAGGACAAACTACGCTGAAGTGAGGCTCCGAGCGCTGAAGCTTTCGCAGCGCCTTGCGCGCGACGGAATCGGTATAGGCGACCGTGTCGCGACCATGGCCTGGAACACTTGGCGGCACCTGGAAAGCTGGTATGGAATTCTGGGGGTGGGTGCGGTTTATCACACGCTCAATCCGCGGCTGTTTCATGACCAGATTGCATGGATCATGAACGATGCCGAAGACAGGATGCTGTTTGTCGACCTGACTTTCGTCAAGCTTGTCGAACTCATCGCGCCTAAAGTGCCAAGTCTCGAACGGATCGTGATCCTGACCGATGACGCACACATGCCGGAAACCTCGCTGGTCAATGCGGTTTCCTATGAGAGTTATATTGCCGAGGCGGATGGCGATTTTGCCTGGGCGGAGTTTGACGAGCGAACGGCCGCGGGCATGTGCTACACCTCCGGCACCACAGGTGACCCCAAGGGCGTGGTGTATTCGCATCGCTCCAATGTTCTGCATGCCATGACAGCGCTGCAGCCCGACATGCTCAGCCTGGCGTCCCGCGACAGGCTGATGCCCGTGGTACCGCTGTTTCATGCCAATGGCTGGTCGACAGCGTTTTCCGGGCCAATGTCCGGCTGTGCGATGGTTATGCCCGGTGCCGGCATGGATGGCGAATCGATCTATCAGATGCTGACACAGGAGAAAGTGACGATCACTGCTGCGGTGCCGACAGTGTGGCTGATGTTGCTTCAGCGAATGGAAAAGGAAGGTGGCGCGCTTCCAGATTTGAGCCGAGTCGTGATCGGCGGGTCTGCCTGCCCGCGCGCCATCACCAAGGCGTTCCAGGACGATTACGGAGTTGATGTCGTCCACGCTTGGGGCATGACCGAGATGAGCCCGCTTGGCACCCTTTGCTCGATCAAGCCCGAATACGCCCATCTCGAAGGTGACGAGAAACTGGACCTTCAGACCAAGCAGGGCCATCCGCCATTTACCGTCGAGATGAAGATCACCGATGACGAGAACGTTTCCCTGCCCTGGGACGGCAGCACCTTCGGCAGGCTCAAGGTGCGCGGCCCGGCCGTGTCTTCGTCCTACTACAAGGGACGCGGTGCCGAGCAGTTCGATACAGAAGGCTGGTTCGACACCGGTGATGTCGCTCATGTCGATCAGTTCGGCTATATGCAGATCACAGACCGCGCCAAGGACGTGATCAAGTCCGGCGGCGAGTGGATCTCCTCGATCGAGATTGAAAACCTGGCGGTCGGCCATCCCGATGTGGCCGAAGCGGCGGTGATCGGCGTGACCCATCCAAAGTGGGACGAACGGCCACTGCTGGTGATCGTGGTCAAGGAAGACCGGTCGCCAAGCAAGGAAGACCTGATCGGCTTTCTTGATGGCAAGATCGCCAAATGGTGGATGCCTGACGACGTGATTTTCGTCGATGATATCCCGCACACGGCCACCGGCAAGATCCAGAAGACGGCCTTGCGCGATCAGCTCAAGGATTACAGTTTTCCGGGCGCTTGACGAGAATCAAGCGACCGCACTGAAAAACCCGGGATCAGGGCTAGCTGATCCCGGGCTTGTCCGTCAGCCGAATTGCAAAGTTCAGCGCAACCGCAGACCTGTTGACGCGTCGAACAGGAAGGCGCGGGCGGGGTCGAAACCAGTTGCGAGCATCTCGCCCTCCTTTGCGGTCCGGTTGTCACGCAACTCGATGGTCAGGGGCTGCTCGGTCTCCGCCCTGGAATAGGCGAATGACGAGCCGCCAAGATGCTCGATCACATCAATCGGAGTCTGGACCTTGACCGACGCGCCGGGATCAAAGTGCTCGGGCCGGATGCCCAACGAGAGTCCGGCCCCCTTCGCCGGATGCTGGCCCTTGATGGTCATCGGCACCTTGACGTCACCGAGATCGGTCAGGCGCACCGTCAGGGTTTCCCCTTCCGAACTCTCGACGACGGCCGGCAGGAAGTTCATCCGCGGCGAGCCGATGAAACCGGCAACAAAGGCATTGTCGGGATCGTCATAGAGCTTGAGCGGAGAGCCCACCTGCTCGACCTTGCCGGCGCGCAGCACCACGATCTTGTCGGCCAGCGTCATCGCTTCGACCTGGTCGTGGGTCACATAGATCATCGTTGCGCCGAGATCCTTGTGCAGCTTGGCAATCTCGAGGCGCATCTGCACCCGCAATTCGGCATCGAGATTGGACAACGGCTCATCGAACAGGAATATCTCGGGCTGGCGGACAATTGCCCGGCCGATGGCAACGCGCTGACGCTGGCCGCCGGAGAGTTGCTTGGGTTTGCGCGTGAGCAGCGGCTCGAGATGCAGAATCTCGGCGGCTCGGCCAACCCGCGTCTTGATCTCGGCTTCGGGGTGCCCGGTCATCTTGAGACCAAAACCCATGTTTTCCTCAACAGTCATGTGCGGATATAGCGCGTAGGACTGAAAGACCATCGCAACGCCGCGGTCGGCAGGCTCGGCGTTGGTGACATCCTTGCCACCGATCGCGAGGTTGCCGCTGGTGGCTTCCTCAAGGCCCGCAACAAGCCGCAGCAAAGTGGATTTGCCGCAGCCCGACGGGCCGACAAACACGGTAAATTCGCCCTCGTCCACGGTCAGATCGACGCCATGAATGACGTCAACGCTGCCAAAGGACTTGCGCACTTTGCTCAATTGAAGGCCTGCCATTTGTCTCCCTTTCGATGTTCCGGGAAATATCCGGATATTTGTTTCGCGCCTTTGAAACGCCGGTTTGTGTTTTAGGGGCGTGGGCCCAATCGCGGCCCCATATCGTCCATGATCGCGCCGGCAGTTTCGCGCACCAGCACGGCCCAGGATTGAAGAGCCTCCGTCGACACCCGGTAGGCCGGGCCGGTGACCGATACACCCGCCACGAAAGACCGGTCCGGTGTGTAGATTGGCGCTGCGACGCAGCGAATGCCGAGCTCATGCTCCTCGCGGTCATAGGCATTCCCACTCTCGCGAATGTCCCCGATTTCCGCCCGCAGGGCCTCAGGGGTCACCAGCGTGTGCTCGGTAAACCGGCGGAAGCTGATCTTGCTGATCACCTCCGACAAGGCCTCTTCACCAAGCGCCGACATCGCCGCCTTGCCGACGCCGGTGCAAAACACCGGGGAGGAATTGCCGATCTGGGAATACATCCGCACCGCCTGCCGGCTCTCGACCTTGTCGAGATAGATCACCTCGGTGCCGCGGAGTACGCCCAGATGCACAGTCTCGCCGGTGCGATTGTGCAGGGCCCGCAAATGCGGCTCAGCTATGGAGCGGAACTGGTTTCCGGCCCAGGCCTTGGCGGCGAACTTGAGCAGCCGGAGGCCCAGGGAATAGGAGTGATCGCGGTTGAGGCTGAGCAGCCCCTCTTCCACAAGATTGCTCAATTGCCGGTGAAGCGTTCCGCGCGGCTGATCGGACACAGCGAGAATATCGGTAAAGCGCATCGGCTCTTCGGACGATGCAACGATGTCGAGAACCGAGACCGCCTTGCCAAGCGTTCCGGTGTCCGCATGGTTGCGTGTCTTGGCCGGCTGACGGCCATTCCGGTCTTCTGCCTCAGGCACTGCTTCCTGATCGCTTTCGCGCACGCTATCCACGTTTCCTCCCCCCCGCAGCACGGCTCCAGCCGTTGATTGCCGCTTGACATTTACCGCAGCATAGTTTGATTATTCTAAATAGTCAAACACTGTTCCAAATAATGGAACTTGTCAGACTGTCCGCTTTTGCGGACATATTGAGGTCCAATGGGAGGTAGACACACCAATGACATCGCTATTCAAGACCACACTTATCGGCGCAGCCGCCATGGCCATGACGGTCAGCGGCTCTTTCGCCAGCGACCTGATCATCACCTTTGATGATCTCAATCCGGGGCCGAAAGCCGCCTTTGAAGCTGCCGTTGAAAAGTTCAAGGGTGAAAACCCCGATATCAACGTCACCGTCAACATCAATGACCGCGAAGCGCACAAGACTGCGATCCGGAACTTCCTTACGGCAGACGCGCCGGACGTGACCACCTGGTACGCCGGCAACCGCATGCGGCCCTTCGTGGATGCCGGCCTGTTTGCCGATGTTTCGGATGTCTGGGAGGCCAACGGCTTTTCCGAGACCCTGGCATCGACCAAACCCTCGATGACTGTCGACGGCAAGCAGTATGGCGTGCCTTACACCTACTACCAGTGGGGCGTTTACTACCGCAAAGACATCTTTGACAAACTCGGCCTGTCCGAGCCGAAGACCTGGGACGAGTTCCTGGCAGCGATGCGCACCATCAATGACAGCGGCGTCAAGCCTCTGACCATCGGAACCAAGTTCCTGTGGCCGGCAGCCGGCGTGTTCGATTATCTGAACCTGCGCCAGAACGGCTATGACTTCCACAATCAGTTGACCGCCGGTGAAGTGAAGTACACCGACCCCCGCGTCCGCGAAACCTTCGCGCGCTGGAAAGAGATGCTGGATGCGGGCGGTTGGGTCGACAACCACGCAACCATGGACTGGCAGGAAGGCATGAGCCTTTTCATCAAGGGTGAAGCTGCCATGTATGTGATGGGCAACTTCGCTGTGGGCTCCATGCGCGACGGCGGTCTGACCGACGACCAGATCGACTTCTTCCAGTTCCCGGTGATCAACCCGGATATTGCGAACGCCGAAGAAGCTCCGACCGACACCTGGCACATGCCGACCAACGCCAAGAACAAGGAAAACGCCAAGAAGTGGCTGGCCTTTGTTGCGCGTGAAGACGTCCAGACCGAATGGAACAAGTCGATGGGTCAGCTGCCGATCAACTCCAAGTCTTCGGTCGGCGACGACAAGTTCCTCCAGGAAGGCTTTGCGACGCTGAACGCGGCTGCCGGTATCGCGCAGTTCTATGACCGCGACGCGCCGGCTGAAATGGCCAAGGCAGGCATGGAAGGCTTCCAGGAGTTCATGGTCAAGCCGGACCGTCTCGACGCCATTCTCGAGCGCCTCGATAAGGTGCAGGAACGCGTCTACAAGTAATCCATCCTGACACAACGCCGGGCAGCCATATGCCCGGCGTTTTTTAATTCCGCCGCCCGCACGCGAGTGGTTTAGACTGAAGCAGCCGATACGCTTGGGAGGGGACAGCATGAGTGAAGCTCCAGCACAACCGGGACCAGCAATGGCCATGCGGACAGTTCAGCACAGCTGGTTTCACCGCAACCGGATCAAGCTCGCTCCCTGGCTCTTCCTGGCTCCGGCACTGATCTTTTTCGCCATCTATGTTGTCATCCCGATTTTCCAGTCGATCTGGATCTCGTTTTACGAGTGGGACGGCCTGTACAATGCAGATGGCAGCACAAGAGCGACCTGGGTCGGGGTGCAGCATTACATCGACCTGATGGATGACGACCGCTTCATGACGTCGCTCAAGAACAATGTACTCTGGCTGGTCCTGTTCATGCTGGCGGTCCCGATCGGGCTTGGCATCGCGCTGTTTCTCAACCAGACCGTCACCGGAATACGGCTCTACAAATCCCTTTTCTTCTTCCCTTTCGTGATCTCGCAGGTCGTGGTCGGGCTTATCTTTTCGTGGTTCTACAACCCCAATTTCGGCGTTGTCGGCTTCGTCTGGGAATTCTTTGGCGCCACGCCGCCCGCCATCCTCGCGGATGAGGATCTGGTGACCTACGGCATCATTGCCGCCGGCCTTTGGCCGCAAATCGCCTATTGCATGATCCTGTATCTGACCGGGCTCAACAACGTCTCGCCGGACCAGATCGAGGCCGGGCGGCTTGATGGCGCCAAGGGCTGGAAGATGCTCTGGCACGTGATTCTGCCGCAGCTCTGGCCTGCAACATTTCTGGCCATCGTGGTTACCGTGATCGGCGCGCTGCGCTCGTTCGACATGATCGCGATCATGACCCAGGGCGGGCCCTACGGCTCGTCCAACGTTCTGTCCTATTACATGTATGAGACGGCACTTTCCGAATACGGCTACCGCTATGGCTATGGCTCGGCGATCGCTGTGGTTCTGTTTGCCATCATGCTGATCTTCATCAGCTTCTTCCTGTGGAAGATGTGGCGCGACGAGAAGGGGAATTAAAAGATGTTTCCTGCACCGATTGAACGCTCTTCCGCCGCGGCCCAGACGGCCTACAAGATCGCCCTGCCGATCGCGTTGTTTGTCTGGCTGCTTCCGCTGCTTGCGATCTTCATGACCTCGATCCGCCCAGCCGCCGACATCAATGCGGGCAATGTGTTCGGCTGGCCGTCGGATTTCCTGCTCATCCAGAACTACACGGCTGTGTTCACGCAGTCGCGTGCGGGCACCTATCTGCTCAACTCTATGCTGGTGACTGTTCCAACCATGGTGATTTCGGTGGCGCTTGCCTGTCTGGCCGGATACGCGCTGGCGATCTACCGGGATTTCAAATGGGCCTTGCCGCTGTTCTTCCTGTTCGTGGCCGGCAATTTTGTGCCGTTCCAGATCCTTATGGTGCCGGTGCGCGATCTGGCCGTGCGGACCGACACCTATGACACCATCATCGGGCTGGTGCTATTTCACGCGGCCTTCCAGACCGGCTTCTGCACGCTGTTCATGCGCAATTTCATCAAGGCCCTGCCCTATGAACTGGTGGAAAGCGCACGGATTGAGGGCGTGGGCGAATTCAAGATCTTCTGGCATCTGGTGCTGCCACTGGTCAGGCCCGCGATTGCAGCGCTCTCCGTGCTGGTCTTCACCTTCATCTGGAACGACTTCTTCTGGGCGACCGTGCTGATCCAGGGCGATGACCGGCTGCCGATCACCGCAGGCGTGCGGGCGCTCAACGGACAGTTCGTCAGCCAATGGCAATTGGTATCGGCGGCCTCGCTGCTTGCCGCGCTGCCGCCGGTACTGATGTTCTTCCTGATGCAGCGCCACTTCATCGCCGGCCTGACACTTGGCGCAACGAAGGGCTGATGCTGCGTGAAGAAAGGACAGACCTCAATTGCGCTGAGCTGCTGGCGGCTGGACGAGGGTGACCGAACGGCCGTGTTCGCCAGCTTCGAGGGCAGCACGCCGTGCCTCATTCACTTTGGCGCAACACTGCCAGACCAGGAAGACCTGAGCCTGCTTGCTCGTTTGACCTTGCCCAACACCGCCGGTGGCCAGCTTGACCCGCTGACGCCTCTGAGTCTGATACCATCAGCCATTGAAGGCTGGCAGGGACATCCGGGGCTGAGCCTGCTGAGCGCTGCCGGGCAACCGGCAACGCCTGATCTGGTATTGGCCGATGCGGCGAAGGAAAATGGCATTCTGACGTTCACGCTGAGCGACCGTCTGGACCGCGTGTCGCTCACGCTTGACATCAATCTTGATGACGCGGGACTGCTCAGCCTGTCGGCGCACGCCACCCCTCAAACCGGATCCCAGATCGGATGGTTGTGCGCCGGTGCGTTTCCAATCCCTGACCGGCTTTCCCGCATTCTCGACCATGGCGGGCGCTGGACCGGCGAGTTTCAAAAGCAGGAACGCCTCTTTGCCACCGGGCAACATGTGCGCGAGAGCCGTGAGGGCCGGACTGGCCATGCGCATTTCCCGGGTGCCGCATTCCTCGCAGAAGACTGCGGCGAGACCTCCGGTGAATGCCTCGGCGTCAGCCTCGCCTGGTCGGGCGGACACCGGATGATTGCCGAGGAAATTCCCGACGGGCGACGCCAGGTGCAGTTCGGCGTGGCAGATGACGGTGTCAGCGATCAGCCCATATCAAGCCCAACGGTCCACCTGGCCTGGTCCAAAGATGGTTTGAACGGATTGTCCGAGGCATTCCACGCGCTGGGACGGCGCTTTTCGCACGACAAACTCAAGGACCGCGCGGTCCCGCGTCCGGTCCACTACAATTGCTGGGAAGCGATCTATTTCCGCCATTCGCCGGAAGACCTCAAGCAGATCGCCAGCCGGGCCGCAGATCTTGGCGCCGAACGTTTCGTGCTTGATGACGGCTGGTTCAAGGGCCGCAATGATGACACCACCTCTCTGGGCGACTGGAGCATCGACCGGAACAAGTATCCCGACGGGCTGACGCCGTTGATCGATCATGTGCAGAGCCTCGGCATGCGTTTCGGCATCTGGTTCGAGCCCGAGATGGTCAATCTTGACAGCGATCTGGCGCGCGCTCATCCGGACTGGCTTCAGGGCCCCGAAGGACAACCCGCTGGGCGGCAGCAATATGTGCTTGATCTCACCAATTCGGGCGTGAGCGATTATCTGTTCGACCAGATCTCGGCGATCCTCTCAGAGCATGCGATCGACTACATCAAATGGGATCACAACCGGATTCTCACAGGCGGCACATCCAGTCAGACAGTGGCGCTCTACCGCTTGCTCGAACGGCTTGAGGCAGCCTTCCCCGATGTCGAGATTGAAAGCTGCGCATCTGGTGGCGGGCGCGTTGATTTCGGCATTCTGGGCCACACAACGCGGGTCTGGTTGTCGGATTCCAACGATGCGCTCGAGCGGTTGAGGATGCAGCATGAAGCCTCGCGCTGGATCGCGCCGGAGATCCAGGGTTCCCATGTCGGCCCAAGGACCTGCCACACATCGGGCCGGGTGCTGCCGATGGCGTTCCGCGCCTGGGTGGCGGCGCAGCGGCATATGGGATTCGAGATGGACCCGCGCGAATTGACAGCGGATGAGGCTGCAACGCTCAAACGGGTCACGTCCTGGTTCAAGGCCAATCGCGATTTCCTGTTTTCGGCTCGTCTTCTCCGCCTCGACACCGAGGATCCCGAAGTTCATGCGGAAGTGTTTGCATCCACGGGCGATGACACGAACGAAGGCAACGACCGGTTTGTGCTGTTTCATGGCCAAACCGGTGCACCGAAACAGATCGCGACACGCCCCTACAGGCTTGCGGGATTGCGGTCCGAGGCGTTCTATGACATCCGATTGATCAATCCGGAAGATCTTCCGCGAACCTTGAACCAGAATGTCTCGAGTCCGTTCAGCAAGGGTGAGAGCGTGCGGCTATCAGGCGCGGCGCTGATGGCCGGGGCTTTGCGCCTTCCCAATGCCTTTCCTGCCACCATGCTGGTGGTGGAAGGCCAATCCGTGCGCCCAGGAGTTCAATCATGACCACCGCATCCGATCATCCTGTGTATCCGGACCTAGACGGCGCTGCGGTGCTGATCACCGGCGGAGGCACGGGCATCGGGGCGGCGCTGACCGAGGGGTTTGTTCGCCAGGGCGCAAAGGTCGCTTTCATCGACATCGCCGAAAAGCCAAGCCGCGAACTTGCCGCACGCCTGGCCGATATTGGCCGCCATGCGCCATTGTTCATCCATGCCGACCTCACGGATGTCGGCGCAATCAGACGGTCCGTGCCGCAAGCCGAAGCAGCCCATGGAGCGGCGCGCGTTCTGGTCAACAATGCCGCGTTTGACGACCGGCATGAACTGCTCGACATGAGCGAAGACTATTGGGACGCCAATCAGGCGATCAATCTTAGACCAGTCGCCTTCACCGCCAAGGCGGTTGCGCCCGGAATGATCGCTGCGGGTGGCGGAACGATCGTCAATTTCACCTCCACCTCCTACATGCTCAACATAGGCGCCATGCCCGCCTATACCGCGGCCAAGGCTGGCATCGTCGGGCTGACCAAGGGGCTGGCCGGGCGGCTCGGGCCTGATGGCATCAGGGTCAATGCAATCGCGCCTGGGTGGGTGATGACCGAGCGGCAGAAGCGGCTCTGGGTAACCGAAGAGGGGCTGGCGCAGATGCTCGACCGGCAGTGCATCAAGCGCACCATCGAACCCGATGACATGATCGGCCCATGCCTTTTCCTCGCCTCGAGCGCCAGTGCGATGGTCACCGCACAGGTGCTGATCGCCGATGGAGGCATGATGTGAGCACGCTGCCTTTTCTTGTCGCGGTCGATTGGGGAACCTCGAGCTTCCGGCTGTGGTTGATGTCAGCAGACGGCACAGTGCTGGCCGAGCACCGCAGCCACGAAGGCATGAGCGAAGTCGCTGCGAGTGGCTTCGAGACTGTCCTGGAGAGCCACCTCTCCGCCTTGTCGGTGCCCGAACAAATTCCGGTTGTGATCTGTGGCATGGCCGGATCCCGTCAGGGCTGGGTGGAAGCCGGCTACCTCGACACCCCTGCCGATATCGCAACCATTGGCGAAAACGCCACCCTGGTGCCCGGAACCGCACGCGAAATCATCATCGTTCCGGGCCTCGCCGTGCGTTCGCTCAACGAGCCGGATGTCATGCGCGGCGAGGAAACCCAGCTGCTGGGGGCATATTTCGACATGCCTGATGGCGCGCGCTACTGCATGCCCGGCACGCATTCGAAATGGGTGACCATGGAAGGATCGGTGGTCACCGGTTTCGAAACCTTCATGACCGGCGAATTGTTCTCGGCGGTTACCGGAAAAACCATTGTGGCGTATTCGACAGGTGGCGAAGGTCCGGTCGATGCCCGCGATCCGGCTTTTGCAAGCGGGGTGCGTGACGGCTGGACACGGCCCGAACTGACAACGCATCACCTGTTTTCCATCCGTGCCGGGCAATTGCTGCATGACACCAGGCAGGAAGAAAACCGTGCCCGGCTTTCGGGCCTGCTTATCGGCGCGGAGCTCGCAGGCGCGGGTCTGCGTGGTGACGAAGAGATCGGCCTTGTGGCGAGCGGCGCGCTGCAGCGGCTCTATCATGCGGCACTGTCGGAATGCGGGGCGCAGATCCGTGACATCGATGCGGATGTGGCAGTCCAACGCGGCCTGATGGAAGCATGGCGGAGCCATTCTGCAAAAACCGGAGATCGGAAACGCGCATGACACGAATTCCCTTCCCCCCGATGAAACGCGGCCTCGTGGCCATCCTGCGCGGCATCAAGCCCACAGAGACCGAAGCCATTGTGGACGGCCTGATCGAAGCCGGCTTTACCGCCATCGAGATTCCGCTCAACTCACCCGATCCGTTCCGTTCGATCGAGCTGGCCGTCAAGCGCGCCCCCGAGGGCGTGCTGATTGGTGCCGGCACAGTTCTCACAGTGGAAGATGTCGACCGCCTCAATGATGTGGGCGGGCGGCTGATGGTCAGCCCGAATGTCGAGGCGCAGGTGATAGACCGCGCTGGTTCCCATGGCATGGTGACCATGCCCGGCGTGTTTACCCCGACCGAGGCTCTGGCGGCCTGCGCGGCAGGGGCCTCGGCGCTCAAGTTCTTCCCGGCCAGCGTGCTCGGGCCATCAGGCATAAACGCAATTTCGGCAGTGCTGCCGAAGGACGTTCCCGTCGGCGCAGTGGGCGGTGTCTCCAACGCGGATTTCGCAGCCTACGCCAAGGTCGGGATCCGAACCTTCGGGCTGGGCTCAAGCCTCTACAAGGCGGGCATGGCAGCCGGAGAGGTAAACCGCCGCGGCATCGAAGCGATTGCCGCCTTTGATGCACTTGCGGAGGCCGGGCTGTGAACACGGACTCCCCCCCCTTTGCGGGAACCATTCTGAACGCGCCGGCCTGCCTGCTTGGCGAGGGGGCAACCTATGACCCGCATACCGGCACAGCCTGGTGGTTCGACATCCTCGGCAAGAGACTGATGGAATGCACGGTCGCGACCGGCGAGATCAGGTCTCACACGTTGCCGGAAATGAGCAGCGTTCTGGCGCGCGTCGATGCTGACCGGCAGATCATCGCCACCGAAACAGGCCTGCACCTTCGGACAGTCCGGACCGGGGCGCTTGAGCTGATCACACCGATCGAGGCCGACAATCCGGTGACCCGCTCCAACGACGGACGGGTGCACCGGAGTGGTGCACTGTGGATCGGGACCATGGGCAAGCAGGCTGAAGCCGGTGCCGGTGCGATCTATCATGTTGCCCGCGGCAACCTGACCCTGCTCTATCCCGGGATCACCATCCCCAATGCGATCTGCTTTTCACCTGATGGCGCGGCGGCCTATTTCACCGACACGGTCACCGCCAGGTTGATGCGCGTGGCCATCGACCCGGCAACCGCGCTGCCAGTGGGTGAGCCGCAGGTGTTCTTGGACCACAGCGGCGGCAAGGGCGGGCTTGATGGCGCGGTCTGTGATGCGGAAGGCGCGATCTGGAACGCCCGCTGGGGCGCCGGTTCGGTCGATGCCTACTCACCAGACGGCAAACGGATCAAGTCCCTGAGTGTGCCTGCAAGCCAGACGAGTTGCCCGGCCTTTGTCGGTGTCAAAGCTGACCGGCTGCTGGTCACATCAGCGCAACAGGGCATGTCGGCGGAAGCACTTGCCGCAGATCCGGAAGCGGGCAAAACCTTCCTGCTCGACCATCCGGTCAAGGGCCGGTTCGAGCCAGACTACATTCTTTGACAGATTTGATGGAGACGTCGCCATGAACCGCACGCTCGGAGTGTGCTACTATCCGGAGCACTGGCCGGAAGCGCAATGGGTTGAAGACGCCGCACGCATGGCGTCACTCGGAATTGTCCATGTGCGCATCGGCGAGTTTGCCTGGTCGCGGCTTGAGCCTCGTCGCGGCGTCTATGAATTCGACTGGCTCGGCCGTGCCATAGATGTCCTGCACCAAGCAGGATTGAAGGTGGTTCTGGGCACACCGACGGCAACCCCGCCGAAATGGCTGGTGGATGAAATGCCGGACATGCTGCCGGTGGGAGCAGACGGGCTCACCCGGAAATTCGGATCGCGGCGGCATTATGACTTCGCCCATGACGGCTACCTCGAAGAGTGCAAGCGGATCACGCTTGCGCTGGCCAAGGCCTTTGGGGCGCATCCCGGTATTGCCGCCTGGCAGACCGACAATGAATATGATTGCCACAACACCACACTGTCCTATTCACCAGCGGCAAAAGCCGGGTTTCAGGCATGGCTGCAGCGCAAATACCAGTCACCCGAAGCGCTCAACCGGGCCTGGGGCAATGTGTTCTGGTCGATGGAGATTTCGGAGTTTTCGGAAGTCGAGCTGCCGAACCTGACCGTGACCGAACCCAACCCTACGCATGTGATGGATTTCCGTCGCTTCGCCTCGGACATGGTGGTGCGGTTCAACAAGGCGCAGGCCGATATCATCCGCGCGCATTCGCCGGGCCGCGACGTGATCCACAATTTCATGGGCCGGACACTCGTCTTCGATCATTTCGATGTCGGCGCGGATCTCGACATATCAAGCTGGGATTCCTATCCGCTCGGTTTTCTTGAAGACCGTTCCGATCAGAATGATGACTGGAAACGGCAGTTCGCCCATGCAGGCGATCCGGATTTCCAGGCCTTTCACCATGATCTCTACCGCGCCACGTCTAAGGGCCGCTGGTGGGTGATGGAGCAGCAGCCCGGCCCGGTCAACTGGGCGCCTCACAATCCAGCACCGCGCAACGGCATGGTGCGCCTGTGGAGTTGGGAAGCCTTTGCCCATGGTGCGGAAACCGTCAGCTATTTCCGCTGGCGCCAAGCCCCCTTCGCGCAGGAGCAGATGCATGCCGGACTGCTGCGCTCCGATTCGGTCGAGGCACAGGGATTTCATGAGGCCGCCCAGGTTTCATCAGAGCTTGGCGCACTCGACAGAGAGCTGTCCGATTCAGCCGGCAAGGCCGATGTGGCGATTGTTTTTGACTATCCTTCGGCCTGGGCCTGGGAGATCCAGCCGCAGGGCCGCGAATTCGATTACTTCCGGCTGGTGTTCGACTTCTACCGGACCATGCGGCGACTGGGTCTTTCCATCGACATCGTCCCGGCAAGCGCGCCAGATCTCGAGGGCTACGGTCTGGTGACGATTCCGGGCCTTTTCACCTGGACACCCGCGCTGATCGAGGCGGTCCGCGCCTATCAGGGCCACGTGTTGATCGGTCCTCGCAGTGGTTCCAAAACCGCTGACTTCGCCATTCCCGACAGTCTGCCCCCCGCGCTTCCCAAGGATATCCTCGATGTGCGGGTGACCCATGTGGAATCACTGCGTGAGGACACCCCGGTCTATCTGGCCGAGGGCGGATCGTTCCAGTATTGGCGCGAATTCCTGGAGGCCGGACCGGAGACGGAAAACATCCTGACAACCGGGGATGGCGTGCCGGGTCTGGTCGCGCAGGGTAACCGCCGATATCTGGGCGGCTGGCCGGACCAAGGTCTGCTCTATGACATCATCATGCGGCTTGCGAGCCGCGGGGGGCTCGTGACCAAGGAATTGCGGGACGGTTTGCGGCTCAGACGCCACGGCAATCACGTGTTCGCGTTCAATTACGGTGCTACGGCATTCGATCTCTCGGCTTTGGGCTGGACGGGTAAGCCCTTGCTGGGCGACCTCATGATTGAGCCCTCCGGCGTCGCCATCACACCGCTTTCCCGCGCGGGTTCCTGATCCTGCGCTAACCTAACGGACACACTTATGACCGACAAAAAAGGAAAGTGCCCGCTCCCTCAGACATCCTTCATCAGCCTGAGCGCATCATAGATCGCGGCGTGGGTGTTGCGCGCTGCGATGGCATCGCCGATGCGGAAGAGCTGGAAGCCTTCGCCATCCGAGGGGCCGCCGTTCAGCGTTTGCGGCGCGCCGGATATGAACGCATCATAATCGACCTGACCAAGATTGCTTGAGTGCGGCTTGAGCTCGAAATAGAGCTCATCCAGCGGCAAGGTGCCATGGTTGATGACCACCTGGTCAAAGCTGCGTGTCTTGGCAAGTGGCATGTAATCGCTGCCGATGATAGCCTTGAGCTGATTGCCGTCGCGCTCGACCGAGGTCAGACGGTAGGTGACGGTGAAGGTCACGTCCTTGTCCTGCAGCGACCGCATATAGGGAACCAGGTTCATCGCCATCACATCGGGGGCGAAGCTGCGGTCTGGGGTCATGATCTCGACCGTGGCCCCGGCCTGAGCTGCCACTTCCGCCGCCTGCAATCCGGCGTGGTCTCCCGCATCATCATAGACCAGCACCTGCTTGCCCGGTTTGACATCACCCGAGATCAGGTCCCAGCTTGAGACCACCAGGTCGTTGCCTTGCTCGAGAACTTCGGTGTGCGGCAGGCCCCCGGTGGCGATGATCACCACGTCGGGACTCTCGGCCATGACCTCTTCCGCTTCGGCCCAGGTGTTGAAGCGGAATTCGACATCGCGCGCTGCGCATTGCGCCATGCGCCACTCGATGATGCCGATCATTTCCCTTCGGCGCTGGTTTTGCGCAGTCAGCCTGATCTGACCTCCTGCATCGGGTTGGGCTTCAAACACCGTAACCCGGTGCCCACGCTCCGCTGCAACGCGAGCCGCTTCGAGACCTGCAGGCCCGGCCCCGACGATAACAACACGCCTGGACTTCTCCGCCCGCATGATCGTGTGCGGCATGGTAAGTTCGCGACCGGTTGCCGGATTGTGGATGCAGAGCGCGTCCCCGGCCTGATAGATCCGGTCGAGGCAATAGGTGGCGCCGACACAGGGGCGAATATCGTCCTCGCGGCCCTCCATGATCTTTTTGACCAGATGCGGATCCGCCATATGCGCCCGCGTCATGCCGATCATGTCGAGCTTGCCGCTGGAGATGGCATGGCGCGCTGTGGCCACATCGGGAATGCGGGCGGCGTGGAATGTCGGCAATCCAACCTCGGCGCGGATGCGGCCGGCGAAATCGAGATGCGGCGCCGAGCGCATGCCCTGCACCGGGATCACGTCGGTCATCGCCGGATCGGTGTGGATCTGACCACGGATGACATTTAGAAAATCGACCTGGCCCGAAGCCTTGAACATGTGGCCGATGGCAACGCCTTCGTCTTCATCGATCCCGCCCTTGGCGGTTTCGTCAGCGGTGTATCGAATGCCGACGATCAGCCTGCCGCCGACCTTGGCCCTTATCGCTGCGACCACGTCGAGCGCGAAGCGGGCGCGGTTTTCGAGACTTCCACCGTAAGGCCCGTCGAGTTCATTGGTCAGCGGCGACATGAACTGGTCCATCAGGTGGCCGTAGCATTCCAGCTCGACGCCATCGAGACCGGCTTCCGCCATGCGTTCGGCAGCATCGGCGTAGTCGGCAATGACCCGCGCGATGTCCCAGTCTTCCATCTTCTTGGGGAATGCCCGGTGCGCTGGTTCACGCTGGTGGCTGGTCGAGAGCGCGGGCAGCCAGTCGCCCTTGTTCCAGTGGGTGCGGCGGCCAAGATGGGTCAGCTGGATCATCACCGCGCAGCCGTGCTCGTGGCACTCGTCGGTGAGCTTCTTCATCCAGCCCACCACTTCGTCCTTGTAGGCCAGAACATTGTTGAACACCGGCGGACTGTCTTTTGAGACCGCCGCCGAGCCTGCCGTCATGGTCATGGCGATCCCGGCCCGGGCGCGTTCGACATGATAGGCGCGGTAGCGGTCCTTGGGCATCCCGTCTTCGGGATAGGCGGGCTCATGGCTGGTGGTCATGATCCGGTTCTTCAGCGTCAGATGCTTGAGCTGGTAGGGTTGCAGCAGCGGATCGTTAAGTGTTGCCATTGTTCAAACCCCTCTTATGTCAGTACCAGGCGTCGGCCTGAGTGGCCTTGGTGCGCTCAACATAATCCAACAGGGCCTCATCTGTCGCCTCGTCCATGGGCGGTGCCTGGTAGTCTGCCAGCATCTGCTTCCAGCGTTGATTGGCGCGGCTGGCGGCATCGGTGCGTCCGGCGGTGTCCCATTTCTCAAACGGTTCGTTGTCGGCAATGGAAGAGTCCCAAAATGCCGTCTGGTAATTCTCCATGGTGTGGGCGCACCCGAGGAAATGCTTGCCGACTCCCACCTCGCGGAAGGCATCAAGCGCCAGCGTGTTGTCATCGACAACAACGCCTGCCAGATAGGAATGCAGCGCGCCGCAAAAATCGGCATCCATGACGAATTTCTCGTAGGACATGGCCAAAAGCCCGTCGAGAAACCCTGCCGAATGGAGAATGAAATTCGCGCCGCAATGGACCGCCGAAAGCATCGACATTGTGCCCTCGTTCATCGCCTGTGCGTCCGGCAGCTTGGAATTTGAGAAGTTGCCGGCACAGCGAAGGGGCAGATTCAAGCGCCGCGCCAGTTGCCCGATCACCATCGAGCCAATGGCGGGTTCAGGCGTTCCGAAGGTGGGCGAGCCGGAGCGCAGCGACATAGATGAAAGGAAATTGCCGAAGATCACCGGCGCGCCCTTGCGCTCGAGCTGGGTCAAGGCGCAACCGGCCATGGTTTCGGCGAGCGACTGCGCGATTGCGCCTGCGCTGGTGACCGGCCCCATGGCCCCACCCAGGATGAAAGGCACGATGACGGCCGCCTGGTTGGCGCGGGCATAGGCCCTGAGCGCATTGGTCATGGTTCCATCCCAGACCAGCGGCGAGTTGACGTTCACATTGCCCAGAATGACGCAGTTTCGATCAACGAAATCGCGGCCGAAGACGATCCGCGCCATCTCAATCGATTCTTCCGCGCGGCTTTCCGCAGTTACCGATCCCATGAAGCAGCGGTCGGAATACTTCAGATGCGAATAGACCATGTCGAGATGGCGCTTGTTGACTGGCACATCCACCGGCTCACAGATGGTGCCGCCGGAATGGTGCAGCCAGGGGCTCGATTGCGCCAGCTTGATGAAGTTGCGGAAATCCTCGATCGTGCCGTAGCGGCGGCCCTTGTCGAGGTCCATCACAAAGGGCGATCCATAAGCCGGGGCGAAGACAACGCTCTTGCCGCCGATCTCGATATTGTTGGCCGGATTGCGCGCATGCTGGGTGAAAGTGGCAGGTGCCGATTTGAGGATCTCGCGCAGCATCCCTGGCTCGAATTTGACCAGCAGCCCCTCAACACTGGCGCCGGCTGACTTCCAGTGCTCAAGCGCCACAGGGTCATCGCGAAACTCGATGCCGATTTCCGCAAGAATCCGGTCTGCCGTGTCCTCGATCCTGATCAGGCTTTCCTCGCCCAGCACATCATAGGTCGGGATGTTGCGCATGATGTATGGCGTTGTGCGATTAGGCGGACGGTTGCCCTGCCCCGCACGGCGGCCGTCGCGCCCGCCGCCACGTTCACGCTTGCGCGCACTTGTCGGAACCTCAGCGATCACATCAACTGCATCCATGACAAACCCTCCCGGACTTACCTCGCCGCGGATCCAATTGAGCGCGGCATGCACTAGCGTCAACTTGATCAGAGACTAGGCCCGGAACGCGGCGATGTAATGCTGGAAAATTCTTCGACTTAAGATAAGCTCACCTTATGGAAAACCTCCGCCACCTGTTGCCCTCTGCCGGCAATCTGATCGTCTTTGAAGCTGCGGGCAGGCATCTGAGCTTCACCCGGGCGGCGCGGGAACTGGGAATGACCCAGGCCGCCGTCAGCTACGCGATCCGCGCGCTTGAAACCCAGTTGGGCGCGATGCTGTTTCAGCGCGCCCACCGCGCTGTCCACCTGACCGAAGCCGGACGCCGCTTCCATGCGGATGTGACGCTGGGGCTGGGCCATATCCGCAAATCCGCGGAAGATATCAAAAATCGCGGCAAGCCCGGAATAGTAACGCTGGCTGCATCAACAGCCTTCGCCTCATTCTGGATGTTGCCGCGGCTGCAACGGCTGCGTGATGATCTGCCCGACATTGACCTCAGGATACAGACCGCGGACCGGGATCTGGATATCCGGACCGAAGCAATCGAGCTTGGCATTCGCGGTGGCCGGCCGGAGGACTGGCCAGACTATGACAGCGCCCTGATCGCGCCGGAAGTCATCGAAGCTGTGGCCACGTCCGCCTATCTCGAAAAGCATGGTGAGCCCGATAGCATCGACCAACTCGCCCAGCACAGGCTGATCCACCTCGAAGAGCCTTTTCGTTCGGCCTGTGACTGGCAGCAATGGTTCAAGAGCGCTGGCGTGAACGCCACCACCGCCAATCGCGGGCTTGCCATCAATGATTATGTTCTGGTGATACAGGCGGTGCTGGAAGGCCAGGGCGTCGCGCTCTCCTGGCGGCACCTGACCGGGCGGTTGATCTCGTCTGGCCTGCTGGAGAAGGTGACGCCTCACAGTCTCGAAACCGGGGCTGCGTTTCATGTGATCTGGCCCAGAGGGCGCAGTCTGACACCGCAGACGAGTCAGGTTCTCGACTGGTTGATCAAGGAAGGTCGTGAGATCCAGGGGTGACAATATAGGCCGAGCGGGAACCGAATTGCGCGGCCTGCTGGGCTTCAATCAAGCGGAATGTCTCGGCTGAGTCGACAGCCTTGCCATAATGCCATCCCTGACCGGACCTGCACCCAAGAGACCGGAGCATTTCGGCCTGCTCCTCGGTCTCAATACCCTCGGCTATGACCTTGAGATTGAGACCTTCGCACATCATCAGGATGGCGCGAACAATGTGCTCCGAGGATTTGTCTACTGTGATCTCGCTGATGAAGCTTCTGTCAATCTTGAGCTTGTTGAAAGCGAATTCGCGCAACCGGCCCAGGCTGGATTGGCCGGTGCCGAAATCATCAAGTGAAACCCTGATCCCGATGGTGTGAAGTTCATCGATCACCTTGGCGGCGATCTCCGGATCGCTCATCATCGCGGTTTCCGTAATTTCCAACTCAAGCCGGCGCGGATCGAGACCAACCCGGTTGATAATGGCCAGCATGTTGAAACCTGTTGCAGGATCAATCAGCTGTGCTGATGAGAGATTGAACGACAGGAACATATCCGAAGGCCAGTGCTTTGCTGTCTCGGCAGCCTTCTTGAGCAAGGTTTCGGTCAGCGAGTCGATAAAACCGCGCTCTTCGGCGAGTGGAATGAAGACGGCCGGCGATACAAACCCGAGTTCCCGGTCGGTCCAACGGGCCAGTGCTTCGAAACCCTGGATCGATCCATCGATCAGATCAACGATCGGCTGGAAGTGAACAGCCACTTCGTCGGCTATGATGGCGCGGCGCAGGGCCTGTTCGACCTGGGTGCCGTAACGCATCTCCTCCGCTATTTCCTCTGAATACACAGTGATCTGACCACGGCCGCGGCGTTTGGAGCGATAAAGCGCAGTATCGGCGCTCTTGAGCAGTTCAGCAAACTGCTCACCAGCAAAGGGATAAACCGCGAAACCAAAGGAAGGCCGAGAGGCGCACGTTGCGATCGCCGAGATCATAGGGCGCCGACAGCACGTCCTTGAACATCCGGCCGATTTTTTCCGCACCCTTCTTTTCGAACACCAGAGGCAGAACAAAGGCAAACTCGTCGCTTTCAATACGTGCAACGAAACCGCCATCGGGCAAACAGGCCCGCAGCCTGTGCGCTACCTGGCAGAGAATCTCATCGCCGGCAGCATGGCCGAAGAGATCATTGATCGGTTTGAACCCATCAATGTTGGCGATGCCGATGGTAAAGGGGGCTGGATCGTCCGCGCGTTCGGCCGCAAGTTTGCGGATTTTATCCATCAGACGGCGCCGGTTACCCAACCCGGTCAACGGGTCAGTGTAAGCTACCGGATTGGGACTTTTGGACGATGTGTCCAGATTGTCGTCTTCAGGGATCATTGGAAGCAACGGCCTCGAGCCTCGGAATTCATCCCCACAATCTGCTTCAGATGTCTTAAGATTGTCCTATTGTGGGACCCGTGAGATTCAGTCTGCGCAATCAGTGGTCGCATTGCAAGACAGGCAGTTAGCCTCAATAGGCTCCACCATCTGCAGTATCGAGCGGGACCGTTCCGACCCATCTGGCAATTATCGCCTCCAACTTGTCGGGGCTGACAGGCTTGGAAAGATAATCATCCATCCCTGCGTCGAAGCATCTTTCCCGGTCCCCGCCCATGGCGTGCGCGGTGACCGCGATAATGGGGGTGTGCGCTTCTCCACCGGGTCTTTCCGCTTCAGCCTTGCGAATTGCCTGGGTGGCTTGAAGCCCGTTCATGACCGGCATCGAGACGTCCATGAGGATCAGGTCGGGGGCGGAGGACTGCCAGGCGGCGAGCGCCTCTTCGCCGTTGCTGACAATACGGTAATCAGCATCGATGCCTTCGAGTATCTGTTCGAAGACGATCTGATTGACATGATTGTCTTCGGCGACAAGGATCCGCAACCGCTTGGGCGCCTTGTTTGACGCCGAACTCCGGTGAGTGCCGGGCGCAGCCTCTTCTGACACCGCCAATTCGACGACTGCTGGCGCACGCTGACGCGCCTCTGGAACCGTTTGCATTTCCGATTCAGACTTTGGCTGGGCGGCAACCGTTTCTGGTTCGCTGCGCCCAGCAGAGATGGTTTGCTTTTTTGCCGCTGCTGCACTCCATGTTTTGAGTGCATTGGCCAACGCCGGATGCCGGACTGTCTCCTGATGCGAGATCAGCTCTCTACCCATCGCGTCGCAGAGTTCGATCTCGTCGATCCGGATCTGCATCCTTTCAGCCTGGGCAAGAAATGCGAAGACCTCGGTTGCCTGAGAGATCAAAAGCGCATCGAACCCTGCTGCCTTGAGCGCCGCAACACGGTTCTGTCCGCGGCTCGTGTCTGTTTCCAGAACAAGAATCCGTTTGGGTTCTTCGGCCTCCGCACTGGTTTCCGGCTTGAGGTGGCCAGTCCGCGCCCGCACATCGGTGTCACGATCGACGGGCACCACATAGTCTGCAACGTCGTCGAAAGAGATGGTAATGTAATAATTGCCCTGCTTTCCGGAGCGATGGACCCGTGTCACCGCATGCATGATCGAGCCGTCCCGGCGAATGATATCCTGCGCTGCTTCGAAGGGCATGCCGGTTTCAAGCACTTTGCGTTCAATGGCCTCGAACTCTAGTGCAAGCTTTGGCTTCACCAAATCCTTCGCAGAGCGGCCGATGATTTGCTGGGGACGCAAGCCGCGGATCCGGCAAAATGCCTCATTGACAGCAACGTAACGCAGCGATGAATTCTTGACGACAACCGGATTGGCGAGGTTGTTGAGGATGTGTTGAGCCAGTTCGGCATGTTGCCGGGTCTCAGACAATTCCGCGTCGCGCCGCACTTGCTCCGATACATCTTCGATGGTCGAAACGAGAACACCGTCAGGCATGCGCCGCTTGCACAAACGCACCCATCGTCCATCTGCGAGCTGTTCCGTACTCTCATGGCGCTCACGCCAATGCGTTGCGATGCGCTCCGCAATCCAGTCTTCGCGGGACGTTATCCTGATCTTGCCATTGATTGATCCAAAGTAATTTACGCCTGCATCGTAGCTAGCTCCCAGAAGATCGCGCAGCCGTGCCCCGGGCACAATCATGTCCGGAGGTATGTTGATGAAGCGCCGAATTTGGGGGCTCACAGCGATCAGCTTGTCGTTTCGGTCATACAGTATGATCGCAATATCAAGCGCCAGCGCGAGAGCCTCAATGATCTTGGCTTCGCGTCCAACGGGCGGGAGCTCCGTTTCACTCAGGTCCATGTTGCAAAGATCCGCTGTGCATCTCAAAATTCAGACTTGCCGTAAATGGCGTTTCTGCACCTTTTACGGGAAATCCATACAATTCTAGGAGACAAGCATGCCAAATGAGGGTTAAGCCTCGCTTAACCATAAATGCAAGAGTTCGCGTTCGAGTCAGCCAATCAGTATCAGCCGCAAATCATTTACATTGGTGCGCGTCGGCCCGGTGATCACCAGATCATCGACAGCGTGAAACGCCGTCCAGGAATTGTTGCGCCCAAGTTCAGCTTCAGGGTCCAGCCCTGCAGCCCGTATCCGGCCCAGCGTGTCAGGATCGATAATCGCACCGGCATTGTTCTCGCTGCCATCTATCCCATCGGTATCGCAAGCAAGTGCACAGATATCCGGGTGGGCACCAAGGCCAATCGTCAGTGCCAGCAGAAACTCGCAGTTGCGCCCACCCCGGCCGTCGCTGTTGGCGACGGTGACAGTCGTCTCGCCACCTGAGACAATGAGCGTGGGCGGATCGTCCGGCGATCGTCCTGCTGCGGCTTCAAGCGCCAGCCGAGCCTGGGCAAGTCCGATCTCCCGCGCCTCTCCCTCAATGTCTGCGCCCAATGAAATCACACGGTAACCGCGCTCGGAGCCGGCACGGGCCACTGCCTCCACCATATCCGCCGGTTTTGCCGCCATGTGAAAGCTCGACGTGGAGAACACCGGATCATCGGGCTTGGGGGTTTCATTGGCGGGGTCGGACAGGTGCGCACGCACGGCATCGGGTATATCTATCTTGTAGCGCTGAAGAATCTCAAGCGCCTGGGCCTGGGTGGTCACATCCGGAACCGTCGGGCCAGAGGCAATGACCGAGGGGTCATCGCCGGGGACATCGGAAATGCCGATGGCATGCACCCGGGCGGGATAGGCGGCCTGAGCCAGGCGTCCACCCTTGATCGCAGAAAGATGTTTTCTGACCGTGTTCATTTCACCGATCGGCGCACCCGAGGCTAACAGCGCGCGGTTGATTGCCTTCTTCTGGTCCAGCGTAAGACCCGGGGCCGGCAATCCGAGCAGGGCCGAACCGCCACCGGATATCAGGCACAGCGCCAGATCGTCCTGTCCCAGCGCACGCACCTCTTCAATGAGTCTCTGCGCCGCGACTTCACCGCGGTCATCGGGCACCGGATGCGCAGCCTCGATCACTTCTATCCGCTTGCAATCAACACCATGTCCATAGCGGGTCACGGCGATGCCGGAAATCGGACCGTCCCAGTTATCCTCCACCGCACGCGCCATGGACGCGGCGGCCTTGCCAGCCGCGATTACCAGCGTCCGCCCCTTGGGCTTGGCGGGCAGCTGCGGAGGCACGCATTGCGCGGGATCGGCAGCGGCGATGCCCAACTGAAACAATTCGAGCAGTTGGGCGCGGCGGTCGGAATAGGTCATTGATGGTCCTGTGATTACAGTCAGGCGGATGCTTCGCCATCAAGGCCAAAATGGCACCGATTTGCAACGCCCGATGTGTTGAAAAACCGCTTTATGGGGATCGGTCGGACCCGCTCCATTGCGCTTGATCGCGAATCCCTGAACATGGGGCCATGCGCATCCATCAATTGCCAGAGACCCTGATCAACCAGATTGCCGCCGGTGAAGTGATCGAGCGGCCGGCCAGTGTGGTCAAGGAACTGGTCGAAAACGCCATTGATGCCGGTGCGAGCAGGGTCGAGATTGCCACCGCCGGCGGCGGCAAGGCGCTGATCCGCGTCATCGATGATGGCCGCGGCATGGATGCAGAGGACCTGCAACTGGCCGTACGGCGGCACTGCACCTCCAAGATAGACCAGCGGCTTGACGATATCCGTACCCTCGGGTTTCGGGGTGAAGCCCTGCCCTCGATCGGGTCTGTGGCGCGGCTGACTTTGAGATCGCGCCCAGCCGATGCGGCGCATGCCAATGAAATCTCGCTTGCCGGAGGTGTGCCTTCACCGCTCAAACCCGCAGCCGCAAACAAGGGCACCACTGTCGAGGTCCGCGATCTTTTCTTCGCAACGCCGGCACGGCTCAAGTTCCTCAAATCCGACCGGGCGGAAACTGCAGCGATCACCGAGGTGGTCAGACGCATCGCCATTGCATTTCCCTCGGTGCGTTTCACGCTGTCGGGACCGGACCGGTCAACGCTTGATCTGGCGGCAACAGGCGAAGACCGCCTCGCTCGAATTGGTCAGGTGCTGGGGGCGGAGTTCGCTGCCAACACCATCGCACTGGATGCCATGCGCGAGGAGATCGAACTGACCGGGCATATCGGGTTGCCGACCTGGAACAAGGCGAACTCGTTGTCGCAGTATGCCTTCGTCAATGGCCGTCCGGTTCAGGACAAACAGATCCTCTCGGCCATTCGTGCGGCCTATTCCGACACATTGCCACGGGGAAGATATCCGGTTGCGGTGCTGTGGATCACGCTTGATCCGGCGCTGGTGGACGTGAATGTGCATCCGGCCAAGGCCGATGTGCGGTTTCGCGACCCAGGTCTGGTGCGCGGATTGCTCGTTGGCGCGATCCGGCAGGCATTGCTGGCGGGAGGCGACCAGGCTTCTCCTTCGGCACGCGCGGATCTCGTGCGAGCGTTTTCATCGACAAGTCCGGCTGGAAGCGATCAGAGCTTGCCGGGGTCGTCCTCCATGCCGCCTGCCTTTCACCGCGATGGCAATTCTGCTGGGCTGGCCGGAGGCTGGACTGGTCAATGGGCGGCGGCGCAGTCACCCTCATGGCCACTCGATGGAGCAGCCCCAGGCTTCGGGGAAGCGAGCCAGGCCGAATTCGAAGCCGCCGCAGCGCCTTCAGGCCGCTTCGATAAGGCACCGGAAACAGAGCCTGACGCGCGCCATCCGCTGGGCGCGGCGCGAGCTCAGGTGCATGAGAACTATATCCTCAGCCAGACCAGCGACGGTATGGTGATCGTCGATCAGCACGCCGCTCATGAAAGGCTGGTGTTTGAACGTCTCAAGACTGCACTGCGCGAGGGGTCGGTGGCTTCGCAGATCCTGCTGCTGCCGGAGATCATCGACCTTCCGGAAGATGATTGCGATCGGCTGGCGGAGCGGGCCGGTGAACTGGCCGGTTTCGGCCTGGTGCTCGAACGTTTCGGCCCTGGCGCCATCGCGGTGCGCGAAACGCCGGCTATGCTCGGCGAGACCGATGTGACGGGGCTTGTGCGCGACCTCGCCGACGAGATTACCGAGTGGGACAGCACAGGCGGGCTGCAAGAGCGACTCGAGGCGGTCGCGTCCACCATGGCCTGCCATGGCTCGGTGCGTTCGGGCCGGCGTCTGACGCGCGAGGAAATGGATGCATTGTTGCGTGAAATGGAGCGCACGCCCGGATCAGGGCAATGCAATCACGGGCGACCGACTTATATCGAACTCAAGCTCAGCGACATCGAAAAGCTGTTCTCGCGGCGCTGACTGTGGCCGTCAACAGCGACGGACAAGACGGCCATGTTGCAATCGGTGTTGTGAAACGGCATAGAAAAGCCTCGAGACAACGGGAGCGCAACCTGACATGAACAGATTTGAAGGACCCGGTGCCCGTCCGGCCAAGATTCGCTACCTAGACGGCGACTTCCAGATCCTGATGCCGGGCAGCCATGTGGTCTGCGCTGTGACAGGGGAGACTATTCCCATCGAGGAATTGAAATACTGGAGCGTCGCGCGGCAGGAGCCCTATGTCGATGTGACCGCATCGGTTACTGCGGAACAGCGCGCCGGTGCCTTGCCCGCCGCGAAGTAAGCCTTCGGCTGCGGTGTCTTGAGTTCGGCGGTTGTCAGATGCCTGCACGCCTGCGGTTGGATGCGACCAAAGCGGCCTCTATGATGGCACCCGCCACATGCGGGCTGTCAAACACCAGATCAACTTCGAGAACCGCACTTTTTTCCACCAGCTCTTCCGCACGGCCATGGCCCGAACGCAGCCTGACATGGTCCTTGGATGTGGTGATCAGCTGAAGCTGGTAGAGTTCGGCCTCATCCAGCAGGTCGGCGATTTCATCCTCGGCGAAATGGTGGTGATCGGGAAATCCACGGGTGCTTGCGAGGCGCACATGGGCGGCTTCAAGCGTGGCGAAGAATTTGCCCGGATCGCCGATCGCGGCAAAGGCCAGACAATTCTTGTCGCGAAATTGGCTGGCGTTGCGCGGTTCCAGCCGAGCCAGATGGACCGGCTTGGCCGCCCGCGCTGCCATCCTGATCATCGGGTCAGCGCCATCGCCCTCCCCCACAACCAACAGTGCATCGGCATGGCGAACCTGATCAAGGACGGGTGCACGAACAGGACCCGCGGGAAGCACCCGACCGTTGCCGATACCGCGGCGTGCGTCCACCACCAGCAGCGCCAGATCAAAAACCAGTGCGGCGCTTTGAAAGCCATCATCCATGATGATCAGATCGCAACCCTCACGGACCAGCAATTCGGCCCCCTCGACCCGATTGCTCGAAACCACGGTTGTCGCCTTTTCGGCCAACAGCATCGGTTCGTCGCCAACAAGACGGGCGGTATCGTGCGCCAGGTCGACAAGCCGGGCATGGCGCACTCCGCCGCCATAGCCGCGGGAAAGAAACCCGGGCTTGAGACCGCGCGCCAGCGCCGCGTCGACAAGCGCCAAAGCCGTCGGAGTCTTGCCCGATCCGCCAACAGTGAAATTGCCTACACAAATCACCGCCGCGTCGACGGGAACGCGAAGCTTTTTGTCCATGATCCGGCGGGCGACGCGGCCATAAATCCAACCGAACGGCGCCATCAAGGCGGACTGAAGCCCCGGACGTTTCCACCAGAACGGAGGGGCCTCACTTACCATTGGCCGCCCGCCTGGGTCTCCGCATCCTCGTTGTCACGCGGCAAAAGCCGTGCCTTTACCGTTAGCGGGTTGATGTAGGGTTCAAGTGCACGAACGGTGGCCTTGAGAGCTCCGCGCATGTCGTTGAGGGTCTTTTCCCCACCCACGGCCATGGCCTCACGGGCTTGCGGGTTGGACAAGAGATAATGCACACCCTTGGCCAGCATCTCGCCGTCACGGACAAAACGCGCGCCGCCATTTCTGAGCAGCCGCGCATAGGCCTCGCGGAAATTCTCCACCTTGCTGCCCGACAGCACCGCACAGCCGAGCATCGCAGGCTCGAGAGGGTTTTGACCGCCGCCACCCATGAGCGACTTCCCGACAAAGACGATTTCCGTCAGGTTGAGATAAAGCCCCATCTCGCCGATCGTGTCGCCCAGATAGACATCGGTGTCGGGGCCGATCGTATCGCCGCGGGACCGGCGTGCAACGTTGAGCCCGTTGTTCTTGAGCATGGTCTCGATCGCATCACCGCGATCAGGGTGACGGGGAACGAGAATGGTGAGGGCCTTGTGGCGTGGCTTGAGAGCGCGATGCACAGCCGCTGCAATCTCATCCTCGCCTTCAAAGGTCGAAACCGCGGCCCAAGTCGCACGTTTGTCGATCTGCGCCTGAAGCCTGGCCAGCTCGGCCTTGTCCCATGGGGGCGGCACCGTATCGACCTTGAGGTTGCCCGAGACCGTAACCGGCCTGGCGCCCAGACTGCGGAACCGTTCAGCGTCGAGATCGGACTGGGCAACAACATGAGAGAGGTTCTCGAACAACGCATCGGCCAGGCTCGGGCGCCTGCTCCAGCGCGCGAAAGAGCGGTCGGAAAGGCGGCCATTTACCAGAACCTGGGGCGTACGGCGTGCACCAAGCTCGAGAATGGTCATCGGCCATATCTCGGATTCGGCAATGATCGCTAGATCGGGCTTCCAGTAATCGAGAAACCTTGAGACAGCCGGTTTGAGATCAAGGGGCACATATTGATGAATCACATCGTCGCCAACACGGTCACGCGCCACACCTGCAGAGGTCACGGTTCCGGTTGTTAGCACCACGGTAATACCCCTCCGGCGCACCTCCCTGATCAGCGGAATAACCGCATTGGTTTCGCCGACACTTGCGGCATGAAACCAGACCAGCGGACCAATTGGGCGCGCGATGTTGGAGCGGCCATAGCGCTCCTTGCGGCGGCTGCGTTCTTCCTTGCCCTTGGCTGCCCGGATCGCCAGATAGGGACCCAGCAACGGGTAAATGCCGGCCCCGAACCAACGGTAACCAACCAGCGCAGCGCGTGCCCAGCCGCGGCTCATGCCGACATCTCCACTGCGCGCTTCGCCTCTTCGGTGATCCGGTTGAGCTCCGATGTCACCTTGGCACGGGCGGCAGCGATCTGGTCCTTGCCGGCATTGGCCGGAACACGGATCGGCGGAGCCAGCTTGAGGCAGCGGCGGCCGAATGGCAGATTGATGGTGGTCTTGTCCCAGGTCTTCTCCAGCACATAGCGTCGGCTGGTGGTCAGCGCCACCGGTACGATCGGGCGACCCGAGATCTTGGCCAGCCTGACAATGCCCTCGCCTGCCTGGCGGACCTCCCCCTTGGAGATGTCAGCGATCATCACAACATTGACATCCCGTCTGAGCGCGTCCCGCATGGCAATCAGTGCCCCGACCCCGCCCTTGCGGGCCACAGCACCGTGATCGCGGCCACCGGACGCACGAATGACGTCAAATCCTGCGCGCTTGATGACCCGGGCATTGATTTCCGCATCGGCGCTGCGCGAGACCAGCGTGACGAATGCACGGTCTCTTGGCGCGGCATTGGGCACCAGAATGTGCTGGCCGTGCCACAAGGCAAAGATCGCAGGAAATTCGCCCTTGAGCAAAGTCTCCCAGTCGGTCGATTGATCCGTGTCACGGTTGGTCCGCCAGACCAACGCAAGAAACGAACTGATCAGGGCAGACCCGCTGCGCTGAAACCATTCGACCCGCAGAAGCCTCTTGCCAAGATTGCGCGTGTTCGTCAGGTCACGTAGTCCCTGGCGCCTTGGCGCGGTCTCGACGTCGGGTTTGTTCATTGGGTTTGTTATCCGGGCCCCAGGGATCAGGCCCCGGCTTTGCTGTCGCTGTCGGGATCAAGCATCCTGTGCATATGCACGATGAAATAACGCATGTGAGCGTTGTCGACGGTCATCTGGGCCTTGGATTTCCAGGCCTGATGCGCGGTCGCGTAATTCGGATAGATGCCCACAATGTCGAGATCATTCAGGTCCCTGAACGCCATGGAATCCAGACTTTTGAGTTCACCGCCAAACACAAGATGCAAAAGCTGTTTGTCTTCGCCTTCAGACATGAGTGTGCTCCAGTTTGAAACGCTTCTCCCAAGATGAACGCGGTTTGCGGCAAATCGGCAAAAAGGTCAATGCCCAAGCTCAGGCTGCAAGGGGACAAGCAACTCTCCAACGTGTGCGCTGGAAGCTGCAACGAGCAGCGACCGGGAGGGGTCGGGCTCATTATAGCGAATCAGCCTGCCGGTTTGCTCCACCAACTTGTGCCCGGTTTCGCGCAACATCACATCGGCTGCGGCCAGATCCCATTCATTCGACCGGGGTCTGATGTAAACGCCGTCGAAATCGCCCTTTGCCACCATCGCAAGCCGCAATGCCAGGGATGGGCCGCCAGGGACCTTGTCGAACCGGGTGTGAACATCGGGACGCATCTTGTCTGCCACCACATCGGGCAAGACCACCTTCAACGCGCCGCCGGCATCATCGGATCCGGTGCCGAGTCGTACGTCGTTCAGGAACGCCCCGCCGCCAAGCCGGGCCTGCCAGATTTCGTCGCGCGCCGGGGCCGCCAGCACGCCGGCAACCGGCACACCATCTTCAACAAGACCGATGCTGACACACCAGTCCTTGCGACCGCCAACATAGGCGCGGGTGCCATCAATGGGATCAATCACGAAAACCCGACTGCAAGTGAGGCGGAGATGATTGTCCTCGATCTCCTCTGAGAGCCAGCCATAATCGGGTCTGGCACCAAGCAACAGGCGCTGGAGCAATGCATCAATGGCGACATCGGCTTCACTGACCGGCGAACGCCCCTCGTTTTTGTACCAAACATCGGGATCCTTGCGAAAAAAGGACATCGCGATGTCCGCGGCCTTGTCTGCCGCATCCAGCATCAGGGCCAGATCTTCAGCGTAGGCCTCAGTCGCCGGCAAGCGTCATACCTTCCACTGCGATGGTTGGAGCTGCGATCGAGTACTTCGTATCGATGTCATTGGCGAGCGTCATCCGCCTGAACATGTCCTTGAGATTGGAGGCGATTGTCACCTCAGACACCGGAAAGCTGATCTCACCGTTCTCGATCCAGAACCCAGATGCGCCGCGGCTGTATTCACCGGTGACCTGGTTGACCCCCTGGCCAATGAGTTCGGTGACATAGAACCCTGTTCCTACCGATGCGATCAACTCCTTGCGCGAGAGCGCGCCGGGATTGACGATGACATTGGTGGAAGACGGGGACACCCCGCCGCCGCGGCTGGCGCGGCCGTTGCTTTTCAAACCCAGTTCGCGGCCGACACCGGTGGTCAGATACCATTGGCGAAGGATTCCGTCTTCAACCATGGTCAAAGCACCGACCGAGACCCCCTCCCCGTCAAAGGGTCTGGAGCCAGGTCCGCGCCGAACAAAAGGATTGTCGACAAGAGTGAGACCTTCGATCGCCACCTGCTTGTCCATCATGTCCTTGAGAAAACTTGTCTTGCGGGCCACGGCGGCCCCATTGATCGCGGAGACCAGATGCCCGATCAGGCCGCGCGAGACACGCGGGTCAAACACAACATTGATGTTTGACCCGGTCTTGACCTTGCGCGGATTGACCCGGGCCACCACCCGTTCACCGGCGCGTTTCCCAATCGAGGCAGCATCATCGAGATCCTGATAGAAGACGCGGCTGTCGAAATCATAGTCGCGCTCCATCTTGACGCCTTCGCCGGCGATCACACTGACCGACCGGGAAAACCCGGAGCGTTCGAAAGTGCCGGAAAAACCATGCGAGGTGGCAAGCACCATGCCGAACAGCCCGGCGCCGGCGCCGGCACCCACGGAACTTGATACGCCCGGCACCTCAAGCGCCGTTGCTTCAGCCTCTATCGCAGCCTCGACAAGGTTCTCGGAAGAAGGCTCTGCTGGATCGAACAGGTCGAGTTCGGGCCAATCGCTGGCCAGCATGTCAGCATCGGCGAGACAGGCATGCGGATCTTCCGGCGAGACCCGCGCCATGGCGACGGCGCGTTCCGTCAATGCTGTTTCGTCAGCGCCCTGGCCGGCGTTCACGGTCGCGACCTTCTGGCCGACAAAAACCCGGACGCTGAAATCATCAGACTCCGATGATTCGGTGTTTTCGACCTTGCCGTTGCGGATCGATGCGGACCGGGACCGCCGGCGAACCACCAGAACATCGGCCTGATCAGCGCCAGCAGCGCGTGCACGGCCGATCAAACGCTCGGCAGTCGCCAGCAGGCCATCGGATTGTTTGGTGGTGCTCATATTTTTTCGCCTTTCGCTTGGCTCTCATGTATTGTCCTGACCGTCAAGCATCAAGCCCGGCGCAACGCAGGTCTGCTTGGAATTCCGTCTGTTTGGGAACAAAAGGAGCGCCATTGATGGCTGCAGCTGACGCAAGCCTGTACACCGAAGGCCTCGTTCTCTTGTGCGGCGCGATTGTCGCAGCCCCCCTGTTCAAGAAGATCGGGCTTGGGACCGTTTTGGGATATCTTTCTGCAGGAATCGTCATCGGGCCGGTGCTGCGCATCATTTCCGATGGAGAGGAGATTCTGCATTTTGCGGAACTCGGCGTCGTGCTGCTGTTGTTCGTCATAGGGCTGGAGCTCAAGCCATCGCGGCTCTGGCAAATGCGTCGGGACATTTTCGGGCTTGGGCTGGCGCAGGTGATGATTTCCGCAATTGCGATCACGGCCGCGGTGTTTGCCGTGTCAGGAGACACCTGGGCCGCAGCCATTGTCATCGGCCTGGGACTGGCATTGTCCTCAACGGCCTTCGGCATTCAGATCCTGGAAGAACGCGGCGACCTGAACACCCGCTATGGCCAGCAATCCTTCTCAATCCTGCTGTTCCAGGATATCGCCATCGTTCCTATCCTGGCGCTGGTGCCCCTGCTTGCTCCGATCAGCGCTGAGGGTAGCGGACCGGTCTACATCGATATCGCGATCACCGTCGGCGCCATCATCGCGCTGCTTGTGGCCGGTCGTTATCTGCTCAATCCTCTGTTCCAGCTCATTGCCGGAACCGGGGCCAAGGAAGCAATGATCGCCGCCGCACTTTTCGTGGTTCTGGGTGCGGGGATGCTGATGCAGGTGGCCGGGCTGTCAATGGCAATGGGGGCTTTCATCGCCGGCGTCATGCTTGCCGAATCCTCTTACCGCCATGAGCTGGAAGCAGACATCGAGCCTTTCCGAGGCATTCTGCTGGGCCTGTTCTTCATGGCTGTCGGCCTGTCGCTTGATCTCGGCGTTATCCTCGAAAACATGCTGATCATCATTGTCGCTGTGCCGGTCTTGATGGTTCTCAAGGCGCTTGTGATTTACGGCGCATGCCGCGCTTTTGGATCAAGCCACAACACCAGCATTCAGATTGCAGGCCTGTTGCCACAGGGTGGCGAATTCGGGTTCGTGATCTTCAGCGCGGCGGCCGCGGCCGGCATCTTCGAGCAATCGACGGCATCGCTGCTGGTGGCCATTGTCACCATATCTATGGCCCTGACACCGCTGGCGGCGGTGCTGGTCAAGCGCATGATGCATGAAGCCAGCACGGATCACATGGATGAGGACTTCGAAGGCGCAGGGTCTGATGTTCTGATGATCGGGTTTTCGCGTTTCGGCCAGATCGCCTCGCAAATCCTGCTGGCCGGCGGATCCGATGTGACGATCATCGACCAATCCGCGGATCGGATCCGCTCCGCCTCGAAATTCGGCTTCAAGATCTATTTTGGCGACGGGACCCGGAAGGACGTCTTGCTGGCCGCCGGGATCCAGCGCGCCAAGATTGTCGCGGTCTGTACGCACAAGAAAGAGATCACCGACAAGATCGTCGACATGATCCAGGCCGATTTCCCGAATGCCCGGATATATGCGCGGGCTTATGACCGCGGCCATACCTTGTCGCTCAGGGCCCGCGGTGTGGACTATGAGGCCCGGGAAACCTTCGAATCGGGCATGTTGTTCGGACGCAAGACACTCGAGGCTCTGGGCACATCGGAAGACCAGGCATTGTCCATCAGCGAGGATGTGCGGCATCGCGACGAAGAGCGGCTTGCGATCCAGGCCGTGGAAGGGCTGCTTGGCGGGCTCGAAAAACTGCATACCAGACCGGTTTCGCCGGAGCCACTGATCAAACCCAAGCGGAAATCTGAACGCCTCGATGCGCCGACAGGGGACGATCATACGCTTTCAGATCCGGCCTGATCTGTCCCGGCGAACCGCCACCGGCTGCCGCCAAAGGCATCGTTGCGGATCTGGACAATCCGGTCAAACCAGATATTTCCGTTCATCATGCCATTTTCGCCAATGTGGAGATCCCAGAGCCCATGACGCCCTTTCACCTTGCCTTCCCCATTCGCGACATCGATCAGACCCGCCACTTCTATGGTGAAGTGCTCGGTTGCCCAATGGGCCGCTTCACCGAGACGTGGATCGATTTCGATCTCTTCGGCCACCAGATGTCCGGCCATGTTCGTGCTGACGCCGGGGCGGCTTCGGCTTCGGGAACAGTCGACGGGCATTCGGTGCCGATCCCGCATTTTGGCGCAGTGCTGCAGATGGATGACTGGAAAGCCCTGGCGGCCCGGCTTGAAGCTGCCGAGGGGATCGACTGGATCATGCAGCCGACGCTTCGCTTCGAAGGGCAGCCCGGTGAGCAGGCCACCATGTTCCTGCGCGATCCCTCGGGCAATGCGTTGGAATTCAAAGGGTTTTCAGATCTGGGGCAGGTTTTCGCGTCATGAGCAGCGGAGCGCCCGTTGCTCCTGGACGTGCCGCCAGCGCTGCAGGCTCACAAGCGAAGTTTGTCACAGGCTCCACCATGCGGCACGTCGTGGTGATGACTGCGACCGGATCAATCGGTCTGGTCGCAGTGTTCATCGTCGACGCGCTCAACCTGTTCTACATCTCGCTTCTGGGGCAAGTGGAGCTGGCGGCTGCCATCGGTTATGCGGGCACGCTTCTGTTCTTCAGCACATCGGTGGCGATTGGTCTCTCAATCGCAGCCACTGCGCTCACGTCACGCGCGCTGGGGCGCGGCGATCGGGGCGAGGCGCGTGAAATCGCCGGTGCATCACTGGCCTACATGCTCATCCTGATGACAGCGACAGTGATTGTGACATTCCCATTCCTGGATGACCTGGTGCGGATGATCGGCGCGCAGGGGCGCACTGCGGAACTGGCCACCGAGTTCATGCAGATCGTGCTGCCTTCCCTGCCTGTGCTCGGCGCCGGAATGTGCACTGCTGCTTTGCTGCGCGCGGTCGGTGACGCAAAGCGCGCGATGTATGTGACGCTTGGCGCCGGGGCGCTGACGGCGGTGCTCGATCCGATCTTCATCTTCGGGTTCGATCTGGGCATTCACGGCGCAGCGATTGCCACAGTGATTTCCCGGTTTGCGCTGGTCGGCATCGGGCTCTACGGGTTGATCCGGATCCACAATCTGATTGCGATGCCGTCTGTCCCGGTCATCGCCCGCGAGATCCGCCCATTCCTGGCCATCGGTCTTCCCGCATTGATGACGCAGGTCGCAACGCCGGTGGGCAACACATTCGTGACAACCACCATGGCCGGGCATGGCGACGCCGCAGTGGCTGGCTGGGCGGTGGTCGGGCGGCTCATTCCCGTGGCGTTCGGTGCGCTGTTCGCGCTTTCAGGTGCGGTTGGTCCGATCCTTGGCCAAAACTACGGAGCCAAGCGCTATGACCGGCTGATGTCGACCATGCGAGACAGCCTGATCTTCATCACGGTCTACACGCTTGTCACCTGGGCCATCATGGCTTTGTTGCGCAACCAGATTGCCGATATCTTCGGCGCGACCGGCGAAGCGCGTGATGTCATCGTCTTCTTCTGCCTCTTCGTCGCCGGCAGCTTTATTTTCAACGGCATGCTGTTTGTGGCCAATGCAGCATTCAACAATCTTGGCTACGCGCTGTATTCGACCGTGTTCAACTGGAGCCGTTCGACCCTCGGCGTGATCCCGTTCGTGCTGGTCGGTTCACACTGGTACGGAGCGCAGGGCGCGCTTGCCGGTTACGGACTGGGCGCCGTCGTGTTCGGCCTTGTGTCGATTGTCGTGTGCTTCCGCGTCATCGCAAAAATCGAGGACCGGGATGGCAACCAACCAGATCCGGACGTGATGCAGTCGCCCGCTGCCGCTCAATCAGCGTTTACCAGCGGCAAGGCCTCAACGCTCTGAGCCCATTTGTTGAACGGCGCCGATTGCAGGTCATCTTCTAACGGAAGAACGCGAAGGCGGCATCGAGGTCTTGCTTGAGCTGTTCGGCCACGCCTGCGGACTCCTCGAGGATTTCGCGGGCCTTGAGAAAATCAAGCACCCGGTACTGATGCACATCGGGTCTGAGCAGGATGTTCGGCGGATTGGTCTGGCACTTCATGCCGATGATCGAGTGCATCATGAGCTGGCTGGCGCCGAACATCATGTCGATGCTCGACGGTGGCTTGCCAGGCACACCGGAAGGCAGGCCGACCACATCGATTCCGATGATGATATCCGCCAGTCCGGCCAACCGATCGAACGGCACCGGATTGAAAATCCCGCCGTCGATCATCACCCGATCATCCAGAATCACCGGCCTGAAGACGGCTGGAATGGCAGCCGAAGCGGCAACTGCACGGCGCAAGTCGCCTGTCTCGCAAACCACCTCGCAATGATCATAATAGTCGGTCACCATGATCTTGGCCGGAATCTTGAGATCCTCAAAGCGACGTGCCACGGTTTCGGGCAGGAACTCCTCGAGAATGCGCTCTATGTTGAACTGACCGAGCCTCAAACCGCCTTCCATCGCATCGCGGACACCGCGCGGGCGCGCTGCTTTCCACATGCGACCGATGGCGTTTGACGGCTTGCCGATGCTGCCCAGGGTAAATTCCCGGATCTCCGCACCGCTGAGACCGGACGCCATGGCCGCCCCCATGATTGCCCCGATCGACGAGCCGGAAATGGCCACCGGCTCGATGCCCATGGCATTGAGAGTTTCAATGATGTGGATATGGGCAATCCCGCGGGCGCCACCGCCACCGAAGGCGATCGCAACAGTTGGATCGCCCGATCGTTTGGCGCGCTCAGGGGTTGCGAGGCTCGTGTCTGCCATTGTTCTGCCTGTTCTTGAGACGGCGTTGCGCCGGTCCCTTTGACTCAGTCCTGCGCATTATAGCGGAAAAAGCGCATTGTTGTGTCGCCGAATGTACGGCTTTCGAGAAACGTGAACGCATTTCCTGGATCGGGTTCGGCACTGGCCACTTCTTCAAGTATGATCAAGGCACCGTCCTCGAGCCAGCCGCCGCGCGCCGCGGAAACCAGCGCCTTCTCACCCAGCTCCCTGCCATAGGGCGGATCGGCAAACACCAGCGCGAAGGGCCCCGACGTGCCTGCGGGGCCAAGTTTGGTGGCATCGCGGCGGAACAGCCGAGCCCTGCCCTGCAGACCCAGCGTCTCGATGTTTTTCTGGATGACCCCGCGACCTTCCACGCCGCTTTCAACGAACAGCGCCGTGCGGCATCCGCGTGACAACGCCTCCAGCCCGAGCGCTCCGGTGCCGGCAAACAGGTCCAGCACCCGCACGCCATCAAGCGCCTCGGGGTAGGTGTGGCTCAAGATGTTGAACAGGCTCTCGCGAGTCCGGTCTGTGGTCGGACGAATTGACGAGGTCTTGGGGGCGGCAATGCTCCTGCCGCGGAATTCACCGCCGACGATCCGCACCGGGTCCACGTCCCTTGCCTGGGCCACCGGATGGTCCGGACGCATCCGGTTTTCTGACCGGTTTGCCGCCCGGCTTCCCGTCGGGCTTGCCGGATGGCTTGCCTGCAAATTTGCCTGATGGCTTGCCAGCCGGTTTGCCCGGGGCCTTGCCGAACGGGCGATCACCATCGCGACGTGGACGCCCGTCATTCTCGTCACGGTCAGGGCGCGGCTTTGCACGGCCCTTCGGGAAACTGCCGCGGCGGGTCTCGGCGCGCGGATCAGCATCGGCCTTTTTGTGACCGGATTTTGCCCCGCCACGTCCACCTTCGGGCTTGTCCGCATCGGCGACGGGCCGCGCACCCGGGGCCATCCAGACATTGGAGGCGCGGCTGCGCTGAATGAACCCGCGTTTTGCCGGCTTGGCACCGGGTTCCTCGTTGCGCTTGCCCTCGGGGCCGCCGCTGCGTGGCCGGGACGCCTTGTCACCAGAACTCTTGCGTTCGCCTCGCTCTTTGCCCGGGCCCCATTCGGAGCGGCGCTCGCCAGGTTTGCCGTCACGGTCCGGACGCCCGGGTTTGGTGTCAAACCTGGCGCGGGCGCGTTCGACCTTCTCCGAGCTTGATATCCACTCGCGCTGGGCAGGTTTGGCAGCCGGACTTGGCTTTGCTTCCTTCTTGCTGGCTGGGGCAGAATCGTTGAGCGGCGCATCAAAATTTGCACCCGATTCCTCGATCAGGCGTACGCCAAGCTGCTCGCGCAGGGTACGGCTCTTGATCTCGACCACGTCGCCCTCACGAACATCGCCGAGCTGGAACGGTCCGAAGGAGATCCGGATCAGACGGTTGACGTCGAGGCCAAGCGCGCTCAGCACATTCTTGATTTCGCGGTTCTTGCCCTCGCGCAGCCCCATGGTGATCCAGACATTGTGGCCTTGCTTGCGGTCCAGCGTCGCCTCGATGGCACCGTAGAGAACGCCATCAACGGCAATGCCATCCTTGAGCGTATCAAGGCGGTTCTGATCAATGTCGCCATAGGCCCGAACCCGGTAGCGCCGCAACCAGCCGGTTTCCGGAAGTTCCAGCGTGCGGGCCAGCCCGCCATCATTGGTGAGCAGCAACAGGCCTTCAGTGTTGATGTCGAGACGCCCGATGCTGAGCACCCGGGGCAAATGCTTCGGCAAGGTCTCGAACACGGTCCTGCGGCCTTCGGGATCACGGTTGGTGGTCACCAGGCCCGCGGGCTTGTGGTAGATCCACAGGCGCGTACGCTCGATACCGGCGACTTCCTCACCGTCGACCTCAATGCGGTCGGACAGCGAAACCACGACGGCGGGGCTGTCGAGCAGCTTGCCATTGACCCTGATACGGCCTTCAGCCACCATCCGCTCGACGTCGCGGCGCGAGGCCACACCGACACGGGCCAGGATTTTGGCAATGCGGCCGCTTTCGGCTGACGCCTGGGCGTCTGAGGGCGTGGTTCCGTCAGATCCGGGTTTGCCGCGCGTGGGTTTGTCTTTTGGTGTCATTTGCTTGTTTGCCTGGCTCCACGGCATCTCGACCATTGGTTTCGGGGATGCTGCCGTTGTAATTGTCGTTGCGCGTCAGAGACGCAACCGACCGGTTTTGTTTTCGGGCGATCGGTTCTAAACAAAGAAGCGCCCGGTTGCTCTAGCAGGTTGGGCGCACGGGGTTAAGAGGTTTCATGCGCCGGGGCATTTCATGATCGGACAGGGTTATATGGATCTGGCGCTTGAAGAGGGGCGTCAGGCGGCTGAACGTGGCGAGGTGCCGGTGGGCGCGGTGATTGTGCTTGATGGCGAGGTCATCGCCCGGGCAGGCAACCGCACCCGCGAGCTCAATGATGTGACCGCGCATGCCGAAATCCTTGCGATCCGTCAGGCCGCCATGCAATTGTCGAGTGAACGACTCATAGGGGCCGATCTCTATGTCACGCTTGAGCCCTGCACCATGTGCGCGGCAGCAATCTCATTCGCCCGGCTTCGCAGGCTTTATTACGCTGCCGATGACGAGAAGGGCGGTGCGGTGACCAGCGGCGTGAGGTTCTTCGATCAACCGACATGCCATCATGCGCCCGACGTCTATCCCGGCCTGGCCGCCAGCGACGCCATGCGTCTGCTCAAGGACTTTTTCAGGGAACGCCGCTGATTGCACGTGGTGCTTACCAGGGCCACCAGGTGCGTTTGCCGGTTCCAGCCTTCTTCGCCTCGGCAATGCGGCGGCGCTCCTTGATTCTTTCCGGCTCACCAAGTTCACCAACAGGTGCTGTTTCAGACGGCTGGCGATAGGCCAGAGGCGGATCCGAAAGGAAGCGGCGGCGGTCAGAATAGGCACCCTGCTGGATTGTGCGTGCCTGTTTGTAAGACTCCCGCTGTTTTCTGTCCTGTGTGAGTGTCTGCTGCGGGGTAGGCGGACCATCCGCCGCACGTCCCCCCACACTGCGGCTGCCGGAAGAAGACGCGGTTTCCTGCTTCGCCAGCGGCGACCTGAAGGTGTTTGACGATCCCCCACCTGCATCAGCTTCGGCAATCAGGCGTTTGCGGGTTTCCTCGGGAGATTCGACCCAGGCCGGATTGTTCTCGGCAATGTTTTGCTGCGGCGCCGGCAAACCGGCAGTCTCCGGCGGCTTTACGATCGCGGGACGCGGCTTGTACTCAATGCCCTCGCCCTTCCTGGTGCTCCCGATCGACGCGATATTGCCCAGGTCGTCGACGAGCTGTCCCGTTGCGGATTTGTCTGTGCCATAGGTCGGCCCAAGACAGCCTGACAATACCAGGCTTGCTGCAATGAGAGCGCCAATGGAAACGCAGGCGCGATACTCGGTCTTCATTGTCATGCTTCGGGTCCCGTCTCAGACAGTCATTTGAAATTTCACACTGCTTGTCGCCGCACAATCAGACCATTTTCAGGCAGGCACGGTCATTTTCAGGCAGGGTTTTACCGGATAGAGACCATAAGGGCAATTGACCGGAGCGAAATTGGCTTAACACTGCAAATGGTTGCCGGGATACTTAGCAAGCCGACCCCGGCACCTTTTCTAGAGCAATCCCAGCGCCTTGAGCTCATGCAATGCGGCAGCATCGCGGGCAGACACATCGGGATAGGCCGGATCCGAGCCGACATCATCGGTGATCCGCCAGGAGCGTGCGCATTTGCGGCCCTCGGCGAGATCCGGCGTGATCGAAACCGCGCTCACATCATCCAGCCTGAAAGCCGTGCCAGGCCCGGCCTCGGCTTTGACCTCGAGACCGGATGTGATGCAGACTTCCGCAAAATCGCAGTCGGAGACAGCTTCCACCAGTTCCGGGTCAGTGATGTAGACCGTTGGTGCGGCCTCCAGCGAGGAACCGATGCGCTTTTCGCGGCGCTCGATTTCAAGAGCCCCGGTCACGACCCGGCGTACGGTGCGAATCTTTTTCCACTTTGCAGCCAGGGCATCATCGCGCCACTCCGCCGGGATCTCCGGGAACTGCTCAAGATGGACCGAGAGCGCGTCGGGTTTGCGGTCAAGCCATGCTTCTTCCATCGTGAAAGGCAGCATCGGGGCAAGCCAAGTGACCAGGCTGTCGAAAATGGTGCGGATGACCTGAAGCGAGGCCTTGCGGCGAATGCTTGAGGGCGCATCGCAGTAGAGCGTATCCTTGCGGACATCAAAGTAGAAGGCCGACAGTTCGATGTTGGAGAAATCGATCAGTGCGCGCGTGATGCGCTTGAAATCGAAATTGTCATATCCCTGACGCACCAGCTGATCGAGTTCCACCAGCCTGTGCAGCATCAGCCGCTCCAGCTCCGGCAATTCGGTGGCCGCTACACTCTCGCCGGTGTCATGGGCAAGCGTGCCCAGCATCCAGCGGATGGTGTTTCTGAGCTTGCGGTAGGAATCGATGTTGGTCTTGATCACCGTCTTGCCTAGACGCTGGTCCTCCCAGTAGTCGGTGGTCATCACCCAGAGCCGCAGAATGTCTGCGCCCGATTCCTTCATGATGTCCTGCGGGAAGACCTGGTTGTTGAGCGATTTCGACATCTTGCGGCCATCCTCGGCCATGGTGAACCCATGGGTGATGACGGCGTCGTAAGGCGCACGGCCCCGGGTCGCGCAGCTTTCGAGCAGCGACGAATGGAACCAGCCGCGGTGCTGGTCGGAGCCTTCGAGATAGACATCGGCCGGCCATTTGAGGTCTGGACGATCCTCCAGCGTGAAGGCGTGAGTGGAGCCTGAATCAAACCACACATCAAGAATGTCGGTCACCTGGATCCACTTGGGATCGCTGGCGTGGTTGCCCAGGAAGCGCTCGCGCGCACCTTCTGCGAACCAGGCGTCCGCTCCTTCAGCCTCAAAGGCTTCGAGAATACGGGTGTTGACGGCGTCATCGAGCAGAACGTTGCCGTCCACATCGGCGAAGACGCAGATCGGCACGCCCCATGCTCGCTGGCGCGAGAGCACCCAGTCGGGGCGGTCCTCGATCATGCCACGCAGGCGGTTCTGGCCGCTGGCGGGCACGAAGCGGGTGTCGTCGATGGCGTTGAGCGCGCGGCTGCGCAACGTCGTTCCGTCGCCGAAATCCTTGTCCATATGGACAAACCACTGCGGTGTGTTGCGGAAGATGATCGGCTTCTTCGAACGCCAGGAATGCGGATAGTCATGCTTGAGGCGACCGCGCGAAAACAGATTGCCGGCATTGATCAACGCCGTGATGACGGCCTGGTTGGCATCACCCTTCTTGCCCTTGTCATCGATCACGCGGGCCGGTCCGCCTTCGCGGTCGGGGCCGACGCCGGGCGCGTCCTTGGTGTAATAGCCCGCATCATCTACGGTGAATGGAATGGCGGACGAGATGCCGCGTGCTTCGAGATCACGCGCCGCATCCATCCAGGCTTCAAAGTCCTCGCGACCATGGCCGGGTGCGGTGTGCACGAAGCCGGTGCCGGCATCATCGGTGACGTGGTCGCCCGCGATCAGCGGAACCTGGAAATCGTAGCCGCCGCCGAGGCCCTTTAGCGGATGGGCGCAGGTGATGCCTTGGAGATCAAATGGCTTCACATCGGAAATACGTTTGAACTGAAGCTTGGCCTTGGCGAAACACTCCTCGGCCAGCGCGTCGGCAAAGATGAGCTTCTCACCGGGCTGGGGGCCGAAATCGTTCTCCGCAGCGGTGACCTCATACAGGCCATAGGCGATGCGCTCCGAGAAGGAGACCGCACGATTGCCAGGGATGGTCCAGGGCGTGGTCGTCCAGATGACGACTGAGGCATCTTTGAGCAGTCCCGCCTTAGAATGATGCCTATCAATTTGGTCCGAACCTACGCCTGCGGTTGCCTGCTCAGATGTGTCTGTCGCAAGCGCACGCACCACAGGAAACTTCACCCAGATCGTGTCGCTCTCATAGGCCTGATACTCGATCTCGGCTTCAGCGAGCGCTGTACGTTCGACCACCGACCACATGATCGGCTTGGAACCGCGATAGAGCTGGCCGGATTTGGCGATCTTGAGCAGCTCGCCGGCGATGCGGGCTTCGGATTTGAAATCCATGGTCTTGTAGGGCTTGTCGAAATCGCCTTCGATGCCCAGACGCTTGAACTCTTCCGACTGGACTCCAACCCAATGCTCGGCATAGGCGCGGCATTCCTTGCGGAACTCGATCATCGCCGCCGATTCCTTGAGATTGGGCTTCTCCTTGCCCTTGGAACGGTAGTTTTCTTCCTCGATCTTCCATTCGATCGGCAGGCCGTGGCAGTCCCAGCCCGGCACATAGTTGCTATCAAACCCGCGCATCTGGAACGAGCGGGTGATCACGTCTTTCAGGATCTTGTTGAGCGCGTGGCCGATATGGATGTTGCCATTGGCGTAGGGCGGGCCGTCATGCAGCACATATTTGGGCCGGCCGGCGGCACTGGCGCGCAGCTTGTCGTAAAGCCGCATTTCCTGCCAGCGGGCCACGAGTTCGGGCTCCTTCTTGGGCAGGCCGCCGCGCATCGGGAATTCGGTTTCAGGCAGGTAGAGCGTCTTGGAATAGTCGAGTGTATCGGTGGTGTCGGTCATGGTGTCGCAATCTTGTGGGCGGTGGGCCCGTGGTGGACATGTGTCGGGAAAGTCTGAAGCGAGGCGCGCAGTCACGCCGAAATGCCCGGTCTCCAGCGAGCCGTTCGCTCAGCGGGAAACCGGGACCATAATTCGTATCGGCTGAAAGCCTGTGATCGGGACGGCCGTGGTCATGGATGGGTTCATACTGGTTTTTGCAGTCCATGAAAAGAACATTGCACACCCATTCGATGCCTCGCTTTGATCGCGATAGGCTAAGGCGCCAGCCGTTTGTAAATCAGCTGGCGCATCAAGGCGGTCACCGGCTTGGGCGCAATGCGGCCAAGAATGGCGAAGATACGGTTTGGCAGGCCCGGGATAACGGTTTTGCGCCCCGAGATCGTGCCGGTCAGAATCGCCTGAGCGGCCTTGTCGGGATCCATGCGCTTGCTGGCGTCTGCCCCCTTGGGCGCATGTTGCTCGGCATGGTCGGTGCGCAACGGACCCGGGAAGGCGACTGTGATCGAGACGCCACGGGCTTTCGCAACCTTGCGCATCCCCTTGGCAAAGACCGCCAAAGCATCCTTGGAGGCACCATAGCTGGCCGCTCCGGGATACCCGGTGAAATGCGACAACGACGACACAAAGACCATCGCCGCACCCGGCCGCAGTGCCTGGGCTTCCAGAAGCCGCGCGGCAGTGATCATCGGGGCCTCGGTGTTGACACGCAACACATCAAGATGAGCATTGAGACTGATCGCCTCGAAGCGGCCGGTAGCGCTGATCCCAGCATTGAGAACCACCAGATCGAACGGACCTTCGGCCATGATGTTGCCAAGCGCTGCGTCAAGTTGCGCGCGATCGGACAGATCGCACTGTATGTATTGTGAAGCGTCGGCATCGCTCATTTGACCATTGCCGGTTGAGGCTGGCGGGTTGCGGTCAAGCGAGACCACATGGAAATCATGGGCCTGCAACCAGCGAACACAGGCAGCCCCAAGCCCGGCGCTGCCGCCGGTGACGAGCGCGCGCTTTCCAGACATGCTCATAGGCCCCGTCCCGTAAACGAACCGCCATTGAGAAATCGCACCCAGGAGGTGGTGACCGGCGAACGCCGTCCCGCAATTGCAGAGGCCATCATCTTGGCGACATCGTCCACACTTAGAAACAAGGCGCGCATCCGGCCCGGATCATAGCCGGCCTTGTCGTGCATGTCGGTCTTTGTGGGTCCAGGGTGGATGATCTGCACCGCAATCTGCCCGCCCCATTCGGACCGGAGTGCACGGGCAAGGCCATGCAGCCCTGCCTTGGAGGCGGCATAGGCGGGAATTGTGGCCGATCCCTTGTGTGCGACCGACCCCACCAGCGTGAGCGTGCCTCTGGACTTTTCCAGAAACGGATACAGCGCCCGGGCCTGTGCGATGGCGGCGGCGAGATTGACATCGAGCGTCTGCCGGATCGCTTCGGTGGTGTCGATGCCGCTCTTTGGCGCCAGGCCAATGCCGGCGTTGAGCACGGCATTGTCGAGCCCGTCCCAGCCCTGTTCGCGAATGCCTTCGACAAGCGCAGATGCAGAGGCTTCAGGCTGGCTCTGATCGGCGACAATGTAGGCGCTGCCTGCGGGGATCAGTTCGGCCACGTCTTCGTGCGGCTTGCGTCCTGAAAGCAGCAACTGATGCCGTCCGGCAAATCTTTTGGCGAGCGCCAGTCCGATCCCGGCATTACCGCCGGTGATCAGGATACGCCGCGACTTGCCGCCGATCATGTTGCGGTCTCGAAGTTGAGCGCCGCATCAAGCGGCGAAAGCGGTGCGATGGTTTCCAAAACCGCCCTCGCCTCGGCTTCATCGGTTTTCATTTGCGCCACCAATGGATCGAGGCCGTCGAATTTCTCTTCGCCGCGAAGATAGGACACCAGCGAAACCGTGCAGGTCTCGCCGTAGAGATCGCCGGCAAAGTCGAACAGGTAGGTTTCAAGCAGCAAATCCGCGCCGTCCTTATCAACCGTGGGACGACGTCCGAAGCTTGCGACGCCATCATAGACCGCGCCATTGGCCCGCCGGAAACGCACAGCATAGATACCCGGCCTTAGCGCGGTCTCGGGTGGCAGCGCCATATTGGCGGTCGGATATCCAAGCGTGCGGCCAAGTTTCTTGCCGTGAAGAATCTCAGCCGACACCGCATAGCGATAGCCTAAAAGGCCGGCGGCGAGCGCAACATCGCCTGCAGCCAGAGCTTCACGCACCCTGCTGGAGGAGACCACATCACCGTTCTCGTCGCTGAAGGCATCGACCAGCGTCACTCCAAAACCGTGCTGCTCGCCAGCCTGCATCAGATAATCGGGATTGCCTTCCCGGCCCTTGCCGAAATGGAAATCGAAGCCTGTCACCACATGGCGGACTCCAAGGTGACCACACAGAATGTTGGTGACAAATTCCTGAGCACTTTGCGAGGAAAACGCTTTGCTGAAAGGATGCTCGATCACGGCATCAAAGCCCAGTTGCCCCAGAATCCTTGCCTTCATCGGCGCAGGCGTGAGCCGGAACACCGGTTCATCGGGACGGAACACCGTGCGTGGATGCGGCTCAAAGGTGAGAACGGATGCCGGCGCACCCAGGCTTGCCGCTGTCTCCGTTGCACGCGCCAGAACGGCCTGGTGACCGCGATGCATTCCGTCGAAATTGCCGATCGCAACCACGCCATGCTTGAGTTCGCCTGCAAAACCGCTGACATCGTGAAATCGCCGCGCCATTTTCCGCCCCATCATGCTCCGCTCAGGCAAGCCATTCCATCCAGAATGCGGGAGCCAGGCCCTCCGCATCCAGAAACGCCTGCAAACGGGTCTCGTCGGTGGCACGGCCGGAAATGTAATGCCGGGCATGAATACCGCGGGCAATGAAGACCGCCTCAAAACCATTGTCGAGCGCGCCGCGAATGTCTGTGGAGGCACCGTCGCCGATCGCCAGGGTTCTCGACTTGTCAACGCCGGCGCGCAGCGCCTGGGCGCGTGCCATTGCCTCACGGTAGATCGGCGCATGCGGCTTGCCTGCAATCCGGGTTTCGCCCCCCAATTCCGCATAGAGATCCGCGATCGCACCAGCGCATGGCACCAAACGGTCGCCGCGCTCGACCACCCGGTCCGGATTGGCACAAATGAACGGCAGATCGCGCGCCTTGAATCCCTGCAGCAAGCTCCGGTAGTTCTCCGCCTGCTCGGTCTCGTCATCAAACAGGCCGGTGCACAGAACGGCCTTGGCGGCGCCGGGATCTACCAGCTCGACGTCGAGCCCTTCGACCAGCGCCATATCGCGCTCGGGCCCGAGAAAATAAATCTGTTTCGGTCCTTCAGAGACCAGCTGGCGCGTCACATCACCCGAGGTGACAATGTCGTCCCAGCACTCGGGATCGACACCGATGGTCTCGAATTGCCGGATTACGCCCTGGGCCGGCCTGGGCGAATTGGTAATCAGAATGACTGCCTGGCCGCGTGCACGCGCCGCTTTGAGCGCCTCAACCGACAGCGGAAAGGGGTTGACGCCGTTGTGTATGACGCCCCATACGTCGCACAGCAGCACGTCGGCATGCTCGGTCAGCTGATCCAGGTCGGTGATCTTGCGTGGCATATGTGACAGTTCCTTTTGCGAGAAAGGATGTCGCGCAGCTTGTGCCCGAATACAAGAGCCGGATCGCATTTTGCGTCTTGAGCGCAAAAAACCGGACATCGAATCGCTGGCCAATCCCTTGACACTTCCAGAACGCATCCTTATCTCCGCCCCGTTAGCACTCGCGAGGAGTGAGTGCTAACGCATCTTCATGAGGCTCAATTCAGGGCCCTCAGCCGCTAATGTCATTCGATCGAGGAATATAGACAATGGCAAAAACCAAGTTCCGTCCGCTCCACGACCGCGTTGTCGTCCGTCGTGTCGAGTCCGAAGAGAAAACCAAAGGCGGGATCATCATTCCGGATACCGCCAAGGAAAAGCCGCAGGAAGGCGAAGTCATTGCTGTTGGCACGGGCGTCCGTGACGATGCCGGCAAGCTCGTCGCCCTGGACGTCAAGGCTGGCGACCGCGTGCTGTTCGGCAAATGGTCCGGCACCGAAGTCAAGCTTGATGGCGAAGACCTTCTGATCATGAAGGAAAGCGACATCATGGGTGTCCTCGGTTAATCCGAAAACCCCTTGAATTCGAAATCAAATTAATGCCTCAACACGATGGGCCAAGGCCCGGGAGTTAAGTGAAATGGCTGCTAAAGAAGTTAAATTCGGTCGTACCGCTCGCGAGAAAATGCTGCGCGGCGTCGACATCCTCGCCGATGCGGTGAAGGTAACGCTCGGCCCGAAAGGCCGCAACGTCATCATCGACAAGTCCTTTGGCGCTCCGCGCATCACCAAGGACGGCGTGACCGTTGCCAAGGAAATCGAACTGGAAGACAAGTTCGAAAACATGGGCGCACAGATGGTGCGTGAAGTTGCGTCGAAGACCAACGACATCGCCGGTGACGGCACCACCTCTGCAACCGTTCTAGCCCAGGCGATCGTTCGCGAAGGCGCCAAGGCTGTTGCTGCCGGCATGAACCCAATGGACCTGAAGCGCGGCGTCGATCTGGCCGTGACCGAAGTCATCGCTGACCTTCTCAAGAAGGCCAAGAAGATCAAGACCTCCGCTGAAGTCGAGCAGGTCGGCACGATCTCTGCCAATGGCGAAACACAGATCGGCAAGGACATTGCCGAAGCCATGCAGCGCGTTGGCAATGAAGGCGTGATCACCGTCGAGGAAGCCAAGACCGCTGAAAGCGAACTGGAAGTCGTCGAAGGCATGCAGTTCGACCGCGGCTACCTGTCGCCATACTTCGTCACCAATCCCGACAAGATGGTTGCCGAACTGGAAGATGCCTACATCCTGCTTCACGAAAAGAAGCTCTCGAACCTTCAGGCAATGCTGCCGGTGCTCGAGTCGGTTGTTCAGACTTCCAAGCCGCTTCTGATCATCTCGGAAGACGTTGAAGGCGAAGCGCTTGCGACCCTCGTGGTCAACAAGCTGCGCGGCGGCCTCAAGATCGCAGCCGTCAAGGCACCTGGCTTCGGCGACCGCCGCAAGGCAATGCTCGAAGACATCGCGATCCTGACCGGCGGCCAGGTGATTTCCGAGGACATCGGCATCAAGCTCGAAAACGTGACCCTGGAAATGCTTGGCCGCGCCAAGAAGGTCTCGATCACCAAGGAAAACACCACCATTGTTGATGGCGCTGGCAAGAAGAAGGAAATCGAAGGCCGGATCGCTCAGATCAAGGCCCAGATCGAGGAAACTTCTTCCGACTACGACCGTGAAAAGCTGCAGGAACGTCTGGCCAAGCTGGCCGGCGGTGTTGCCGTTATCCGCGTTGGCGGCTCCACGGAAGTGGAAGTCAAGGAGCGCAAGGACCGCGTCGACGACGCGCTCAACGCGACCCGCGCTGCTGTTCAGGAAGGCATCGTGCCTGGTGGCGGAACCGCGCTTCTGCGCGCTTCGGGTGCGATCAAGGTCAAGGGCGCCAATGCCGACCAGGAAGCCGGCATCAACATTGTTCGCCGCGCTCTGCAGGCACCTTGCCGCCAGATCGCAGAAAACGCTGGTGATGAAGCTTCGATCGTCGTGGGCAAGATCCTCGACCAGAAGAGCGACACCTTCGGCTACAATGCCCAGACCGGTGAGTATGGCGACATGATCACCATGGGCATCGTTGATCCCGTCAAGGTCGTGCGCACCGCACTCCAGGACGCAGCTTCGGTTGCTGGCCTGCTGATCACCACCGAAGCCATGATTGCTGAACTTCCTAAGAAGGAAGGTGCAGCTGGCGGCGGCATGCCTGACATGGGCGGAATGGGCGGCATGGGCGGCATGATGTAAGAGGCTTCACGCCTCTTGCTTGCAGCCTGCAAGCCTTGCTCCTCACACGCACTTCGCGATCATTTTGCGCGGCGCAGTAGAAGGGGTTCACGATTGGGGTGGTCTTCGGACCACCCTTTTTTCGTTTACTTTCGCAAGGTGCTAAATCTGGCAATAGATTTCCTTCCCAATTTAACAGTATTTTAAACTTTAACCGAAGATAAAGGATGCGATTGATTCATTTGGAGTGCCGGGTTACACGAACCGGGCTGCCTGTTTGTCGCGTTTTTTGGAGCTTGAATAATGTCTTTGTGCTTCCCGCGAGCCGCGCGGGTGCGCAGCAGAGTTCAATCAGGCTCACCCTGATAGCGAATGATTCGTTTTGGGAATTGCAGGATAAATGAAGTAAATTCAGCTACCAGATGCCCGGAGCCGGTCTTGTTCAAGATCACAAAATCAAACAATACATTCGATTTTGCTGCGCAGTCGCAGAATTTTGCTGCGCCCGACTATGACCTTATCTCGCGTTTTTGCCGTTTCGAAAGGTGGACAGCCGACCTCTCAACCGGCGTGTTCCGGCTGGGTCCAACCGCACAGCAACATCACGAGCTAAACGGAAATTCCAATATCGGGCTTCTCAATCTGGTACAGTGTTACGATCCCGAACATCGCCAACACGTGCTTGAACTGTTCGAAAAGGCTGCCATGGTCTCTTCGTCCTTTTGTTTCTCGACCACCATTGTCATGGATGACAAGAGCCATGTTCCCGTGATGTGCATTGGGGAATCGTCGGATTTTTCGGACATGGGCGGCGGTACGATTGAGGGTGTTTTCGTGTTCGCCAGTTTCAAGGTCGAACAGACCATAGGTGTTTTCAACCAGTAACCCTTGCAAGCTGTCCCGCAGATCAAGGCGTGCGGCAGAGTCCTGCCACCGGACAAAGCGCTCGCGCATCGTTTCGGATTTTCTGATCAAGCCAGTTCCATAGTCGGGTGAGAAGATCCCGTCCGGATCCTCGCGTCAATTGGTTTGGGTTTGCCCTTCCTTGCTTTCTTGAGATTCGCCCCATCTTATTGGGTACAGGAGATGGTGAATGTATGTGGCAGAACCTGAGAACGTTGAGGATTACCCCAGACCGCCGGCGATCGAGCCGTTCAACTGCTCTGTGCTGGTGCGTTTCGGAGGTGAATTGATCGTCCAGTCGGAGATTGGTTTCCGCATTCTGGAGACCTATCATCCTCCAACGTTCTATCTGCCCATCGATGCGTTTGCCAAAGACGCGTTGCGCCCGTCGCACGGACGGCAAACGAGGTGCGAATGGAAGGGGCAGGCCAATTATTTTGATCTGGTGGCCGGCGACCATGTGGCTGAGCGCGCGGCATGGACCTATCGCGAGCCGGACCCCCGATATGCCCAGCTGCGAGACCATCTGGCCCTTTACGCCGAGCCGATGGACGAGATTCTCGTGGATGGTGTCCGGGTGATCCCCCAACCGGGAAACTTTTACGGTGGGTGGGTGACGCCAAACATCAAAGGCCCGATCAAGGGCGCACCGGGGACGATGCATTGGTAGCTATTTTGTGAACAATATGTTTCTGTATGTTCATCTTTCGTAGTTTGGGTGATAGCGCTATTGAAGCTGAGAATTTACCCAACGGAGAATCACATGTCGTCCAACCTTCAACTTCTTGTTGCGCGCATACTGCTCAGCGTCATCTTTATCACGGCCGGTTACGGCAAACTCAATGGCGTCGAGGGGACTGCCGGCTACATGAGCAGCCTGGGCATTCCGCTTGCCTCGGTTACTGTCTGGCTTGTGATTGCGCTGGAGCTTCTCGGTGGCCTGGCCATCCTGGCCGGCTTCTTCACCCGCTACGTTGCATGGGCTCTGGCCGCTTTCTGCATCGCATCGGGCTTTCTCGCGCACTTCCAGCCGGAAGATCAGATGCAGATGATCATGTTCATGAAGAACCTCGCCATCACCGGCGGCTTCCTGGCACTCGCCGTCAGCGGCCCGGGCGCATGGTCCGTGGACGCCCGACGCGCCTAAATCTGGTTTACAGCCAAACCCATCATTCAAGCGGCCTCCGGGGAAACCCGGGGGCCGTTTTTATCTGACGGCGCCCCAATCGCATTCCCGTGAGCGTAATTCTTGCGCGGGCTCGCAAAACCGTCATTTGAAAGTGAGGCTTGCACTGGGCAATATGAACCCGGACAAGATAGTAAGCAAAACAGGGGAGACGGGTTTATGGGGTCAAGACAAGCAGTTTCACGAACGTCGATCGGCACGATTGCAGCATTGATGTTGTTGGTGGCACCAATCTCGGCCATGGATGCGGACGAGACAGCGACATACCAACTAGAGCTGGACATCACCTGGAGCGCGGAAACCAATCCATTGGAGTTTCCGCTGGGTGCGCACCTTTCAAGCGTGCTCGCAGCAACACATCATGGTCGCTACACGATGTTCAGAGATGGCGATACCGCTTCCAGTGGTCTGGAACTGGTGGCCGAAAACGGCCGCACATCCATCATGAAAGCCGAAATGGCGGAAGCTCAACGGCGCGATCGTCTTGATGCGATCATCGAGGCTGGTGCGCTGAAAAAGGTTCCCGGCCAGGTGACGATGACAATCACCGCGAAGAAGTCGCATCCGCTGCTTTCCTTCGTCACCATGATCGCGCCAAGCCCGGACTGGTTCACAGGGGCCGCCGATGTCTCCCTGATCCAGGACGATAAGTGGATTGAACAGCAGGAGATCACGCTCTGGGCCTGGGACAGCGGTACCGACAGCGGCGAAAGCTACACCGCCCAAAATCTGGATACCCAGCCCCGGCAGTCCATCCGGCTGGTGACAACGCCGCATTTTCTGGGTGAGGCCGGACTGGTTCCGTTTGGCCGCGCGATGCTCAAAAGAGTTCGGGAATAGCCCGCTGCGGCCAGATGAAACATGGACGTGAGGGCCACATCAAAAAATTGCAGATCTGGTGATCCAGACTGATATCTGGGGCGTAGAGCAATACAAGTCACAGGCGATGTTCCCCCCGATCTGACATCCTGTGACGGCTACGGACCCTGTGGTTCCCGATCCCCCAGTGTCCAGGCCGCCTCCACAAGAGGCGGCCTTTTTTTTGGGGTTTCGGGCGCTGCCGCCAAAACATTTGGCGGAGAATACTTACGCCGGAGCGGCAGCGCGCAGGGCGGAGATCAGCTTCGAGATTCGCGGATCCTGATCATGGCCGGGCTTTCTCGCCCGCACCAGGCAGGCTTCAGACTTCAGGATCACGCCGTCTGAAAGAACCCGCAAATGATTGGCGTTCAACGTCGACCCGGTGGTGGTGATGTCGACAATGATGTCGGCAGCGCCTGAGGCCGGCGCGCCTTCGGTGGCGCCAAGGCTCTCGACAATCCGGTAGAGCTGAATGCCGTGGCGGGTCGAAAAGAAGCTCTGTGTCAGACGCCAGTATTTGGTGGCAATCGCCAGACGGCGACCATGGCGGGCGCGGAAATCCGCAGCCACATCGCCAAGATCCGCCATGGTGTCGACGTCTTTCCAGATATCGGGAACTGCCACGACAACATCTGCATTGCCGAAGCCGAGCCGGACTGCGACCTCCACCCGCTCGTCGGCGCGGGGCAGGCTTTCGCGCACCAGATCCTCGCCGGTGACACCGAGATCAACCGCCCCTGCCCCCAGTTCCCGGGCAATCTCCGAAGCCGAGAGGAACGCCACCTCGACTCCGTCAATGCCCTCGAGGCGGCCGCGATAGCTGCGGTCATTGCCGATCGCGGTGACCGTCAACCCGGCGCGGGCAAAGACTGCAATCGCGTCGTCCTTCATCCGGCCCTTGGATGGCAGCGCGATGGTCAGTGTTTCCGGCGCCACCGTCATGATCCTGCCCTCACGGTTTCAATCCGGTCGAGCCAGAGCGAAAAGCCAACGGCCGGGATCGGGGCCTGCGCACCGAGCAGCGCCATCAGCCGGTCGTAGCGGCCGCCACCGGCAAGAACCAGATTGGCCCCGCCCGCTGCGATCTCGAAAACCAGACCGGTGTAGTAATCCAGAGGACGGCCAAAGGCTGCGCGCCAATGGATGCTGGAAAGGTCCTCGCCGCGCTCCGACAGGGCATCGAGTCGGGCTTCGAAACTGGTCTGGGCAGACCGGATGTCGAGCCCGGCGCTGCTGGCGAACGCCGCGAGTGTTTCTGCCGCGCGGTCGAGCGGAACATCCAGCGCAAGAAACGTCTTGAGCGCATCAAGTGCATCTGGCGACAGCCGGGTGGAGGCAAGCGCCTGCTTGTCCATCAGTCGGGCGGTGATCTCGGCAGGCGAGCGGCTGGCGTGGGTCGAATAGCCGGTGGCTTCCATCACGCTTTCGATATGCTTCTCGAGCCCGGATGCGTCGCCGGCGGCGAGGAACCCCGCGACCGTGTCATCGAGAGCTGCCGATTCATCGGGACTTGCGAGCCGGGCGATCATGGCGTTGAGCGCCTGTTCGTTGCCGAAGGCATGGATCAACCGCTTCTGCCAACCGGCCGGCAGCCCAAGACCCGCAACCACAGCCTCGAACACCGACTGATCGCCGATCGTGACCGTAAGTGCATTCCCGGGCGCAAAACTGGAGACCAACGTGCGGGCGTCGGAGACCGCGCGCGCATCGGCACGTGCCTCATCGGGTTCGCCCAGATCCTCGACGCCTGCCTGGAAGAACTCGTTGGCGCCGTCGCGGCGCTGGCGGAACACCTTGCCGAGATAGGAATAGCGGCGCGGCGTGCCGACACTCTCGGCGATATGGGCGCGGCAGACCGGAATGGTGAATTCGGGCCTCAGGCAGAGGCTTTCGCCGGTTTCGCTTTCGGTCAAGAAGATACGGCGGCGCAGATCCTCGCCAGCCATGTCGAGAAACGGCTCGGCCGGCTGGATCACCGGGATGTCGACACGGCCAGCCTCAAGCGCGTCAAGCGCAAGCGCTAGCTCATCGGCAAATGTGGGAAGTCCGGCCTGGGTCACAAAAAAGGCCCCTCCCCAACACATCCTGAAGAAGACCCCTCCCCAACCCCTCCCCACAAGGGGGAGGGGCTAGTCCGTCGTAACTCCACGCCGAGAAAGCCAGCAGCCATCGAACGAAGCTTGAGGGCTAAACTTGAAGGACGAGCTGGGTTAAGCCCCTCCCCCTTGTGGGGAGGGGTTGGGGAGGGGTCTTTCTTTTGAAATGGATAAATGGCTTCCACGTCAGATTTCCTGACCATCCGAGGCCTGTTCGGCGAGCACGCGTTTGACGGTGATGACCAGATCCGCCTCGTCGACAAGGTGCTCTCCGGCCTTGGCCTCGCGCCATTCGGCATTGTCAGTGATGGTCTCGGCGATGCGCTTGCCCTCGATCAGATCCTTGACGATGAGCTTGCCCGCTTCCTTCTCGTTGCCGCCCTGGATGATGGCGATGGGCGAACCGCGGCGGTCGGCGTAGCGCAGCTGCTTGGGGAAGTCCTTGGGATTGCCCTGGAACAGCTCAACCGGGATGGTGGGGCCTGTCGGCTGGCCGTCGCCACCCAGGGGGTTGAGCGCGGTTCTGAGCTCCTGCGCCATCTTCGCGTAATCGCCGATGCGGTCGCGGTCCATTATGGTGACCAGGATCGGGCCCGAGGCTGCCTCGCCCGAGAGCTTGCCGAGATTCTTGAGCGCCGTCATCAGCCGCGAAACGCCGATGGAAAAGCCGGTGGCGGGCACAGGCTGGCCCATGAAGCGCGAGACCAGACCATCGTAACGGCCACCGCCGCCGACGGAGCCGAACTGCACGGTCTGGCCCTTTTCGTTGGTGACGTCGAAGAGGAGTTCGGCCTCGAAGACCGGACCGGTGTAATATTCGAGACCGCGGACGACGGAGGGGTCGATCTTGATGCGGTCCGGACCGTAGCCTGAAGCAACCACAATCTCTTCAATGGTATTCAGCTCCCCGAGGCCGGTGCTAATGGACGCATTCGCCCAACCGCCACCTTGAGCTATCACCGCGAGCGGATCGCGGAGACATAAGATCACGTTGTTGATTGTTTCATGATCCAGCCCAGCCCCCGGCGTGAAATCACCCTCACCTTCCTTGCCGCCATCCCAGCGCCCCGGACCGAGCAGCAGCTTGACCCCCTCGATGCCAAACTTGTCGCGCTTGTCGATGGCGCGCAGCACGGTGAGGCGCTTACCTGCATTGTCTTCGCCGCCAAGGCCGATGGCTTCCATCACGCCGTCGAGCACCTTGCGGTTGTTGACCCGGATCACATAGTCGCCGCGCGCGATGCCGAGCGCTTCCATGGTGTCGGCCATCATCATGCACATTTCGGCGTCGGCCTGGACGCCCGGCGCGCCTACGATGTCGGCGTCGAACTGCATGAACTGGCGGAAACGGCCGGGGCCGGGCTTCTCGTTGCGGAACACCCAGCCGGCACGATAGGTGCGGTAGGGCAGCTGGATGTCGTTGAAGTTTTCCGCAACGTGGCGGGCCAGCGGTGCTGTCAAATCATAGCGCAGCGAGAGCCACTGCTCGTCATCGTCCTGAAACGAGAACACGCCTTCATTGGGACGGTCCTGATCCGGCAGGAATTTGCCCAGCGCATCGGTGTATTCGACAAAGGGCGTTTCCACCGGCTCGAAGCCGAAGCGCTCATAGACGGTTCTGATCTTCGCCATCATCTGATCTGTGGCTCGGATGTCTCCGGGCGAGCGATCCGGAAAACCGCGCGCCAGGCGGGCCTTGAGCTTCTGAGGCTTCTTTTGCTTCTGCTTCTTGTCGGACATGAAAAAGGGCCTGGGAAAAGAGAACTGCGTTGTCGCGCTTCTCCTAACCGACAGGCCCTTTGGCTGCAAGGCTTGAGCAGGGCAGATGCGCCCTGTCTCAGGCCGGGTTTCGTTCCTGGATGGTCAGAAGTAGCGCGAACGGCACTGTTTGCGCGGGCCGTGATAGGGCTGGAACGTGTTGTCATAGGCCCGGTAGGACCGGTAGCGGTCGTAGCAGTAGCGCACATGCCGCGGGTGGGTGTAGCCGGGCCGGACGCCATAACCACCGCCATGGGACTGGCTGCCGATGATCACGCCCAGCGCAAAGGCTGCAGGCGGAAACCAATAGCCGTTGTAGTGACGATATCCGTATCGGTGGTGCCGGTAGCCCCGATGACCATTGTAGTAGTGGCGCTTGTGATGACGGTAGAACCCGCCGCGCCGCTTGTAATGGACATCGACCACATCGGCGGATGCGAGCGCGGCCGGGACCTGCTTGAGCGGCATCACCGGCAAGGCCTGAGCCGGGGCCAGCGCAGCCAGGCAAAAAGATGCGGATACCAGTATTTTCGTGGCGAGTTTCAACATGATCAGTTCCTCGAAATGAAAGTGTTGTCGCCCCTCCGGGACAAAGTGTAGACCCGCAGCCGGTTTCCGGCAACGTCCGGCGTGCCACGCAGGACATCAAATCCGGCGATGCAACTCGACAAGGGCTGCGGGAGCGGTGATTGTTGACCAACTCCGGCGGCCCGATTCCACCGTCATCTCCGTTCGAAAGCCCTTCCTTGCGCCTCATTCTCCTCACGGCCCTGACGATGACCGCCTTTGCGGCCAATTCCGTGCTCGGGCGGATGGCAATCGGATCGGGCGAGACACCGCTGATCGATCCAGCAACTTATTCTGCGGTGCGGCTGATCGCAGGTGCCGTGGCGCTGGCGCTCATTGTCTGGTTCAGCATGGCGCGGCGCGGCCAGTCCGAGCTGGCGCGTTCCGGATCCTGGAGCTCGGCATTTGCGCTGTTTGTCTACGCAGCAGCGTTTTCCTACGCCTATGTGGCGCTTGATACAGGCGTGGGTGCGCTCATTCTGTTTGCCTGCGTCCAGGCCACCATGATCGGCTGGAGCCTGAAGGAAGGCGACCGGCCCTCGCCGCTCGAATGGCTTGGATTGCTCACCGCCTTTGGTGCCTTCATCTGGCTGGTCTCGCCCGGGCTTGCGGCGCCCGATCCGCTGGCGGCCGCTGCCATGGCCGTTTCCGGGATCGCCTGGGGCGCCTATTCGCTCAGAGGCCGGGGCTTGCCGGATCCGCTCAAGGCCACGGCGGACAATTTTCTGCGTTCGGTAGTCTTTCTTGCCCCGCTTGGGGTGCTGGTCGCCATCGCAGGATTGCCGGTTCATGCAACGGGCAGCGGGCTGGTTCTGGCAGTCCTTTCAGGCGCTGTCACATCCGGCATCGGTTACGCGTTGTGGTACCGGGTTCTCAAGCAGATCGGCGGCACGCAGGGCGCAATCGTGCAATTGACTGTGCCGGTGATCGCGGCCTTCGGTGGAACATTGTTTCTCGCCGAAGCTTGGACATTGCGGCTGGCAGTTTCATCGGTGCTGATCTTGGGCGGGGTGGCGCTGGCGATCCTCGCCAAGCAGAGACGCGGCTGATTTCAGGCCGGTCTTTGCCGCTTGCGCAATTTGTAGGTCAGCGCCAGCGCGATGCAGTGCTCAAGCCCGGCCTGGTCAGTCTCAAAGCCCTCCGAGAGTACAATGGCCCGGTTGCCCTCGAAGACAAGCCCATCGGGATAGAGCCCGCGGAACTCCTCGACCAGATTGGTGTGGCAGATGAACATCAGCGCCACATCGCCATTGTCGCGCGGCGCGATCCGCACCGAGCTTCCGACATTGCGTTTCGCCGGAGTGAAGCTCTGTTCGCCCCATTTGAGGCTCTCTTCAAGCGGACCGATCTCCGGTGTGCGTTCGGCGACGCTCAGGATCAGCGTCTTGAGATCCTCCGGACTCATGCCACCCCGCCCGGCCGCTTGAGAGCGGCGCGAAGGGCCTCGACCTCGGCACGGCAGCAACAGCCTTCAATATGATCATTGACCAGCCCCATCGCCTGCATGAAGGCATAGACGGTGGTCGGGCCGACGAAGCTCCAGCCGCGCTTTTTCAGATCCTTGGAAATCCGGGTCGAGACCTCGGTCGTGGGATTGGCCCGCAGGATGGCATAGTCCACTGTTGGCGGCCGCTGATCAGGCCCCGGTTCGTGGCTCCAGAAATAGGCGGCGAGCGAGCCGAACTCCTCGGCCATTTCGATGGCGCGCTTGGCGTTGTTGATGGTCGAGACAATCTTGCCGCGGTGCCGGATGATCCCGGCGTCGCTCACCAGGCGTTCTACGTCCTGATCATCAAAGCAGGCGACCTTGTGGAAATCAAAGCCGGCAAACGCCGCGCGGAAATTCTCGCGCTTGCGCAGAATGGTGAGCCAGGACAGGCCTGACTGAAACCCTTCCAGGCAGATCTTCTCAAACAGCCGTGTGTCATCGGCAACCGGACGGCCCCATTCGTGATCGTGATAGTCGAGATAATCAGGCAGATTGCCAGGCCAGAAACAGCGCGTGCGGCCATCCTCGCCGATGATCAGGCCGTTCTCGTGCGCCATGGATTTGCTCCCTCATTCCCCCGATTCGACATGGTTAACCGGGAATCGCGGGCAATTAAGCGGACGTTCACCGCGTTTGGCAAGCAGGCGATAACCCTAAGAGAAGCTTTCCCGCAAAGCGCGCATTTAATCGGTCGTGATTCACCAATTGATTCCACTGCTGCCCCAGCATGATCGCGAAACCAGAGCCTTCCTGTGGTCATCTTCATGATCAGCAGGTTGGTGTCTGGCCCAATTGTGACGAAACGTAAGGGGTCCGTCCGATGAAGAGAATTCTGCCTGTGCTTGTCTCCAGTGCGGCTTTGAGCCTTGCTGCTTTCACCGCTCCCGCAACTGCCAACGACCGTTACGGCCAACGCCCGCCGGTAGTGCTGAGCCCGGATCTCTCAGCCCCATGGGTGATGCAGCTTGGTGGCCAGGCCGCGCCACGCGGTGGGGTTGTTTACCGGACCAAACCGCAGCAGCCGCGCACGGTGGTCCGCCAGCAGCGCTCGCTGTCCGAACAGCCACGGCGGGCAACGCAGGTCGCAGCAGCAGCCGCTCCGCGGGTCAAACCAAAACCGGCCCGTCAGCTTGCCCCCCAGTTTCTGCCGCAAACGGTTGCCTACAATGGCGGCGAAAAGCCCGGCACCATCATTATCAACACCCATGAACGGTTCCTGTACCACGTCATGGGCAACGGCCAGGCGCGGCGCTACGGCGTCGGCGTGGGCAAGCAAGGCCACGCCTGGAGCGGCACCGAGCGGATCACCCGCAAGGCGGAGTGGCCGGATTGGCGACCACCGGCTTCAATGATCAAGCGTGTTCGCGAGCAGGAAGGCCGGATCCTGCCGGCCCATATGAAAGGCGGCCCGGACAATCCGCTGGGCGCACGCGCACTTTATCTCGGCTCGACACTTTACCGCATTCACGGCACCAATCAGCCCTGGACAATTGGCCAAGCGGTCTCTTCGGGCTGCATCCGGATGCGCAACGAGGATGTCACCGAACTTTATGAGCGCGCCAAAGTTGGCGCCAAGGTGATCGTGATCTAGCTGCGGCGCAGTGCTTTCTCACTACTGCAGACAAACGGCCCGGGAACAAATCCCGGGCCGTTTTTGTTGCATTGATCACAAACACGTTATGACTTTGCTCGCACAAACGGTTGATCCCCTCAAAATCAATGGTACCTTTCGCATCAAGGCCGAACCAGCCAAGAGGGGAAATCAGGGCAATGTCCAATCGCATATCACGACGTTTCATGCTGACTGCGGGTGCAAGCGCAATTCTGCTTGCGCCGCTTGCGGAGCCGGCGTCGGCTCAAACCCAGTCAAAGAAGCCAAAATCCAAATATTGGCGCAAGAAGGTCCGCTTTCAGACCAATGAAAAGCCCGGCACCATCATCGTCGATACCAACACCAAGTATCTCTACTATGTCGAAGGCAACAACCGCGCGACCCGCTATGGCGTCGGCGTGGGCCGTGAAGGCTTCGGGTGGTCCGGCACCGTGAAGGTCGGACGCAAGGCCGAATGGCCAAGCTGGCGCCCACCGGCAACAATGATCGCACGCGAACGCCGCAAGGGCCGGATTCTGCCCGCCTACATGAAGGGTGGACCGAACAATCCGCTCGGTGCCCGGGCGCTCTATCTCTACAGGGGCGGGCGCGACACGATTTTCCGCATCCACGGCACCAACCAGCCCTGGACCATCGGACAGAACATGTCGTCGGGCTGCATCCGGATGATGAACAAGGATGTCGAGCATCTCTACAAGCGTGCCGATGTCGGCTCCAAGGTGATCGTGATCGGCCCCAGCGGCCGGGGCGCCGACAAGCTTTACACTGACCGCGGACAGGACCTTCTTGGCAGCATCTTCGGCGGTTGACCGGAGCCGGAATTTCCGAACCGGACTAAATGAAATTCAAAAGGCGGCGTGTCGACCACGCCGCTTTTTCTGTGTCTGGAGACCTGACTGGTAGGCCTGAATCTGGAGCTTCTATTCGGCAGCTTCGAGCTTTTGGACCTTTGCCGGCGCATCGGGCATTCCGGCGGGTTTCTCGCCGCCATAGACCCAGTCGAGCAGTTCCACGGTGTGGATGATCGGGATATCTGTTCCGCCGGCGATCTGGGTCATGCAACCGATATTGCCTGTGGCGATGAGATCGGGCTTGGTGCGCTCGATGTTCTTGACCTTGCGGTCGCGCAGCGTCCTGGCGATCTCGGGCTGCATGATGTTGTAGGTTCCGGCCGAGCCGCAGCACAGGTGCCCCTCGGGCGGATCCTTGACGGTGAAGCCAGCAGCCTTGAGCAGCGCTTTGGGTTGCACGGTGATCTTCTGGCCATGCTGCATCGAACAGGCGGAATGATAGGCGACAACGAGATCGGCGCCATTGACCGGTTCAGGCATCTCGATGCCGGCGAGATACTCGGTGATGTCCTTGGCAATCGCCGATACATGGGCTGCCTTCCCGGCGTAGTCGGGGTCCTCACGCAGCATGTAGCCATAATCCTTGATGGTGGTGCCGCAGCCCGAGGCGGTGATGATGATGGCATCCAGGCCGCCTGCATCGATCTGGCGGGTCCAGGCATCGACATTCCGACGTGCGGCTTCCATAGCGTCATGCTCGCGACCCATGTGATGGACCAGCGCTCCGCAACAGCCCTCCCCTTCCGGAACAACCACCTCGACACCAATGCGGTTCAAGAGCCTGACCGTGGCTTCGTTGATGCCGGGCTTGAGAACGGGCTGGGCGCACCCCGTCAGGATCGCGACCCGGCCGCGCTTTTCGCCACTCGCAGGGTGGGCGCCCGGCTTGGCGACATCCGATTGTGCGGGAACAAAGGATGGCGCGAGTTCGAGCATCGCCGCCATCGGCTTCATGCCCGGCAAGGCTTTGAACAGAGGGGCAAAGGGCCGGCCCAGCCGCGCCGCATAGAGCGAAGCCCTAAAACGGCCGGGATAGGGCAGCACCATGGCGAGCAGGCCACGGGTGATGCGGTTCATCAGGGGCCGCTTATAGGTCTTTTCGATATGGGCGCGGGCATGATCGACCAGATGCATGTAGTTGACGCCCGAGGGGCATGTGGTCATGCAGGCAAGGCATGAGAGACAGCGGTCGATATGGGTGACCACCTGCTTGTCCGCAGGCCGGTCGTTCTCCAGCATGTCCTTGATCAGATAGATCCGGCCACGTGGACTGTCGAGTTCGTTGCCGAGCGTGACATAGGTCGGGCAGGTGGCAGTGCAGAAACCGCAATGCACGCATTTGCGCAGGATCTTCTCGGATTCGGCAACACCGGAATCCTTGAGCTGCTCGGCGGTGAAATTGGTCTGCATATGGTGCGGTCCTCGGGTCTTGTAACAATGGAGCTTGTCTGAAAAGCCCCGACATGTCCGGCGCTGGCGTTCAGAGGTCGCCGAAAGGTCTAGAGCAGCCAGCTTTGCGGATCGGCGATCGGCTCGTTGCGTCCGAGCTTCTGCAGCCCGACCACGATGCGGACAATGAACCAGATTGCGACCAGAATGATCGTGAACATACCGATGACCAGAAAGAACAGCACGAAGCTGATGAATGAGCCAAGCAGGCCGATCCAGAACGTGCGGATCGCCCAGGTGTAATGGCTCTCGAGCCAGGGGGCCGACTTGCCGCGATTGAGATAGGCCAGCACGATGCCGACAAGACCGGTGATGCCGATCACGAAGCTCGCAAGATAGAGAATGTAGATAACCTGAAGATTGGTCTTGCCCGGCTCCAGCCAGCGGTCGGTCTGGCGTGGTTCAGGTGCCTGATCCTGATTGGTCATGTTGAACTCCTGAAGTTGATCTCGAGACTTCAAATCTATCACACCGCCGAAGACATCCGTCCGGGATTGAGAATGGCACGGGGATCAAACTGCTCCTTAATCCGCTTGGTGAGAGCTTCGAGTGCCGCAGGTTGCGGCTCGAACACCGGAACGGCAGCGCGCGTCGCGGCATCGGCGCGCACCAGCGTGGCATGACCACCGCCCAACGCCTTGATGTATTTGCGAACCAGATCGGCCTCCGGGTCGGCTTCCATCTGAAGCCAGACGAGACCTCCCTGCCAGTCAAAAAAGGCATCGACGCCGGTCTTGAGCCGCAACGCGGCAACAAGTTGATGACCGGCGGAGGGAGCGACCGAGACGCGCCATACCGGTTTGACGCTAACGCCAGCACTGGCACCGGCAAAGGGTTTGACATCGCGAATGTCGCGCCACACCGAGGTTGTCGCGTCAGCATCCAGCACCGAGACTTCGCCGCGGCGGTGCATTTCTTCGACCAACCGCTCCCTGCGCACCGCGACAGACGGCTCAAGGCCCTCGAGCCGCAGAACCGTTGCAGGACCGCCCTTCAGAGCACCATCAGCGATCTTGTGGACAACGCTTTCGGGCAGATGCGCGGCACCTGAAACCTCGACAGACATTCCCATCGCAGCCGCCATGGCTTCTGCGGCTTGTGCATCATTGAGTCCTTTGACCACAATGGTGGCCATGGTCTCGGGTCGCGGCAAAACCTTGAAGATGACCTCGCAGAGCACTCCCAGCGTGCCCCAGGAGCCGGCCATCAGCTTGACCAGATCGAGACCGGTGACGTTCTTCATCACCCGGCCGCCGCTCTTGATGATTTCGCCTGAGCCATTGACGAAGCGAACACCCAATAGGCTGTCGCGCGCGGCCCCAGCGGAAATTCGCCGAGGGCCCGAGATGTTGCCCGCGAAAACGCCGCCGATGGTGGGGACACCGCTGGCGCCCAGAAGCGGACGGTGGTCCATCGGCTCGAAGGTCAGCATCTGCTTGTTGAGCGCAAGGGCTGCTTCAATCTCCTCAAGCGGGGTCCCGGCGCGCGCGGCCATCACCAGTTCGGACGGATCGTAATTGGTGATGCCGGAGAGCTTTTCCACTGACAGCGCCGAAGCGACCTGCAATGGCCTGCCATAGCCGCGCTTCGTGCCACCACCGCGGATCTCGATCGGCCTGCGGTTAGCGCACGCCTCGGATACGATGCGGGCGACCTCATCGTCTGTTTCGGGATACTGGATTCCTGGCTCGCTCATGCTGCTGTCTTTCCCGGGGCTGCAGCCGCGTCTGGAACGGGATCGCCGGGCTGGCTGCCATTGCGGCGCTCGAGCGGAAACACTTTGGAAGGGTTGAGGATCCACTGAGGATCAAAGGCGGCGCGGACCCGCATCTGCTGCGCCAGATCGGCGTCGGTGTACTGGTGACGCATCAGGTCACGCTTTTCGATGCCAACGCCATGCTCTCCAGTCAGGCAGCCGCCGGCATCGACGCAGAGCTTGAGAATGTCGTTGCCGGCCATTTCCGCCTTCATGCTCTCCTCCGGATCATTGGCATCGAACAGGATGAGCGGATGCATGTTGCCGTCGCCGGCATGAAACACATTGGCGACGCGCAGGCCGTAGTGATCGATGATCTCGGAGGTCTTTTCCAGAACATGGGACAATTGTCCGAGCGGCACGGTGCCATCCATGCAGATGTAGTCGGCAATGCGGCCGGTGGCGCCAAAGGCCGACTTGCGGCCTTTCCAGATCAACGCGGCTTCGGTGGCGGACTGGCTTTCCTTGATCGTCTTGACAGCGTGCTTGCGGGCAATCTCGATGATCCGCGCGAGCATCGCATCCATCTCGGCGTCGGAGCCTTCAACCTCGACAATCAGCAGCGCCTCGACGTCCATCGGGTATCCCGCCTGGGCGAAGGCTTCGCAGATCTCGATGGCGGGCTTGTCCATGAATTCGATCGCCACCGGAATAATGCCAGAGCCGATGATCTCGGTGACACAGGCGCCAGCGGCAACAGAGCTTTCGAATCCGAACAGCACCGGGCGCGCGCCCTCGGGCTTTGCAAGCAGGCGCACCGTGGCTTCGGTGACGATGCCCAGCTGCCCTTCAGAGCCACAGATCAGGCCGAGCAGATCGTAACCCGCAGAATCGAGCGCCTTGCCGCCGATTTCAACAATCGAGCCGTCGAACATGACCATCTTGACGCCCAAGAGATTGTTGGTGGTCACACCGTATTTGAGGCAGTGGGCGCCGCCGGAATTCATGCCGATGTTGCCGCCGATGGTGCAGGCCAATTGCGAGCTGGGATCAGGCGCATAGAAAAATCCGTCAGCATCCACCGACTGGCTGATCGAGATGTTGGTCACTCCGGCCTGTACCACTGCAGTCCGGTTGGGATAATCGACCTCGACAATCTGGTTCATTTTCGAAACGCCGATCACCACGGCGTCTTCCTGCGGGATCGCACCGCCCGACAGCGATGTGCCGGCTCCGCGCGGAATCACCGGGATGGCATTGTCGTTGCAGTATTTCATCACCGCAGCCACCTGCGCGGTGGTTTCGGGAAGCACCACTGCAAGCGGCATGCGCCTGTAGGATACGAAAGCATCCGTATCAAAGGGAACAAGCTCGCGCTCTTCGGTGATCAGGCAGCCTTCGGGCAGCAATTCGGCCAGATCCGCAATGATCGTCGGCCGGCGGTCAATCACTGAGCGGCTGGGTTCCAGAAAGGCAATCAGGTCTGTCATGCTATCCTCCCTTGCGCTCAACTGCAGGCTGATCCTGGCCCGACATGAACGACTGGTATTTTTTATTTACCACTTTATCCACACGGCGGCAATGCGAAATCGGATTGGACACAACCATGAACGCAGCCTTTGGCCCTGACAAACCGAACAGGGTCCGCTGAACAGACCTCGCTGATGATCCAAACCGGTCAAACCTGCGTAGACCTTTAGGGATGAGCATAGATCGACTTGCAAACGGGAGATGAGCGAGAATGAACAATCTGGGAGATCTCGAGATCTTCGCACGTGTGGTGTCTGCCGGCTCGATGTCGGCGGCCGGGCGTGAACTGGGCCTTTCGCCGGCCGTGGTCTCCAAAAGGCTCAGGCGTCTGGAGGACCGGCTTGGCACCAGATTGATGCAACGCACCACACGACAAATCTCACTGACCGAAGCAGGACAGGGTTTTTACGAGCGTGTAGTTGCCATTCTTGCCGGCATCGAAGAAGCCGAGGCCTTCGTCTCAAGGCGCTCCGCACTTGCGCGTGGAGTGCTCAAGGTGTCCGCTCCCACCTCGTTCGGCCGCATGCACATCGCGCCGCACATCAATGCTTTCATGCAGGCGAATCCCGATCTCGGCGTCAATCTGACGCTGCATGACGAATTCGTGGATATCGTCGGTGATGGCTATGATCTGGCTATCCGTATCGCTGAATTGAGCGATTCAAGTCTGGTGGCGCGGAAATTGGCACCAGTGCGGCGAATTCTGGTGGCCGCAGCTGATTACATCCGGCGCAACGGCAATCCGGACAGCTTCGAGGATCTCGAGCGCCATGTCTGTCTTTCGCCACACAACAACGACCCGTGGAAGCTTGAAGGGCCCAGCGGATCCATGATCCACCGGCCGACCGGACCGTTGCAGACCAACTCAAGCGAAGTGGTTCGCGAGGCGGTGATCGGCGGTGTGGGAATCGCGCTCAGATCGACTTGGGATATCGGCGCCGAACTCTCCGACGGCCGACTGGTCCAGGTGCTTCCCGCCTATGAAGGATCGCGCAATGTCGCCATTCATGCCGTCTATGCCAGCCGCCGGTTCCTGCCCGCCAAAGTGAGAGTGTTTATTGATTACCTGGCGGATTTGTATGGTCCCGTGCCCTATTGGGATCAGCGGGACAGAGATCCGCGTGCCGGCGCAGCCGTAGCTGCTCCGTCAACCGAAAATCACGCCCCAAAGTCTGGCGCGACCGGGAGTGAGGGCAGCAGCAATCGCCGTGTTGACGCGGCAGAGTAAAAACGGCCAAGCAAGCCGCCAGAAAATTTGCATTCACCTCGTTACCAGTTTTTGCGCCTGGCGCGGAAACTTGACACAAACTGGATAAAATTATTGACCACCTTTCCCGCCGCTTGATACGGTCGCGTCAATTAAAAGGACGGGAAAGGCCTATGCCAACCGACATTTTCGCACGGATAGCGCACAGCCGGACGGCTGATGAAGTGGTTCACCAGATCGAAGTTCTGGTTCTCGAGGGCATTCTGCGGGTTGGCGACAAGCTGCCGGGAGAACGCGAGTTGGCCAAGCAGTTCGATGTTTCGCGACCCATCCTTCGCGAAGCGCTGAAGGTGCTGGAAGGACGTGGCCTGCTCAACACCCAGCATGGCGGCGGCACATTTGTTTCAGACGTTATCGGCCAGGTGTTCACACGCCCGGTGATGGAGCTGATCGCGCGGCACCAGAAAGCAACGCTCGATTACCTCGAATACCGGCGCGAGATGGAAGGCATTACGGCGGAATTCGCCGCACGCCGCGCTACCGAAGCAGACAAGGCGCTGCTGACCCGGATCGTGACGGCGATGAAGGCCGCCCACCAGAAAGACGATTTCGAGGAAGAGGCTGCGATCGACGTGGAGTTCCACAGCGCGATCGGCGAATGCGCACACAACATCATCCTGCTGCACACGCTTCGCTCCTGCTACCGGCTTCTGGCCGAAGGGGTGTTCTACAATCGCGCCATGGTCTACAATCTTCCTGGCGCCCGGGAGAAACTGCTTGAGCAGCATCTGGCAATCTATGATGCCGTTATGAAAGGCAATCCGGAGGCAGGGCGCAGGGCGGCGCAGGCGCATATCGATTTTGTTGCCAAGGCGATGACCGACGCCGAACGGTCCGGCGACTGGGAGCGCGTGTCGCGGCTGCGGCTCCAGCAACGCACTCCGGACCAGACTGGCTCATCCAAATCCGCAAAACACAAACAAACGGAGGCTGCGTCTTAATGTCAGCACTATCGAACGCTGCCGCTCAACCGCGCGTCGGCCTGTTTGCCACATGCCTGGTGGATCTGTTCCGGCCATCGGTCGGCTTTGCCAGCGTCAAGCTGCTGCAGCAGGCTGGATGCGAAGTGCATGTTCCGGTGGCGCAGACCTGTTGCGGCCAGCCCGCCTACAACACGGGCGACCGTGCCGACACCCGCGAGATCGCCGAACAGGTGATCGAAGCCTTCGAGGAATTCGATTTTGTCGTCGCGCCATCGGGGTCGTGCGCCTCGATGCTGAAGAAGCACTATCCCGGCCTGTTCAAGGGCGATACCAAATGGGAGGAGCGCGCCACGCGGTTCTCGCAGAAGTGCCACGAGCTGATTTCTTTTCTCACAGATGTGATGATGGTGCGCGACACAGGCGCCAGGCTTGATGCCGCCATCACCTATCATGATTCCTGCTCGGGCCTGCGCGAGCTCGGAGTTCAGGCACAGCCACGCAAGCTTTTGTCCGGCGTTGAGGGTGTCGAAATCAGGGAGATGGCGGATTCCGACGTCTGCTGCGGTTTTGGCGGGACATTCTGCGTCAAGTATTCCGATATCTCCAACGCCATCGTGACCAAGAAAGTGGGCAATATCGATACGTCAGGCGCCGATATGCTGCTCGCCGGCGATCTCGGCTGCCTGATGAACATGGCCGGCAAGCTCAAGCGCCAGGGGTCGAACGTCGAAGTCCGGCATGTGGCCGAGGTGCTCGCCGGCGTGACCGATCAACCACCAATTGCCGGTTCAGGCAAATAGGCGACGGGAGACACAGCATGGAACTCGCCGCCAAACATTTCAAAGCCAGCGCCACCAAGGCGCTTGCCGACGCGCAACTGCAAAAGGCACTCGGCAATGTCGAAAAGGGCTTTATAGGCAAGCGGAAGAAGGCAGCCGATGCGCTGCCGGAATTCGAAGCGCTCCGTGACAATGCCCGCGACATCAAGAACCATGTGCTGGCCCATCTCGATCTCTATCTCGAGGAGTATGAGGCGAAGGTGACAGCATCGGGCGGGCATGTGCACTGGGCCGAAACTGCCGAAGATGCACGTCGTATCGTGCTCGAGATCTGCCAGAATGCCAACGCAAAGACGGTGACCAAGGGCAAGTCGATGATCACCGAGGAGATCGCGCTCAACGATCACCTGTCTGCCAATGGCATCGAGCCGGTTGAAACCGATCTGGGCGAATACATCATCCAGCTTCGCGGCGAACACCCCAGCCACATCATTGCTCCGGCCGTGCATCTGAACAAGGAGCAGGTCGAGGATGACTTCCGGCGGGTGCACACCCATCTCAAAGCGGATCGCGATCTGAGCGAGCCGGTGTCGCTGCTCAGCGAAGCCCGCGAGGTGCTCAGGAAGCGCTATTTCGCAGCCGATGTGGGCATCACCGGCGCCAATTTCCTGATTGCCGAAACCGGCACGTCGGTGATCGTCACCAATGAGGGCAATGGCGACCTGACCCAGACGCTCGGCAAGGTTCATGTCGTGGTTGCCTCGATCGAGAAGATCGTGCCGACGCTTGAGGACACCGCACAGATCCTGCGGGTGCTCGCACGTTCCGCCACCGGTCAGGACATGAGCGTCTACACCACATTCTCCACCGGCCCGAAACGCGAAGAGGATCCCGACGGGCCGGGTGAGTATCACGTCGTTCTGCTCGACAATGGCCGCTCGTCGATGCTCGGCACAGAATATCAGGACATGCTGCGCTGCATCCGCTGCGGCGCCTGCATGAACCATTGCCCGGTCTATCACGCAGTCGGCGGTCACGCCTATGGCTCGGTCTATCCCGGCCCGATGGGCGCGGTGCTGACGCCTTCACTCAACGGCATTGACGAAACCGGGCAATTGCCCAACGCCTCGACCTTTTGCGGGCGCTGCGAAAGCGTCTGCCCGATGCGCATTCCTTTGCCCAAGATGATGCGGCACTGGCGCGAACGCGAGTTCGAGCGCAATCTGACGCCGTCGACGGCGCGTTACGGGCTGAAATTCTGGGCCTTCTTCGCCAAGCGGCCAAAACTCTACCGGTTGGCGGCCTCCTTCGGAATGCCGCTTCTGTCGATGTTCGGCGGGACATCGCGGCGGTTCAAGTCGCTGCCGCTGGCCGGAGGCTGGACCCGCTATCGTGACCTACCGGCTCCTGAAGGCCGCACTTTCCTGCAGGCCTGGGCACAGCGTGAAGCGCTCAAACAGGAGCCGCTCAATCAAGGGGCCGGGCAATGAGTGCGCGTGAGAGCATTCTCGCCAAGGTCCGCCAGGCTGTTCAGGCCTCCGGCGATGATGCCGAGCGGCGCGCGACTGTGGCCGGCCGACTGGCCGAAGCGCCCAAGGGCATCATCCCCAAGCGCGGACAATTGCCCAAAGCGGGGCAGGTCGATCTGTTCTGCGCCATGGCCGAGCAGTTTGGTGCAAGCGTCGCCCGGGTTGGCGACTACACCGATGTGCCAGCCGAAGTTTCGGCCTATCTGAGGGCCCGCAACCTGCCGTCCGAAATCCGCATCGGCGCCGACAAGCGGCTCAAAAAGGCGAAATGGGCGTCTGAAAAGACCCTCGAGGTCCATGATGGCGCTTCCGATGGGGGCGACCTTTCAGGGGTCAGCCATGCACTGGCAGGTGCTGCGGAAACCGGCACGCTGGCGATGATGTCGGGCCCGGACAACCCGACAACGATCAATTTTTTGCCCGAACATCACATCGTGGTGGTCAAGGCGAGCGACATCAAGGGCGATGTTGAAAGCATCTGGACGATGCTGCGCAAGGCAAAGGGCAAGGGCGAGATGCCCCGAGCCCTCAATCTGATCACCGGCCCCTCGCGCTCCGGCGACATCGAACAAACGATCATTCTGGGCGCCCACGGCCCACGGGCGCTGCATATTGTCGTTGTGGATTGAGTCGGGTTCACCACCAGCAGCCGTGAATGCTTCCAGCTTGATGTCTTGACCTTGCCAGCGGTCTGCGGCTTGGTTGACCTCACACAATTGCCGGAGATCACTGATGCTCGTATCACCTGAACATTTCGCCGCCTTTGTCGTTGCGAGCATCATTCTGCTGATCATTCCGGGACCGACTATCATCATGGTGATCACCCAGGCATTGGCCCATGGCCGCAGAACCGCGCTGGCGAGTGTCATGGGTGTCGGGTTGGGTGATCTGCTGGCCACATCGCTGTCGATTGCCGGCGCCGGTGCCCTGCTGGCCGCATCGGCCTCGCTGTTTCAGGTGCTCAAATTCGTCGGCGCCGCCTATCTGATCTGGATCGGCTATAAGATGTGGCGCGCGCCGGTGACCATCCCGGACATCGACGGCACGGACATCGTCGCGTCCGGCACTGTGAAACCCGGCGCAATTTTTCGCGATTCCTTTCTGGTCACCGCACTCAACCCGAAGGGCATCCTGTTTTTCGTGGCCTTTGTGCCGCAGTTTATTGATCCGGCCCTGCCCTATCTGCCGCAGGCCGCAACCTATGTGCTCAGCTTCACATTGCTCGGCGTGATCAATGCCGCGATGTTTGCCTATGCGGCCGCGGGTGCGCGTCAGACCATTCGCCGCCCGGGGGTGATGCGGGTGGCGATGCGCACGGGCGGATCACTGCTGATGATGGCAGGCGTGGCGGCAGCGCTGACCCGGCGCGCGAGCTGAGATGCCGCTTCAAAACCGCGTCGATCCATCGGGCCAAATTGAGAGGAATGCCGCGCGCGGGCTGTTCATGGGCAATCGTGGCGGCGCGCTGCACGATGCCAATCAAACGATCGTGCGGACCCGGAGGACCAGAACCTGGATCATCTGCCTGACCGAATTCAAGAACCGCAGGCGCAAGCTGATGCAGCCGGGAAAATACACCGAGCTGTTCTTTCTTGACGAGGCCGTGGCGCTGAGCGCCGGACACAGGCCCTGCTTTGAATGCCGCCGGCAAGACGCGCTGGCCTTCGGTGCAGCGCTGGCGCGTGCCAGATGCATGAGCAGGCTATCCGCGCCGCAGATCGATGATCTGCTCGAGGCTGACCGTATGATTCCCGCCGACCATCCCTCACGGCAGATCAGCATGAACAGGATCGGATCGCTTCCCGATGGCGCCTTTGTAAGTGATGACGAACATTACTTCGTCGTCTGCTCGGGCAAACTGCTGCGCTGGAGCTTTTCCGGGTATGAGCCCGTTGATGCCCCAGCGCGGATGAAGAAACACGTTCTGCTCCTGACAACGCCCAACGCATCACTCCAGGCACTCAGCCACGGCTACCGCCCGGTGTTTCATCCATCCGCCACCGGGACCATTGCGGGCCATATCTGATCTCTTGATCTTGAGCCCGGCATGCGCAAGAAAGCGACAATGCGCGCAAATTTCAAACTGCAACGGCTCTATCTCGACGCCCCTCTCGTCCCACGGCAGCGGGCGGCAATGCGCAAGGAGCAGGCTCACTATCTCCTCACCGTTCTGCGGATGGCTGAAGATCAGCAGGTCCTGGTGTTCAACGGACGCGACGGCGAGTTTCTCTCCGCGCTCAAGCCCTTGAGTAAAAAGGCCGCAGAGCTCGAGATTGTCGAGCAGACCCGCCCGCAGCCGCCTCTTCCGCGGCTCGATTTCCTGTTTGCACCGCTGAAGGTGGGCCGGCTTGAGTACCTGGTGCAGAAGGCCACCGAGATGGGTGTGCGCCAGATCACGCCGGCATTCACCGACCATACCCAGTTGCACAAGGTCAATGCCGCGCGGCTTGAGGCCAACATTCTGGAAGCGGCCGAGCAATGCGGCAATCTGGCGATCCCTCAATTGCAGGAGGCGCAGAAACTTGACGCGTTGCTTGATGGATGGGACCCGGCACGGCGGATTATCTTCTGCAATGAGAGCCAGGCGGGCAACAATCCGACGGACATCCTCTCAGCGGTGGAAGAACGGGACCTGGCCTTGCTGGTCGGACCCGAAGGCGGGTTTTCGGACCGGGAACGAGAGAGACTGCTCGCCCTGCCCTTCCTGACGGCGATTCCGCTGGGGCCACGAATCCTGCGTGCCGACACCGCCGCCGTGGCTGCTCTGACCGCAGTTCAGATGACGATTGGCGACTGGTAGCAAACCGGGGCCGCCAAACATCACAGACCGGATCAATTCTGTTTGATGCAGTGGACAGGGTTTTTTGCTTGCAAGCCGGGGCTGTTCCGGTTCAATCAGCGTCAGGTGCGGGCTTCGGCTGCGCAAATGACATGAGAATGAAGGGCCTCTTATGGCGCGCGATACGACTGACGACACACCGATCACCTCGGTGAATGAGCTGGCCGACTGGATGGCTGCAGGATGCAAACCGAAGCAGGACTGGCGGATCGGAACCGAGCACGAGAAATTCGTGTTCTACACGGAATCACTCGATCCGGTTCCCTATGAGGGCGAACGTTCGATCCGCGCCCTGCTTGACGGCATGGCGAACGTGCTCGGCTGGGAGCCGATCATTGATGCCGGCAAGATTATCGGGCTGGTCGGCCCCAGTGGCGACGGCGCCATCAGCCTGGAGCCGGGCGGACAGTTCGAGCTCTCGGGCGGGCCGCTTGAAACCATTCACGACACATGCCGCGAATCGAACGCGCATTTGGCCCAGCTTCAGGAAATCGCAGCCCCCATGGGCATCGGGTTTCTGGGCATGGGTGGCAGTCCGAAATGGAGTTTCGACGAGACCCCGAGAATGCCGAAATCGCGCTACGACATCATGACCCGCTACATGCCCAAGGTCGGCACCAAGGGCCATGACATGATGTACCGGACCTGCACGATCCAGGTGAACCTCGATTTCTCCTCGGAAGCCGACATGCGGCAAAAGATGCTGCTCGGGATGAAGCTGCAACCGCTTGCGACAGCTTTGTTCGCGGCCTCGCCGTTCACCGAAAGCAAGCCCAACGGGCTAGTTTCCTGGCGCGGCGATATCTGGCGCGACACCGACAACCAGCGCTCGGGACAACTGCCCTTCGTCTATTCCGATGATTTCGGTTTCATGGACTATGTCGAATGGGCGCTGGATGTGCCGATGTATTTCGTGCTGCGCGATGGCAAGTACCATGAAGCGACGCATGTGACGTTCCGCCAGTTCATGAATGGCGCGCTCAAGGGCGAACTGGCACAACCACTGCCAACAATCGGAGACTGGACCAACCATCTGGGCACATTGTTTCCCGATGCGCGGCTCAAGCGCTTTATCGAAATGCGCGGGGCCGATGGTGGGCCATGGCGCCGCATCTGCGCACTGCCTGCGCTCTGGGTGGGTCTGCTCTATGATGAAGCGGCGCTTGGCGAAGCCCTTGAGCTGACCCGTGACTGGAGCTTCGATGAGGTCAACGCGCTGCGTGATGCGACGCCGCGGGAGGGTTTGAACGCCACCATAAAGGGCCAGAACCTGCGCGACGTGGGCCGCACGGTTCTGGGTATCTCGCGGCGCGGGCTGGTCAACCGGGCCTGTCTCAATTCCGAAGGCAATGACGAGAGCCATTTTCTCGCCCCGCTTGAGGAATCTATCGCCCGCGGCACCACCCTGGCCGAGGAAATGCTGGCGCTCTATCACGGCCGCTGGGACGGATCGATCGAGCCGGTGTTCAGAGACTACGCCTACTAAGCCTTACTGCCCGGCGGTGTGTTCAGTCCGCGTCAGGTGTTGTGATCGGCGTTTCCTGCTGGGCAGGCCACAGGCCAAAAATCCCGGCTGCGCTGTAGGCACATTGGGCGCGTCGGTATAGTCTCTTCTGAGGCCTGGGAGGGCAATGGAGGAGACAAGACCAATGATGCCGCTTTTCGACATGATGATGAACGCCCAGAATGGTGATGCGATGCGCACAATGGCGCAGCAGTTCGGGCTGAGCGAAAGCCAGGTCGAACAGGCCATGGCTGCGCTGATGCCGGCATTTTCCACCGGACTGAAACGCAATGCATCGACGCCGGCGGACATGTCGGACTTCCTGTCCGCACTCGCCAGCGGCAATCATGCGCAATATTTCGACGACATGCAGTCCGCGTTCGCGCCACAGGGCGTGGCAGACGGCAACGGCATCCTGGGGCATCTTTTCGGCTCCAAGGAGGTCAGCCGGGCGGTGACGAAGCAAGCCGAAGCAGCGACCGGGATCGGTCAGGACATTCTCAAACAGATGCTTCCGGTGATCGCCAGCGCCGTGATGGGCGGGCTGTTCAAGCAGTCCACCGGGCAAATGCAGGCGCAGTCTTCGGCGGCGGCCAATCCGATCGGCGATCTGATTTCGGAAATGATGCGCCAGGGAATGGGTGGCAGCCGGGCACCGCGAACCCCGCAGGCCTCGCCGATGGACAATCCGCTGGGCCAGATACTTGAGGGCATGTTCGGCGGTGGGCAGCCACAAAGATCACAGCCGCGCGCCGATCAGGGCGCGAACCCCTTTGGCGACAATCCTCTCGGCAAGATCTTTCAGGACATGCTGGGCGGTGCGATGGGTGGCAATCAGGCACCAGCGCCGGACGTACAGCCAAAGCCAGACCAAATGGCTTCTGGCCGGCAGCGCAATCCCTATGACGATCTTTTCGGCCAGATGTTCGATTCCGGAAAAGAAGTTCAGAGGGGCTACCAGCAGAACATGGAATCGATTTTCGACCAGTACCTCAAAGGCATGAACCGGGGCTGAAGCGTATCGCTTCAGGGTATGAAAAACCCGGCCGCTGCAGCATGGGAAGCTAGCAGAGCGGCCGGGGAAACGCGGGACACAGGGCAGTATCCCGCAGGGGACCTCACTGGGAGTGGTCGGCCTGCCGACGGATGTTGTTCCGGGCGCGGCGGGCGAATTCAATGGTCGGATCAACTGTCAGGGGCTTTGACAGCGCAAAGCCCAGATCCTCCCGGGTCAACCCAATGTCATTGAGCTGGTGATCCGAAAACTCCTCAAGCTTATGGGCTACCACACGATTTCGCAGGGTACGGACCAAGGTTCGCGCCTTGGCGGTCGCGGTGTAGAGAACGGTGAACAAAGCCGAAGCGCTGCTTAAGGCAGATGTGCGGGCGGCAACAAAGCTGCGTGCGTTCATGACAGTTTTCCTTGGTCGAACATTGCACCGTTTCTCAAAGGCCGGCGCAGGACCCTGCAGGCCTGAATTCGGCTTGCACATTCTGTGTCTCAAAAAACGATTGATCAGACCAGCGAATGTTTCTAATCTTTATCATCAGTATTCTTGATAGGACCTTCCGATGCCTGCACCTCTCGATATCGATCAACTGCAGACCTTTGTCGCCATTGTTGACACCGGCAGCTTCACCCGCGCGGCTGACAAGGTCTTCAAGACCCAGAGTGCGGTCTCGATGCAGATGCGGCGCCTGGAGGAGCGGGTCGGCAAGACGCTGTTTGTCCGCGACGGCAGACTGAACCGGCTGAGCGAAGACGGCGAGCGGATGCTTGGCTATGCGCGGCGGATCATCCGGCTGAACAACGAGACCATTGCCGCCTTTGACGATCAGCAGCTTGAAGGATCAATCAGAATCGGGACGCCGGATGATTACGCCGACCGTTACATGCCCGGCATCATCGCCCGTTTTGCAAAAACCAATCCGAATGTGGAACTCTACATCGAGTGCGAACCCTCCGTTGAACTTTCGGCACGCCTCAATCGTGGCGAACTGGATGTGGCGCTGGTCACGCACAATCCGCGGGAACGCACCTCCGAAGTGGTGCGGACCGAACCGCTCTACTGGGTAACCTCCTTCAACCACACGGTCCATGAGGACACGGTGGTGCCGCTGGCGGTGGGACGCCGGTCCTGCAACTGGCGCAATCTCGCCTGCACCGCACTCGATTCAGCCGGCCGGGACTATCAGGTGCTTTTCACCAGCTGGTCGGCAACCGTCGTCGCCTCGGCAGTGCTGTCGGGGCTTGCGGTGTCGCTGCTGCCTGAATGCGCGGTCAGGCCCGGGATGCGGATCCTGTCGCCGGCTGATGGTTTTCCCTCGCTGGAGCCAGCCCAGATCGGCCTGATGAAACGCCCTGGTGCACCCACGGCACTGGTCAATGCGATCTGCGGCCACATTGCTGCAAGCCTCGACAACATCACACCGGCAGGCGCCGAGGACAACGCAAAGAACCTTGGACAGGGAGCGTCTTCGCGCCGCGACAACCGCAGCCGGGCCGATGGGGCAGTCTTGCCGGCCTGGTAATACCGGTATTGACCTCGAGCCATCATGGAATGGGCGAGTGGCGTTTTTCCTCCTCCACACGAAAACCGGGGCCTTGCGGCCCCGGTTCCATGCTTCACAAGTCTCGTGAAACTGCTTCCTGATCAGGCGAGATCGAAGCGATCAGCGTTCATCACCTTGGTCCAGGCCGCGATGAAGTCATTGACAAACCTCTCACTCGCATCGTCCTGGGCGTAGACTTCCGCATAGGCACGCAGGATGGAGCTCGAACCGAACACCAGGTCGACGCGCGATGCGGTCCACTTGACGGCGTTGGTCTTGCGGTCACGGATCTCGTAAGAGCCATTGCCTGCAGGAGCCCACTTGTTGGCCATGTCGGTGAGGTTGACGAAGAAGTCCGTCGTGAGCGCACCTTCACGGTCGGTGAAGACCCCATGCTTGGTACCGCCATAATTGGTGCCAATGACGCGCATGCCGCCGACCAGTACAGTCATTTCCGGCGCGGTCAGACCCATCAGCTGGGTGCGGTCGAGCATCATCTCTTCCGCGCTGACAACGTAGTCCTTCTTGAGCCAGTTGCGGTAACCGTCCGCGAGCGGCTCGAGCACGTCGAAGGACGCCGCGTCGGTCATTTCATCCGTTGCATCACCACGGCCCGGAGAAAAAGGAACCGAGACGTCAAAGCCGGCTGCCTTGGCGGCCTTTTCGACACCGACATTGCCGGCAAGCACGATCACGTCGGCCAGGCTTGCACCGGCGTCAGCGGCGATCGGCTCAAGTACAGCAAGAACCTTGGCGAGACGTGCCGGTTCATTGCCTTCCCAGTCCTTCTGCGGAGCGAGACGGATGCGGGCCCCGTTCGCGCCTCCGCGCAGGTCCGACTGGCGGAAGGTACGGGCGCTGTCCCAGGCCGTCGCCACCATTTCGGAGACAGACAAGCCGGACGTGGCGATCTTCGCCTTGACCGCATCGACATCATAGCCGGTGGGTCCTGCCGGGATCATGTCCTGCCAGATCAGATCCTCCTGAGGCACATCAGGGCCGAGGTAGCGGATCTTCGGACCCATGTCGCGATGGGTCAGCTTGAACCAGGCGCGGGCAAAGGTGTCCTTGAAGTACTCCGGATCAGCCATGAACTTCTCGCAGATGGCGCGGTAGGTCGGATCCATCTTCATGGCCATGTCGGCATCGGTCATCATCGGCATGCGGCGAACCGACGGATCGGTCGCGTCGACCGGCTTATGCTCTTCCTTGATGCCGATCGGCTGCCACTGGTTTGCACCGGCAGGGCTCTTGGTCAGTTCCCACTCATAGCCGAACAGCAGCTCGAAATAGCCCATGTCGAACTTGGTCGGATGGGTTGTCCAGGCGCCTTCGATGCCGGAGGTGACGGCATTGGTTGCCTTGCCCGCCAGGCTTGGATTGATCCAGCCCAGGCCCTGGTTCTCGATGTCGGCGGCTTCCGGCTCAGCACCCAGCGCATTCGCATCGCCATTGCCGTGTGCCTTGCCGACGGTGTGACCACCAGCAGCGAGGGCAGCGGTTTCCTCATCGTTCATGGCCATGCGGGCGAAGGTTTCGCGGACCTGGGCGGCAGTCTTCAGCGGGTCAGGCTGACCGTTGACGCCTTCCGGGTTGACGTAGATCAGACCCATCTGAACCGCAGCCAGTGGATTTTCCATCGTGTCGGGCTTGGCCACGTCCTGATAGCGTGTATCGGATGGCGCAAGCCATTCCTTTTCGGCACCCCAATAGGTGTCGGTTTCGGGATGCCAGATATCCTCGCGGCCGAAGCCGAAGCCAAAGGTCTTCAGGCCCATGGATTCATAGGCAATGTTGCCTGCGAGCAGGATAAGGTCTGCCCAGGACAGCTTGTTTCCGTACTTCTTCTTGATCGGCCACAAAAGGCGGCGCGCCTTGTCCAGGTTGCCGTTGTCCGGCCAGGAGTTGAGCGGAGCGAAACGGATATTGCCGCCGCCGCCGCCGCCACGGCCATCAGCCAGACGGTAGGAACCGGCAGAGTGCCAAGCCAGACGGATCATCAAGCCACCGTAGTGACCATAGTCTGCCGGCCACCAGTCCTGGCTCTCGGTCATCAGGGCATGGAGGTCTTTCTTCAGGGCGTCGAAATCCAGCTTCTTGAGCTCTTCACGGTAGTTGAAGGCCTTGCCCAGCGGATCGGTCTTGGTGTCGTGCTGATGCAGTATGTCAAGGTTCAGGGCCTTGGGCCACCAGTCAGTCACAGTCGTGCCAGTCGCCGTCATACCGCCGTGCATGACGGGGCACTTCCCAGCGCTGTCATTGAGGTCTTTCATGTGTGTTCCCATGTCCCGTCTCCAGTCGAATTGCAGGGTTTTGTAGGTTGGGGGCACACTTCGAAGGGATCTCTGTCACAAGACCGCTTCGCGCGCCGCTCCCCGCGGATCATAAATATTAGCGCATGTTCACGCTGTCAGGTTTGATGGTGGTCAATCATGAAGTGCTCGATCTGGGGCGACCAACGCACCATCCTCCCGGCAGGTGTTGTTTTGAACGATTCCAATCTGGCCGACTCTGGCGATAATTTCCAATTGTATTTTCAAGTTTTAATGATAATTTTTTCCTATGATAACGCTGAAGCAATTGACCTATTTCGAAGCCCTCGCCCACACGCTCCATTTCGGCCGAGCGGCGGAACGCGCCAATGTCTCCCAGCCGGCCCTTTCGGCGCAGATAGCCGAACTCGAGAACCGTCTTGGCTGCCGTCTTGTGGAGCGCACCCGCGGCGCAATCGTGCTGAGCGAGAGCGGCCAGCGGCTGCTGCCGGCGTTCCGCAGGGTTCTCGCCGAGGTCCGTTCGATCGAGGAACAGGTACAGCAGACCACCGGACTGCTGACCGGGCGAATGCGGATCGGAATGATCCCGACGATTGCGCCCTATCTGCTTCCAGCGCTGGCGCCCGAATTGACAAAGCGTTTTCCGCAGCTTGATTTCGGGGTACGTGAAGCGATCACGGAAACGCTGGTCTCACAGCTGCGCAATGGTGATCTCGATGCGGTGATCGCCGCACTTCCGATCAAGGAAACCGGCCTAAGCCACCGGGTGTTATTTGAGGACCGATTCGTCATGGCCGTGTCGAACAATGACCGGGACATTCTCGATTCACCGCTCAACCGCCACAAGGCTGCCTTCGACCGGCTGCTGCTGTTGGAGGAAGGCCACTGCCTGCGTGATCAGGCGCTGTCGGTCTGCCAGGAGCACAGCGATGTGGCACTGGTCAATTTCGGCGCGACATCGCTGACGACGTTGCTGCAGATGGTGGCGCACGGGATGGGCCGCACGCTGTTGCCGGAAATCGCACTCTCCGCTGAAAGTCCGCGGCTCGGCGACATCCGCTTCGTGCCCTTTGCGCCGCCGGCGCCATCGCGCGAGATTGCCGTGTTCTTTCGCAGCGCCAGCGAACGCCAGGCAGACTACGAGGCGTTTGCGGATGTTGCCGCCGAGATCGGCAACGATATCCTGAAAGCCGGAAGGCCGGGCATGAGACTGACGGCCTGATGCTTCAGGCGATGTGGACCGCCAGCAGCACCCATTGCGCCAGATTGATCAGCAGGCTGACAATGAACAGGCGTCGCCGGATGCCGACCCGGTTTGAGGTGACATGGACATAGGCATGGGCGGCACGGGACAGAACGAATGCCCAGGCCACAACCACCGCTGCCGTACCTGCGCCGCCGGTCAGAAAGAGCGAGATGCAGGCCACATAGAACAGCACCGGCAGTTCGAACTGGTTGGCAAGATTGCGGGCAACCGAGGCGCTCGGTTCCGGCTCGACAAACGGCACCTTGAAATCCGACGCCTTGGCGGTACCGGCCTTGACCGCACCCACACGGCGCACAGACACCAGCACATAGATGGCGTAGGTGAGAAGAACCTGGGCCATGATCGGCCAGAAAATTGCGGTGGATGTGGTCATCGGGCTTTACCAGTTTTATTGGATATCAAAGCCGCTTGGTACTTGGCCGAGCACCTCATGGCAAATCACAACAATGATGCGCCTGTGCCGGCTCAGGAAAATGTGGTCGAGCATGGTGTCGCTCAGGGTGACCTGAGCTGATCTCGCCAGCGCTTCCCGCGACCGATCCAAATCGCTGCGATCAAGATGGAAGCGATTGCGATGGTGAGATACTTGCCGATGGTCAACCAGCGCAGAACCGGCACCAGTTCTGCGTTCAGAGCGAACTCGAGCGCGGCCGGACCAAACATCGTGTCGGCAACGGCGTTTTCCACATAATCAAAGCCCAGATAGCCCAACGCCAAGGCGAAAACCAGGCGAAGCCCGATGCGCGTCAGGCGTGGCGGAGTTGTTTCGCCGCTGGATGTTTTCAACCCCGCAAAGCCGAGAAACACAAGACTTGCTGCCAGCATCGGCGGGAACAGCAAATCCGAACCTTGATGCATCGACAGATAGGCGGTTGATGCACTTTTTTCGCCATCCGCAATGGCCTCAGCCTGTTGCGCCTTGAAGGCAGCATGCAGCGCTTGCGCGCCCCCAAGGTCATAGCCGAGCACCACCACGTCCGGCAGATCCATATTGTTGATCTCACGGCTGATGCCCGGGGCTTCAACCACTGCCATATGGACAAACAGAATGGCCGTCAGCCCACACAGAAGCCAGCCGGGCCATAGACGTTTCATTAGATGGAGCCGGGGTAATTCGGACTTTCGCGGGTGATCGTGACATCATGAGTGTGGCTTTCGCGCAGGCTTGCACCCGAAATGCGAACAAAAGTCGCGCGATCATGGAAGGCCTTGAGATCGGCAGCGCCGACATAGCCCATGGCAGCCTTCAAACCGCCGGCGAGCTGATGCAGAACACCCGAAACCGGCCCCTTGTAAGGCACCTGCCCCTCGATGCCTTCGGGCACCAGCTTCAAGGTGTCACGAACCTCGGCCTGAAAGTAACGGTCCGCAGATCCGCGCGCCATGGCGCCGACAGATCCCATGCCGCGATAGGCCTTGAACGAGCGGCCCTGGTGCAGATAGACCTCGCCCGGGCTTTCATCCGTGCCTGCGAGCAGCGAACCGATCATCGAGGCCGAGGCGCCGGCGGCAATCGCCTTGGCCAGGTCGCCCGAATACTTGATGCCGCCATCGGCGATCACCGGGATGTCATGCTTTTGCGCCTCTTCGACCGCGCTCATGATGGCGCTGAGCTGCGGCACCCCAACGCCGGCCACAATGCGGGTGGTGCAGATCGAACCCGGCCCGATGCCGACCTTGACCGCATCTGCACCTGCATCAATCAGCGCCCTTGTTCCTTCGGCCGTTGCCACATTGCCGGCCATGATGCGCACCGAGTTGGAGAGCTTCTTGGCACGGGTCACGGCATCGAGCACGCGCTGGGAATGGCCGTGCGCGGTGTCAATCACCAAGAGGTCGACGCCAGCAGCAATGAGGCGTTCGGCGCGCTCGAAACCGTCCTCGCCGACGGAAGTGGCCGCGGCGGCGCGCAAGCGGCCCTGGCTGTCCTTGGACGCGTGCGGATTGAGCTGCGACTTTTCGATGTCCTTGACCGTGATCAGGCCGACACAGCGTCCGTCGCCATCTACCACCACGAGCTTCTCGATGCGGTGGCTGTGCAACAAGCGCTTGGCTTCGGTCTGCTCGACGCTCTCCGTGACGGTGACCAGATTCTCATGGGTCATCAACTCACGGATTTTCTGTTTCGGGTCGGATGCAAAGCGGACATCCCGGTTGGTCAGGATACCGACCAGGTGACCGGGACCCGAGCTGTCGCCACCGCGGTGCTCGACCACGGGGATGCCCGAGATGCCATGGGCTTTCATCAGCGCCAACGCTTCCGACAGGGCCGCATCCGGACTGATGGTGACCGGATTGACGACCATGCCGCTTTCGAACTTCTTGACCTGATGAACCTGCTCGGCCTGCTCTTCCGGCGTGAGATTGCGGTGAATGACGCCGATGCCGCCGGCCTGCGCCATGGCGATGGCCAGCCGCGCCTCGGTTACCGTATCCATGGCCGATGAGATGATCGGCAGATTGAGTTCGAAATCACGGGCAATGCGGGTCGCGATGTTGACCTGCCCGGGCATGACTTCGGAATGGCCGGGCTGCAGCAGCACGTCGTCAAAGGTTAGTGCTTCCGCACCGGTAATGGATTGAATGATGGTCGCCATCGCCTGTCGTTTCCGTATGTTCGGGGCTGCGAAAACAGGCAGCCCGGGGCTTTTCGGTATCATGCGTTGGCAGCGGCAGGTACCACGCTTCCATGTCACTTGAAAGACCCTGATTGGATTTGGTCACCGAAATCCGCTGCAGTGCACATGGCAACCGGGCCGGAAGCAAAAAACCCGGACATTGCTGCCCGGGTTTTGAGGTTTTGGGTTTTGGTCTGCGGCTCTTACAGATCGAGCTGATAGGTTTCCGGGATGAAGCGGTAGCCTTCGCCGATCTTCTCGATGTAGCCGACAGACGGGAAAGGCATGTGGTACCCGACAAAGGCGAGCCGGTCCGCGGCGATCATGTCGAACACTGCTTTGCGGGTGCCGGCGGCACCGGCCTTGTCCATGTCGAAACGGACTTCCCAGTCGGGCCGCTGCAGCGAGAGCACAAAATGGTTGGCGGTGTCGGCGGTCAGCATCAGCTTGCGTCCGCCCGATTCAAGACCATAGATCATGTGACCGGGGGTATGACCGAAGGCCGCCATCGCGGTGATGCCGGGCACAACCGAACCGCCATCGCCAAGAAAAGTCATCTTCTCGGCCATCGGGACGACCTTGCTGACCACATTCTTGTGCGTGTTTTCCGCCGGTGTGCCGACGCGGTCCTCGGACGACCAGAAATCATACTCGGTCTGACCGGTGACATAACGTGCATTGGGATAGGCCGGAGCGCCGGCTTCCATCAGGCCGTTGACGTGGTCGCCATGCATATGGGTGATCACCACAATGGTGACCTGGTCAGGCGTGTAACCGGAGGCCTGCAGGTTCGCGAAGGTCTGGCCAACGCCACCTTCCCGACCGCCTTCACCATTGCCGGTGTCGAACAGGATCAGGTCGGTTCCGGTGTTAACCAGCGTCGGTGCAAAGCTGAACTGCATCTTGTCGACGGGCAGATAGGTCTCGGTCAGCAGCGCCTCGACATCGGACTGGGATGTATTCATGCCGAAAATGCCGTGTGGATTCTCAACGATGCGATGGCCATCGGAGAGCACGGTGACCTCGAAATCACCCAGCGAAAACCGTTTGAAGGCAGCAGGCTGGGCAGCAGCCATAGCAACCTGTGCCTGGGCAGCGCGAACCATGATTTGCGGTGCGGCAAGGGCACCCGCTCCCAGGGCGGTTGCCTTGAACAGCGAGCGGCGGGAAAGACGTGATGTAAACGACATTATTTGATCCTCCAGATCCGGAATGGTAGCACGGAGATGGCGCGCAAAGCACGAAGAACAAGCTCTGGGCGGTCGTTATTTGATGACGCAGTGTCAATTCAGCGTGGACAATGGCGACAACACAGCTTCAAATCCGCCACTCAAAAGAACCGCGATCCGGCGTGTCTCAGTCCGCGTCCGGACCCGACTCCTGGTCTGCGTCCGCCCGCGCGGCTGCCGCTCCGTGCCGCCCCTTGAAGCCCTTTGCCAGCACGAACATTTCAACCGATTCCGCCCGTGAGGACGGCGGCTTGATGTGGATGACCGACTTGAAGTTCTTCTTGAGCATGACCAGCAGGTCGTTCTCCGACCCGCCCTGGAAGGTCTTGGCCAGAAAATGCCCGCCGGGCGCAAGAACCTCTACGGCAAAATGCGCAGCCACTTCGCACAGGTGCATGGTGCGCAGGTGATCCGTCCGGCGATGGCCGGTGGTCGGTGCCGCCATATCGGACAGCACCACATCAGGCGCGCCGCCAAGCGCGTCCATCAGCGCTCTGGGAGCTGCATCATCGAGAAAGTCCATCTGCAGGAACCTGACCCCGGGAAGGCCATCCATTTCGAGAAAGTCGATGGCCACCACTTTCGGATCTGCATCGGTGGAATCGGTAACCTTGGCGGAGATCTGCGACCAGCCGCCCGGTGCAGCGCCGAGATCGATAATGCGGCGCGCCTTGTCGAGGATCTTGTGCTTGGTGTCGATCTCCAGAAGCTTGTAGACCGCGCGCGAGCGGTAGCCCTCCTGCCTGGCCTGCTGCACATAGGGATCATTGAGATGCCGCTCGACCCAACGCCGCGACGAGGCCTTGAGCTTGCCCTTCTTGACCTTCTGTCCAAGCTTGCGGCCGGTCGGCCCTGTTGGCGGTTTGGTCATGATTTCGCTCCGGGGTGCGGACGCTGCTTGCGGTTGCGGAAATTGCGGCCACGGCCGCGCCAGGCACCGTCGGCAGCCATCATTTCGTTCAGCAAACCTTCGCGCAGGCCCCGGTCGGCGACACGCATGCGCTGGGACGGCCAGCGCTTGCGGATCGACTGCAGGATCGCGCAACCGGCCAGCACCAGATCGGCCCGGTCCGCCCCGATGCAGGGATTGGCGGCACGCGCATCAAAGTCCCAGGACAGCAACATGTCGAGCATCCGGTCGACCTCGGAGTTGGACAGCCAAAGACCATCAACCTTGCGCCGGTCATAGCGCGGCAATTCCAGATGCAGGCCGGCCAGCGTGGTCACGGTTCCCGAAGTGCCGAGCAGATGCATGCGATCATCGCCAAGTCCCGAAAAGGCCGGCAATGGCGGCGCAACGAAGGCGGATAGCAGGTCGTCGACTTCAGCGACCATGGCTTCGAAGACCTCACGGGTGACCATGCAGCCGCCATGGCGTTCGGACAGGGTGACGACACCCACCGGCAGCGAGGTCCACGCCTTGATGTGGTTGGCGAGCCGGTTGGAGCGGTTTTCGGTCAGATCGATCATGGCGATCTCGGAGGAGCCGCCGCCAATGTCAAACAGCACCAGCCCGTCGGTATCCCGTTCAACCAGCGAGGAGCAGCCCGCGACAGCCAGCCGGGCCTCGGTTTCCCGGGTGACGATCTCGAGCTGCAGGCCGGTCTCGCGCTCGACGCGTTCAAGAAACTCCGTGCCGTTGCGTGCCGAGCGGCAGGCTTCGGTGGCAATCAGCCGCTGACGCCGCACCGGGCGGCTCTTGAGTTTGCTGGCGCAGATCTTGAGGGCCTCGACCGCACGGTCCATGGCACCGGCGGACAATTCACCGGTGGCGTCCAGCCCCTCGCCCAGCCGGACGATGCGGGAGAACGCATCGACCACGCGAAACTGACCCGGGCGGGTCGGCTGAGCGACAAGCAGGCGGCAATTGTTGGTGCCCAGGTCCAGCGCAGCGTAGAGATCATCATATTGACGGCGCGGTTGCGCGGCCGCGTGCGCTGCGCCATTGCCGAGCGACCGTTCTCCGGCCTGAACCTGAACCGGCTTGCCGACCGGGCTTGCATCCTCGGGCTGGCCCGGAGCCGTCTGCCTGGCCAGTGGCCGCCCCTGGATTGCGCGTCCGGGTTTTCTGCGCCTGCGGCGGCTCTTGCCCGTTGATGGCTTTCCGGACTCTGGAGCTGATGCAGCTGTCTTTGGTGCCGGGACTTCGGTGACAGAGCCGCCGTCAGCCTGTGCGGGCGTCGCCACCACGGCAGCTTTGGCCGCAGTTTTGCGACGGCGGCGCCTGCGGCGGCGGCCTGGCGCAGCGTGTTTGGATGTCTCGGCGGATTCACCGGCTGAGGCACCGCCCGACGGCGAAACGCCGGGTTTGGAGCCTGAAGTCGCGGTTTCCCCGCGCCCCTGTTCCACGCCTTCCGTCGCTGCCTTCTGGGCGCGTCCGGACGGGCTTTCACCTGCCAGTGATACCCCCGCGTTTGGCTTGTCGCCGTCCCGAAGGTCTTTCACGGTCTGTCCTGTCGTGCGCGGCAGACGAAAAGCCCGCATCGCGCGTCACGATTTGTTGTTGGGCAAAGACTATCAAAGCGGGCGCAAGAACGCAAAAGCCTTTTTGGCCATTGCGCCTCAACCGGATTGACCAAGCGGGCTGCGGCCTGAAATGCCATGAGGTCCAGAAGGGGCTGCGACGCGGCCTGCGGGAATCGAGAAAGTTTCACGACAGTGTTTGCATCCGCACCGATTATTGTTATACACCGCCGCGCTGACCGGTTCGCCGGTCCCGGCCATCGTTGGGGAATAGGTTAACGGTAGACCCACGGACTCTGACTCCGTTAGTCCTGGTTCGAATCCAGGTTCCCCAGCCACTCTTTCCAAGCTTTTGATCTGATTTACTTTCTCGCTCGGATTGCGGCTATATTTCATTGGCTTGCAAGCGCACTCGTGTGACTGAGACCGGATATGTGGCTTTTCCCGGCCCCTGAAACGCCGAAAGTCTCAGTCGGCCAATTTGGGGCTGACAGTTTGCCGAAAGAGCATCACCAGGCCATCGGGGTATTTGGGGTTTGGTGCTCAATCAGAGAGTCGCAACTATGCGCCGTTGTGCCTGCCAGTCCGATGGCATTGGATTGATGCCAAGCCATTTTGCGGTGAGGCCTAAGGGTTGATCGCCTTGGACGATCAGCTTGACGATGTCCGGGGCCAGGAATGCCAGGTCAATCACCTGCATGATCCGCCGCTTGGAGAGGTTTTCGCTCTCCGCGATGTCCTCGAATGTCTGGCCGTTCTTGATCGCGTCGTAGTACTGATGCGCCTTGGCTATGCTGCTGATCAGCGTGGTGTCGATCGGTTTCGCATGGTCAGTTCCGATCGTGAGCTTTGTCTCGACACCACGCTTTCTGAACTGGAACGGCAGCGTGAACATCAAAGCACCCGGGTTCAGTTCATCTTCCGAGATCTCGAGTGTGTCAGCGAGCGTTTCGGGACCGAGACTAATCTCAATTGCGCCGGGCCTGATGGTTCCCCTTTCGATGCAGGGGAGGATAGCGATCGGACTTTTCGTGCGCGATAGCACATCCAGTAGATCGAGGTTGCTGCCAATCTTTGAAATTATATCGGCTGCAGGATTGATCAGCAGATCGACGGGAAGCCGGTTGAGCAGATGGGACAGGATTGCGTTGGCAATCTGATCCTCAAGCGCCTTGGCTGGCAGCCTCCAGCCACCGGTCTTCCTGTTGCTATCGTCTTTCCCGGCAGTGTTGAGCAGGCGGTTCGAGACATAATAACGATAGCGCTTGCCCTTCTTGTTGGCTTGGCTCGGTGTAAGCATGTCGCCGACCTCATCAACAAGCTTACTGGCAAGCGGACTGATGATGACCCCATCCTTGCCCTGTCCCCGCTTTCGAGCAGCTCCTTCCTGCAGATGTTCCTGGACCTTATTCCAGACATTCTGATCGACGATTGGCGGATGCTGCCCTTCGTGGATTATGCCTTTGTGCCGGATGCGACCGGCATATACCGGGTTGGTCAGCAGGTAGTGAAGTGCTGCGCGCTCGAAAGGGACACTATAAGCATGAGGGTCGGTTGAAGGCGTTGTGGCGTCGCTTCCGTTTTCGTCAGGCCACATGTTAGCCTTCTTCTGCTTCCTCAACTTTACCTTGCCGCGCAGCCCCAGCCGGTTGGCGTGATCCACCACCGCCAGGATCGAGCGATGCTGAAGGTAGAGGTCATAGAGCGTTCTGACCGTCTCGGCCTCTCCCGGTACAATCTTCAATGTTCGTCCATCCGGCTCGTAGCCCAACGGGATGGCGCCTCCCATCCAAAGCCCCTTCTTCTTGGAAGCTGCGATCTTGTCCCTGATCCGCTCCGCTGTGACTTCGCGTTCAAACTGGGCGAAGGAGAGAAGCACATTGAGGGTTAGTCTGCCCATGCTGGTCGCGGTATTGAAGGATTGCGTCACCGACACGAACGACGCATCGGCTGCATCCAGCCGGTCGACCAGCTTGGCGAAATCCGCAAGCGATCTCGTGAGCCGGTCGATCTTGTAGACGACGATCTGGTCGACCAGCCCTTCATCCACATGCTGGAGCAGTTTCTTGAGTCCTGCCCTTTCCAGAGTACCACCGGAGATGCCGCCATCATCATAATGCTCGGGCAAAGCCACCCAACCTTCATGCTTCTGGCTGGCGATATAGGCGGCACAGGCCTCCCGCTGGGCATGGAGGGAATTGAACTCCTGGTCCAGCCCCTCCTCCGATGATTTCCGTGTATAAATGGCACAGCGGATCTTCTTCATTGTCTACCCCAATCCGAAGAAGCGTGGCCCGGACCAGTGGGCGCCGGTGATCTTCCGCGCAATGGCGCTCAGAGAGCGATATCGTTTGCCGTCCATCTGGAAGCCATCATCCAAGACCTCGATTTGGTAGGTTCTGCCATTCCACTCCCGGACCAGATGGGTTCCGGGCCTGAGAGAGGATTGGAGAGCCGGCTTTTGCCGTCCTCCTGCTTCAGATGATCTTTGTTCGGCCTTCAAAGCGGTTTTGAGAGCCCTTCGAACCGCGTTTGAATGACCGCCATACGCTTTGATCTGTGCTTCATAGGCCAATGCACTGCGCATGAACTGCACCGAGACATACTTGAGCGACTGACCTCCCATCGTACGCCGCCATTCGTCGATGCAGTCCTCGCGGGACATCGCTTCAAAGCGAGCGACATCCTGGACCTCCCCTGTCCTCACCATCCGGTTCATGACGATGCCTCGGCAGCTTCGGCTTCAATCTCCTCAACTGCGGCATTAATGGCATAGACCATTTCGCCTGTTTTCTGGGACTTCGACGTCACGATCTCATACCCACGCTTGCGCAGGCCTGAAATCGCAGCTCGCACCGTATGGGCTTGCCATCCCAGTCGGTCCGAGATCACCGAAATGCGGACTCCATTGGGCTTGGACAGCAGGGCCACCAACTGATCTTGCTTACTCTTGGAGCCTTTGTTGCCCGACTTCGCTGGAGTGGCGCCGCGCTTCCTTTTCGACGCATTTGCTGTCGCCGTGCCCGGACGCGCATTCTGGTCTGCTTCATTCTCGATGTTCTGGGTATTCATCTTGATCTCCACTCAGTTTTCGGAGCCGGATTATCCGGCCCCGCACTGAGTGAAGCCCGCACTGCGGGCAGGATCAGCATCGACACTCATTCCGCTGACCCGACAGCAGGAATGCTTGCCTTGACGGGGAAGTCCAGCAGGAGTTTGGAGACGTTACGGGACGTCGGTTGCCAAGCCTAAACATCGACTTCAGAGCGACCGCTTTGCGCCCCCAAGACGGTCGTTCGCGATCTTGGACCAAGCTCCCCTAAGCAGCCATTCGCTGCGCTCCGTATCCAGGTCTTAACAGGGCGCGAAGCTGCCGTTCACTGTTTCAGGAATGGGCGATTAAATGGCTCTGTTCGCGGGATCGCCACTTTCGGAACAGAACGCTTCTGCTCTCTTGTTGTTGCTGCTTCGGTTACGCGTTACAAAAATCTGCTTCAGGCCGCCTACCCTGCCAATCCTTTCAAGGTGTCAGTAAATGCCCCCGCTCGCTCGGCGAGCTCTTCCAGATCATAATCCGGTTTGAAAAGAGACGAGCCAAGACCGAACGCACGTGCGCCGGCTTCGTGGTATTGCGGTAGCGTTTGAGGGGTGATGCTTCCAACGGCTGCAATGATCGCATGTTCTGGCAACACTGCGCGCAGGGCGGCGATTGCGGCGGGCGGCACCATTTCCGCGGGGAAGATCTTGAGCAGCGACGCTCCAAGGTCGAGAGCGGCAAACGCTTCCGTCGGGGTCAGGACACCGGGACACCAGTAGAGCCCGCGTTCGATCGCGGCACGGCCAACATCCGCATTTAGGTTGGGCGAGACGATCGCCCGCCCTCCGGCCTGAGCGACGGCTTCGACATCGGCGATACTGAGAACCGTGCCCGCGCCGACAATCGCCTTGTTGCCGCACAATCTGGCGATGCGAGAGATCGAATCGAGTGGCTGTGGCGAGTTGAGCGGCACTTCGATGATGCGGAAACCCGCTGCGAGCAGCAGATTGGCGACGGGTTCCGCATTGTCAGGCTCAAGGCCCCGTAAAATCGCGATAAGCGGCATCGCCGCCAATGCTGCATCGAGATCCATCATGCGACAAGGCCCGCCGCCCGTGCGATGAGGAAGTGCCCTTTGGCGACAATGTCATCCGGCGCCCGGCGGCTCTCAAGTCCGGCTGCGCGCAGAGCGATCTCATAGCGGTCTGAGAGATCACTGCGCCCGACGATGGTGATCTTTTCCGCGCCATCCAGGCCACGGGTCGCCGCCGCAATTTCGGTTCCGATCAGCAATCCGGACAAATAGTCGGCCGTAACATTGCCCTCGATCTTGCCCATCAGAGGCAGGGTTCGCACATGAAACAAGTCGTGTAACAGATTGGCCCCGGCATCCAGCGCTGCGGCAACACCCTGCTCAAAGCCTTCGACGTTGAAGCTGCCGTTCTCCATCAGTCGTCCCAGGATCGTATGCCCCTTCAGCGCCGCGAAGACTTCTCCGGTCATATATGTGTTGAAATCCTCGATCCGCCCGGCGCTGACATGGACCCATTTGCTGTGAGTGCCCGGCATGACGAAAACGCCATCGGCCAGGTCAAGGGCGGAGGCTCCCACAATCTGCGTCTCCTCGCCCCGCATCACATCGGGCCTGCCAAGATGCTCGGTCATGGCGCCCGTGACAAAGTGGATCCGGGCTCCGCTTTTCGTCTCATGGAAGACCAATGACTGCGCAAGCGTGTCCGCTCCTGTCGGAATCCGCACATAGGGCGTCTCGACCCAGCCATTGCGGCTGGTGATCATGCCCGAGGCGAGGATCGGCAGGGTCTTGCCACCGGCCAGCGTTCGCACCATGGCATCGAACACGGCATCGAAATCCATGTCGGACACATGCATGATCCCCTCGCAGGAGGAAGCGCTGTGAAGCACCTCGCCGCTGGCGCTGATCAGAAAGGCCCGCAGCGACGAGCTCCCCCAATCAATGCCGATCAACGCAGGCTCAGATTCGACCGAACTCATTGAGCAGATCCTCTACAGTCTTGCCCTTTGCGACCCATTTGCGGGTTTGCTCTTCACGGTCGGCCTGCTCCTGTGCGAGGGCCACGATCTCTTCGGCCTTGTCGAGCGGAATTACGACGACGCCCATTAGGTCGGCCACGATGAAATCACCGGGATTGACGACGACGCCACCACAGGCAATTGGCACATTGATCGACAGCTCTTCCTTGCGACCGGAGAACATTGTGTGGGTGCCGCGCGGAGTGATCGCGCGGGTCCAGATCGGCCAGTTGATGTCTTCCAGTTCGTCGGTGTCGCGGCCCGCACCGTCGACGATCATGCCGCGAATGCCGCGGTTCTGCGCCAGTCCGCCCATCAACCCTCCGCAGACCGAAGTGTTCAGGTCGCCGCCAGCGTCGACCACGATGACGTCGCCGGGCTGTCCCATCTCGAGGGCCTTGAGCGGGTCGACCAGATCGCCCTTGGAGAGTTGAACCGTGACCGCCTGACCAGTGATCTTGGCACGGAATGCAGGTTTGATGCCGCTGTCCATCACGCCTGTCCTGTACTGGACGTCGGCGAAAACGGCCGCGGCGGAATAGCAGGTCACCACCTTGTCGAATTTCTCCAAAAGGTCCGGCTTGCGGGTGAAGTCGTTGTAAACCTTGAGCACTCTCATCTCCCTTATTGCGTGGACAGCGCCAAAGCGGCGGCATTCACGGTGTAGTCTGGTTCTTGTCCGGTCAGCACTTTGGCCACCTGCGTCGCTGCGGTGACCCGCGCCGCAAGAATGGATTCCTCCGAATAGTAGGCGACATGCGGTGTCACCAGCACGTTGGGCAAGGTGAAGATCGGGTTGTCGTCTGGTGACCAATTCGCCCGCTTGGCAGGCTCCTCTTCGGGATCATCGAGACCTGCGGCACCCAGATTCCCTTCCGTCAGAGCCCGGAACAGCGCCTTGTTGTCGACGGTCGGACCACGCCCGGTGTTGACCAGAATTGCGCCGGGCTTAATCGCGGCAAATTCCGCATCTGACAGGAAGTGCCGTGTCTGCGACGTCATCGGTGCCTGCATCAGGATATAGTCCGACCGCGCCAGAAGATCCGCTTTGGACACAAGCTCGACATTCAGCGACGCCGCAGCCTCGGCTGGCAGGAAGGGATCATAGGCAATCACCTCAACTCCGAAAGCCCTGGCGCGGGACGCGATGGCCTGTCCGATCTTGCCAAGCGACACAACGCCCATCGTCCGCCCACGCAGGCGATAGACCGGCTGACCGCTCTGCCATCGCCAGATGCCCGCATGTGTCGCACGGTCATAGGCGGGCAGTTTACGGGCAAGGGTCAGCCAGAGCGAAATCGCATGGTCCGCCACTTCCTCGGTGCAGTAATTCTGCACATTGGTCACCAGAATACCCCGTTCGGTCGCCGCGTCGACATCGACAATGTCGACCCCAACGCCATAGCGCGCGATCACCTCACAAGACTTCATGCGCAAGATGGTTTCGCGGCCGACCCGCGCGTATTGGTTGATCATCGCCGCGCAATGGGGTGCCACGTCGAAAAGATCCTCTTCCCGCTTGGCCTGAAGCGCGATCACCTCAGCGCCTGCGGCTTCGAGGATCTCTTTTTCGACGCTGACATTGCCAAAGTCGTAATCGGTGATGACAACCTTGGGCTTATCCGTGCGTGGTGTGAAAGCCCCCTGGTCAATCATAAGCGCCCGCCGAGTAGGTCAACTCATAGGAGTGGCTGTAGAGCTCGAAGACGTTGCCGAAGGGGTCTTCCATATAGACCATGCGATAGGGCTTTTCGCCGGGATAGTATTTGCGGACCTGTTGCATACGCTGGCGGCCGCCGAGCGCTTCGATGATTTTGACCCGCCCTTCCAGATCGGCGTCCTGCACGCAGAAATGAAACAGACCGCGACGCCAATATTCGAACGGGCGATCCTCTTCGATGGTCTTGGGAAATTCGAACAGCTCGATCCCGATCCCGTCGCCCATCGACAGGTGCGCGATGCGGAATTTGCCCCAGCCTTCGCCAAAAACATCATCACACATCTGACCGATGGCGCTGTCGTCATGAAGGATTTCCGTAGGAGGCATCAACACGTAGAGATCGAAGGCTTTGGAATAGAACTCGACCGCCTTCTCAAGGTCAGGAACCGTGATGCCGATGTGAGAGAATGTAAGTGCAACCATGGGAGATTCCTTTTCTGTATGTCAGAGAATGCTGCGGATTATGCCGCCCTCGATCCGGTGCGCAGCGCCGTTCGAGGCGGTACTGGCCGATATCGTGACGATCATGCGAGCGACTTCATCCGGCCGGACAAAGCGCTGAATGAGAGAGGTCGGCTCGTCGCTCTTGAAGTAGTTGTCGACAATGGTGTCGAGATTTTCGCCCTTCTGTTCGGCCAGTCCGTCAAAATAGGCTTCGACCCCTTCGGTCCAGGTCGGCCCGGGAAGGATCGCGTTGACCCGAACCCCTGTCCCCTTGGTCAGTTCCGCCATGCCCCTGGTCAAGCCAAGCATAGCGGTCTTGGTGACCGAGTAGTGAACCATCTGGGGCAATGGCTTGACCCCGGCTTCGCTGGCCATGTTGATGATCGATCCGCTGCCACGCCTGAGCATGGACGGCAGGAATATCCTGCTCATGCGCACGGCCGACATGACATTGATATCGAAGTAGCGCATCCAGTCTTCGTCGGTCAGATCCTCGAACGGCTTGACCGAAAAGATGCCGACATTGTTGACCAGAATATCAATCGGGCCCTGCGCCTGGGCAAAGTCTGCGATGGCTGTTGCATCGGAGGTTTTGGTAAGGTCACCGGCCAGGCCCTGCACATTGCCGAGTGGCGAAAGGTCATGGATGCATGCCGCCACTTCTTCGCCGGTCAGACCGTGTACGATCACATCTGCACCTTCCTCCAGATAGACGCGAGCCGTTGCCTTGCCTATGCCGGAACCCGATCCGGTTACCAGAACACGTTTGCTTTTGAGTCCCAGATCCACCTCAGGCTCCCTTTTTCAAAGGACGTTTTGGGGTTTCCGCACCACCCCCGAAAGCGCGCGCCATGAGTGCCGATATCTCGGTTCGCCACATGTCAATGCCAACCGCGAGCAGGATGATCAGGCCGAGCACGATGTTCTGTACCGACGAGGGTGCCGCGTTCAGATTGAGCCCGTTCTGAACGATCACGATGGTCATCGCACCCATCAGGGTCGCGAGGATGTTTCCGCGGCCGCCAGCCAGGCTGGCCCCACCAACCACAGCGGCAGCGATCGCCTGAAGCTCCAATGTCTGTCCGTAATTGGGCGAACCGGAATTCAGCCGGGCAGACATCAGGATTGCGCCAACGGCGGTCATGAAGCCTGCGATCACAAATGTCGTGGTCTGCACCTTCTTGACATCGATGCCTGTCAGGATAGCGGCTGCAGGGTTGCCGCCAACGGCGTAGATCTCACGGCCCAGCTTGGTGAAATTCATCGCGAAGGCGGCGAACGCGTAAAAGAAAACCAGATAGAAGAACGGCAGGGGGATCCCGAGCAGTTTGCCGTAGAATATCGGCTCAAGCGCCGGATCAAGCGAAAAGATGGGCGACCCGTTGTTGAAGGTCAGCGCGAGACCGCGAAACGCTATCAGTGCCGCCAGCGTCGTTATAAACGAGGGTATTCGCCCATAGGCGGTGATCAAACCGATCAACAGGCCGAGCAGACCACCGAAGACCAGGATCAAGGGCAATGCCAGCACAAGCGGGATGCCTGCGAATTTGAGCATCTGGGCGAGGATCATTGTCAGCAGGGCCACCATTGAGCCCGAGCTGAGGTCGATGCCCGCTGCAAAAATCACGATGGTTGATCCGATCGCTATGAGCGCCACGATGCTCACTTGAAGAAACAGGTTCGACAGATTGCCGGGATTGAGAAACCGGTCCGTTGTCAACGCCACGATCAGGGCCACGATCACCATGGCGGCAAAAGGTCCGATCAACTGGGTGTCGAAGATACGTCTCATGCAAAGACCTCCTCTGTGCGGGTCGAAATTGGCTCTGCGGACGCACGCACGAGGTCATCATGCGACAATTCCGACGCTTCAACGGTTCTCTTGATCGCTCCATGCTGAACAACCGCGATGCGGTCACTCATGGCCAACAGTTCGTCATGATCAGAGCTGATGAGAATGATCGATTTGCCTGCGCCGGTGAGCTTGTTGATCAACCTGTACACCGCAATCTTGGCGCCGATATCGATGCCCTGGGTCGGCTCGTCGAGGATCAGGATATCCGCATCCGAGAACAGCCAGCGGGCGATGACGATCTTCTGCTGATTGCCGCCTGAGAGAAAGTTCACGGTTTTTTCTTCCGCCTGTGTCGAGATCTCAAGATCGCGGATCAGATCCTGCGTAGCACGCTCTTCCGCTCGAAGGTTCAGGACGCCAAATCGCGCCAGGCCACCGAGTGCAGCGGCAGTTATGTTTCCGCTGGCACGAAAGTTGAAAAACAGGCCGTCGGACTTTCGGTTCTCCGGAACCAGCCCAAGCCCTGCGCGGATTGCGTCAATCTCACGGCGGAATTTCACCGGCTCGCCCCTCAGCAGGATCTGTCCGGCAGTCAAATTATCGGTGCCAAACAGGGCGCGTGCAATCTCCGTGCGGCCACTGCCAAGCACTCCTCCAAGGCCGAGAACCTCGCCGCGGCGCAGGGTGAACGATGTGTCTGTGACACCTGCCCTGGTGGCAAGACCTTGTGCTTCAAGAACCACTTCGCTGCTGGCGTTGCGTTCCTTGGGGTAGTGGTCGCTGATGTCCTCGCCGACCATGGCGCTGACGATCTCGGACACATTGATCCCGGTTTCGCCGCTGGCGCGCACGACTCGACCGTTGCGCAGGATCGTCACCTCATCGACGATCCGTTCAACCTCATCGAGGCGATGCGAGACATAGAGGATTGCAGTGCCGCGGTCGCGCATCGCACGCAAGAGCTGATGCAGACGCTCGATCTCATCTTCTCCCAAAGCCGCGGTCGGCTCATCGAGAATGATCATGCGGGCGTTCATCGCGATGGCCTTGGCGATCTCGACAAGCTGTTGTTCGCCGACGGAAAGTGTTCCGGTGATCGCATCCGGCGAGATGTCGACGTCCATCTCGGTCAGGACGGCGGCGGCATCGTTTTGCACTTTTGCCCAATCGATTACGCCAAAGCGGGATCGGGGCATGTTGCCAAGAAAAATGTTCTCCCCGACTGAAAGCGTGGGGACGATCGAGAACTCCTGGAAAACGGTCGCGATCCCGAAATCCCGCGCGGCCTGCGGATCGGCGATCTGAACCGCCTTCCCGTTGTATAGGATCTCACCACTGTCAGGCTGCTGTACTCCTGAGAGCGTCTTGATCATCGTCGATTTGCCGCAGCCGTTCTCACCCAGGAGCCCGTGTATGGAGCCGGGCAGAAGCTTGATGCACACCCTGTCGTTCGCCAGAACGCCGGGATAGGTCTTGCTAACATCGACAAATTCCCAAAGGGGTGTCGCGGCTTCCATCGTCATAGCCTCGCCAGGATTGCGGATTTCGGAAAGTGGTTTGCTCCCCGGCGACGCAGATGCGCGCCGCCAGGGAGCCGGGAGAACGGATCAGTACTGTTTCGAGGGCTGCGGGAAGAGCTTTTCAGGTTCCTGCAGGACGCGGACCGCGCCGTCCTTGTCCTCGATCGATGTCGGGGTTTCGATCCAGCCGCCGGGATATGTGCCATTGAGCGCATCGATCGTGGCGTGCATCGCAGCCTTGCCCATGAGGAATGGCGAGGTGTTGACGGTTGCCGTCACACTGCCGGCCGCAATTTCCTCAAGTCCGGAGGTGTCTCCATCGTTGCCCAGAAGCACGATGTCAGACCGACCCAGCGCCTTGGCCGCGAAGGACGCGCCGATGATCATGTAATCGTTGGCGGCAAAGATCATATCAAGATCCGGGTGCGACTGCAGGATATCCATCCCGGCCGTGTTTCCGCCTTCGACGTTCCACTTGCCGTCGATCGATACGACCACGTCGAAGTTTTCGTTGCCTTTGATGCCGTCGAGGAAACCGCCAACACGCTCAGTCGAGTGGTAGCCCGGCTGACCTTCGATGATGCCAACGTTTAGCGGTTTGCTGCCATAGGTTTCGATGGCCCACTCTGCGAGCTTGTGGGTGCCGTTGCGCTGCGAGTAGCCAACCACGCCATGAATCGGGGTCGGGAAATTCGCGATGTCGGAGTTGATCATGACGACCGCCATGCCCTTGTCGACAGCCTGCTTGAGCAGCGGCGCGGCAGCGAATTCATCATGCGTGCCAAAGATGATCGCGTCCACATCCTGGGTCAGCACATCCTGGATCATGCCCATCTGACCGTTGATATCTGCCCCCGATTGCGGGGCCAGCATAAAGACCTCAACGCCCTCTTCAGCGGCGACGGCTTTGATGCCCTCTCCGATTGCGATGTAGTAGTTGAATTCCGTCGCGGGCGGCATGTAGGCCACACGGAATTTTTCGTTCTTCGGCTTGATGGCCTCAATCGGCGCCTGGGCTCCGTCAGCCAGTGGTACTGGCTTGGGGTAGTCTTGCGCCCAGGCCGTTGTTGCGAGCGCGGAAAAGCCCAACGCCAGCATCGTGTTCGTCAGTTGTTTCAACATTGTATTCTCCTCCTGAAATGGGTTGCTATCCGTTAAACGGAGCGTCGATCACTCCGCGGTTGCCAGGCTTCACGGCAAAAAGACCGCCTGAGTCCGGTTCCTTTTTGAGAACTTCCTCGTCGCTCATGAGGCGCGAGGTGGTGATGAACAAAATATCGAGGTCGGGTCCGCCAAATGCGCAACAGGTGGGTTTCCAGACCGGAACCTCGACGATCCGGTCGATCTTTCCGTCGGGCGCGACACGCACTACCCTGCGCCCCTCCCATTCAGCGTTCCAAACCCCTCCTTCGGCGTCCACACAGGATCCGTCGGGCAGGCCGGGTTCGTCGTTGAAGGATGCATGGAGTCGGCGGTTCGAAACCTGACCGGTGCCGATGTCATAATCGAACGCGAAGATTTGACGATCCGGCGTGTCGGCAAAAAACATCGTCGCTCCATCGGGCGAGAAGCAGGTCGAATTGGCGCATGAAACACCCTCCAGGAGAGTGCGGACCGTAAGGTCGGTGTCGATGCACAGAACTGACGAATTGGCCTTGCCGGACACCTCGTTCATGCCGCCCACGATCAATCGCCCCGCACGGTCAGTTCGCCCGTCATTGAGGCGGGTTTCCGGATTGTCGGGTTCAAACAGCGTGACGAGCTTTTCCTGAGCGGTGGCGGGATCGAACAACACGACACGATCTGCGTAGGCAACAATCAAACCGCCTGCAGCGCGGGGTGCGAAGCAGCAGACGCGTTCCGACATGCCGTGGCGGGCACTGTTTCCTGTCACAGGATCGAAGGACCACAATGCGCGCCCTTCGATATCCGTCCACCAAACCAGAGCATCGGCGGGATTCCAGAAGATCCCCTCACCGTGCTGGTTTTTGCAGTCGACGACCAACTCTGCCTGCATGGTAAATTGTCCTCCCAACAATCAACCTGATATCTGATATTCCAGCTTGTTTAATCTGGTGTATCAGATAATTTGGATATCGCAAATTCTTTTTTGGAGAATGCAAGATGGTTCTGGAGAGACCGAAATCGCTGCGCGAACTTGCCCTGGTGCATTTGCGAAACAGCATCATCGACGGCTCCTTGAAAATGGGCCAGACTCTTTCAGAACGCAGCATTTCGGAGGAACTTGGCGTTTCCAAATCACCGGTACGCGAGGCGTTGGCACAGCTTCGCGACGAGGGGTTGGTGAGCATTGAGCCGCAAAAAGGCGCACGCGTCTTTTCCCTCACCGATGAAGAGGTCACTCAGATCTGTGATTTCCGGCAGGCCATAGAAACCGCCGCCTTCGAGCTGGCCCTGTCGCGGGATCCCGAAGGTCTCGCCAAGTCGATGCAACGCGTGGTCGACAACATGGCGAGGGAGCGTGCGGCCGGCAACGAGAAAGCCTATCTCGCCCTCGACACCGCCTTTCACCAAATGATTTTCGAACATGCCGGCAACGATTATCTGACGGCAAGCTACACCCGCTATGTCGGCAAGATCGCGGCCTTGCGCACCCATCTGGCCAGACTCCCCCAGCACACCGAATTGTCCTTTGAAGAGCATCAGTGCATCGCCAGAGCCGTGCGCGAGGGCGACATGCAGGTCATCCGGTCGCTGCTGGCCGAACATATCGACCGCACGCGTCAGGCCTATAAAAGCGCGACCATCGTTCTGGAGGGCACCGTCGCCCAGTGAGCCAAAGTCCCCTTGGCTTGATTTCAGGCGGCCCCTTAGGGGCCGTTTTTTTTGGCCGGTATCTCGCGGCACCAAATTGTTCCATTCGCAAACTTATCGATTGACATCTGATATCTTAGACGCCAATTTTGCGGCGGGAGGAAGAACTGTGACAGCTGCATCGGATCTCGACGCTCTGGCGGTGCAATCGCTCATCCGGCTGGAGGGCGTGTGCAAGAGCTTTGGCTCAAATGTCGTTCTGGATGGCGTCGACTTCGCGCTGCATCCGGGCGAGATCCATGCGCTTTGCGGCGAGAATGGCGCGGGCAAATCCACATGCCTCGGCCTGCTCTACGGTCTGCATCAACCTTCGGGCGGCAAGATCTTCTGCGGCGGACTCGAGACGCGTATCGACACCCCATCGCATGCGCAGGCGCTCGGAATCAGCTGCGTGTTTCAGGAACTCAGCCTTGCCGGGGCGCTGTCGGTTGCCGAGAACATCTATGCGGGGCGCGCGCCATCCCGTTTCGGTGTGGTGGACTGGGCCAAACTGCGGCGCAGGGCCACGGCGCTGTTGTCTGAATTTGGTCTGGATCTTGACGTGTCGCGTCCCGTGGACAGTCTGCCGATCAGTTCCCGGCAGATTGTCGAAATCGCCAAGGCGCTGTCTCTCAATTCCCGAATTCTGCTTCTCGATGAACCCACGTCGGCTCTTGCGCCCGACGAAGTGGAGGCGCTGTTCGAAGTGTTGCGGAAACTGACCCGCAAGGGCATCGGCATCGTCTATGTCAGCCACCATATGGACGAGATTTTTCGCATTGCGGACCGGGTCACCGTCCTGCGCGACGGCTACAGGATCAGCACGTTGCCGACGTCCCAGACTTCGCAGAAGCGAGTTGTTGCGGAAATGATCGGCGGCGCGCATCCCGGCGATGTCAGCCGCTCAGGCGATACCGGCGGAACGGAAGTGCTCGCCGTGACCGCCCTCACCCATCCAGGCCAATTCGAGGATGTTTCCTTTGCCATCAAGGCCGGCGAGATCGTCGGAATGGCCGGTCTGATGGGTGCCCGGCGCAGTGAGATCGTGCGCTCTCTCGTCGGTCTGATGCCCGGGGCATCGGGTAGCGTGAGGCTGCACAGCCGGCCTGTCCAGTTCCATTCTCTGCGGGAGGCCATGCGCGCCGGGATCGGCTTCGTGCCAGAAGAGCGCAAGACCGAAGGGCTCTTTCTCGATCAAACGCTGAGCGACAATCTTATCGCTGCCAGCCTTCCCGAGCACGCAAGACTGGGGGTCATGCACGCGGCATCCATCCGGAAAGCCGGCCGCTCCGCCATCAGCGCCTTCGGCATCAAGACCCGCGGATTGGGCGAGCGTATCGGTGCGCTGTCCGGCGGCAACCAGCAGAAGGTCATGCTGGCCAAGTGGCTCAAGCGCGCACCCCAGCTTCTGATCATCGAAGAGCCTACCAAGGGCGTCGATGTCGGCGCCAAATTCCAGATCCATACAGAACTGCTGCGCTGCGCCGCTGAGGGAATGGCGATCCTGATCGTGTCTTCGGACTTCCCCGAACTGGTCTCCCTGGCAACGCGTATCCTGGTTGTCCACGAAGGCAGGATCATGGGCGACATCGCTGCAAATGACGCAACGGAAGCTGCTTTGCTGCAGATGGCCGCCGGCCACAAGCTCGGCGTGCCGACCGGTTCGACCCATCATGCAGGAGCCACATTGTGACTTTGTCCGCCCAATCCAGCACGCCTGAGCGTATGCCGCTCTTTCGTCGCGGCCTCAAGGCATTTGTCGACATCCGGGAACTCACCCTGATTGCTCTGATCGTGACCATCATCATCGTGATGGCAAACCTGAACCCGTATTTCCTCAGCTTTTCCAATTTCAGGGCGGTTGCGGTGGGCATGGCTCCCACGGCGATCATCGTGATCGGCATGGCCATCCTGCTCGCGTCCGGAGGGTTCGATCTTTCGGTGGGATCGGTTATGGCGCTGTCATCGACCGTGGTCGCGATGCTGCTCCTGGCAGGCGTGCCGATACCTGTAGCGGTCCTGGGCGGCCTCATTCTCGGCGCCATCATCGGCGTTCTCAACGGATTGCTGGTCACCGGGCTTGGAATAAACCCCTTGATTGCGACGCTCGGAACGATGTCCATCGCGCGCGGCATCGCCCTTGTGCTCACAGAAGGGTTTTCCGTCTCCAGCCTGCCGGCCTCATTTGCCTGGATAGGCAAGGCCGATATCGGCGGTTTTCCGGTGATCGTTCTCGTCACGATCCTGCTGGTGGTGTTTTTCGATCTCGCCGTGCGCCACACGCGCTTTTTCCGCCAGGCCTATTTCATCGGAGCCAATGAGAAGGCAGCGATGCTTTCAGGCATTCATGTCACCCACGTGCGGATCATCCTTTACGGCCTGACCGGGGTTCTGGCCGCCCTGGCCGGCGTGTTGCTGGCCTCTCGACTGATGAGCGGCACTCCCACGGCGGGCAACGGAATCGAGCTGCAGGTTCTGGCCGCGGCGGTGATCGGGGGCGCTTCCCTCAGAGGCGGCGAAGGCACGATACTGGGCGCCTTCCTTGGCGTGGTGTTCGTTGCCCTGATCAACAACACGATGACGATGCTGGCCGTGTCGATCTACTGGCAGATGATCGTCATCGGCGGCGTCCTGATCTGCGCCGTTGCTCTGGACATGCTGATCCGGAGCAAACGGAGCTGAGCAAAACAGCCTACCCACACATCCAACGATCCAAGGAGGAGATCAAGATGACCGATGTAAATGTTAACAGGCGCAAGCTGCTGACTGCCGGCGCCACGGCCGGTCTGGCCGCAGCCTTCGGGCTTCCGGCGTTGTCCACAGAAGCGATGGCGCAGGCAGCAGGCAAGGAGTACGTGTTTCTATCGATCGTCACCCAAGTGCCATTCTGGGTGGACTACCGCAATGCCATGAAAGATCTCGAAGAGCTGATGGGGATCAAGGCCACCTTTACCGGACCGCTGGATTTCGACACCGCTGCGCAGGCGCGTCAGCTCGACGAACTGATCGCACGCCGGCCAGCCGGCATTCTCATCTTCCCGGGCGATCCGGCCACACTGGCCCCCGGGGTGGAGCGCGCGGTTGAGGCCGGCATCCCGGTGACCTGCTGCATCGGCGACATTCCCAACAGCCCGCGCTCGACATTCCTGGGCATCAACGGCGTCCAGGCCGGACGCGTGGGCGGAGAAATGCTTGCGCAGGCCATTGGCGGCAAAGGCAAGGTTATTCTCGGCACTTTCCCGGCCCCGTCCACGCTAGAACGGGTCGAGGGCTATAAACAGATCTTCGCCGAAAAATATCCCGAGATCGAAGTCGTCGATGTGGTCAACGACAAGGCGGACCCATCCTATGCGCCGACCGCCTATTTGCAGTCCATTCAGGCCAACCCGGACATCGTGGGTATTGGCGGAACCGATGGCGACAGCGGCAAGGGGGCAGCGATCGCTGTAAACGAGGCCGGACGCAAGGATATCAAAATCGTTGCCATGGACCGCAATGACGACATGCTTCCCTATATCGAGGACGGCACGATCTATGGCGCGGTGGCCCAGAAATCCTATCTTGAGATATTCTTGGCCTTCCACATGATGCACTGGCAGAACACCGATGCGCTCAAGATCTTGCCCGATTGGAAGGCTGCCGGAATCAACCCGCTGCCGGAGCGAGTGGAGACCGGCGTGATGGCGATCACGGCCGAAAACGTTGCGCAGTTCAAACACGCATGATCATGGCGCCGGCGCAGGAGACCTGCGCCGGACCGCCTCGGGGATGACGTCATGACGGATCGGTGGAACATTCTAAGTCTGAAATGCGGGGATCTCGAACTGCTTATGTTGCCTGGTGTAGGCGGGCGACTTTGGGATGTTCGGTTCCAGGGGCGCTCGCTGCTCTTCCAGAACCCGGATCTGAGGGCCGTCGCCATCGACCTCACGCAATTGACCTTGCTGCCCACCCGTTCGCCTCAGTTCGGCTTTCCTCTGTGGGGCGGAGAAAAGACATGGATCGCGCCGGATAGCGCATGGGTGGCCGGAGCCCCATTTCCCGAACTTGATAGCGGGGACTATGCCGTTCTGTCAGAGGACGATCGTCATATTCTGATGGAAAGCAAGGCCTGCCCGGTATCGCAGTTCTCGGTGAGGCGGTGCATTGCAATAAGGTCTGCGCATGAATGGACCATAGAGCATTCCGTGACCAACAAGGGCACTCGCATGAAAGATGCCGGCATCTGGTCGGTGATGATGATCGACACACCGGCAAAGATCGCCGTTGCAATGGAGACTGCCGGTTTTCAACCGGTCTTCGGAGACGCGACCGCGCTTGTGTCAAAGCATGCGGCGGGCGTGGTCGCCAATTGCATCAGGATGCAAGAATTCAAGATCAGCCTGCCAAATCCGGATCATCAAACGCTTATCAAGTGTGGCGATGGCGGACCGTGGTTGCTGTGTTCCCTGCCGGAGGCCCGGGAGCAGGATGTCTTTGCACATGGGCATCCGGTGGAGGTCTTCAATTCCGGTGATTATCCCTATTGCGAGGCTGAATGGCATTCCCCGATGAAAACCCTCGCGCCGGGAGAAACACTCAATTTCGTCCAGACTTTCCATATCTGGGCAAATGGCAGTCCAGCGCCCGCCCCGATATTCGAGGTTTGGGCAAACGCGTTTGATGAGGAAGCCAAATCATGCATGTCTTGATCACCGGGGCCGGGGGCCATCTGGGGCGAAAGCTCTTCGATGCGCTCGAGCAGGACGACGGTTATCGTGTGTCGGGGATCGATATCCGACCGGTGGATCACCCGAATATCCACGCTGCCGATCTGGCTGATGGAGCCGACTGGGCCGAATTGCTCAATGGGGTGGATGTAATAGTGCACCTGGCTGGGGACAGGGAGCCTGCTGCCAGCTGGGTCTCTGCGGTTGAGCACAACATGGACGCGACGCTGGAACTGTATCACCACGCGGCCAAGAGGGGCGTAAGCCGGGTCGTGCTGGCAAGTTCGAACTGGATCCATGGCGACAAGCGGTTCACGGATGACATGCTCGACAGCAACACACCGCCCGGCCCGATCAATGCCTATGGCATGTCAAAACTCTTTTGCGAACGCACTGGCGCATTCTTCGCCAGGCATCATGACCTTTCGGTTATTTGCCTGAGAATTGGCTGGACCCAGTGGACCCATGATAACCGGCCCGGCCCGCATATGGCAATGGGTCGCTGGGGGCAGGAAATGTGGTTAAGCGACCGGGATTTCCTGAACGGGACGCGCTGCGCCATCAACGCCAAGGACGTCTCCTTCGCGGCACTGAACCTGATGTCCGACAACCCGGGCATGCGCTGGGATATCGATGAGACCAGAAGCGTGATCGGTTATTCGCCTCAGGACGGCAGCCGTGCCCGCATCACGCCGAGAATTGCGTTGACGTCATGGCTCAAAAATACGCTGACGGTATCGGTTCCCAAGATTATCGAAAGGCGTTTTCCAAGCTGGTAGATTTGCTTTCTTTAGGGTTGCCGGCGGCACTGTTTGGGGCTGCACAGGCGGCCATAGGCTCTCACGTACCAAAGCCAGAGCTCATCGCGGGGTATGAACCGAAGTCAGCTTGCAAAGCTAAAGCCTCGTGCCCGCCCGCGCGCGGCTATCTACATTTGTCTACATTTTCGAACGGCGTGAATCAGTGGCTGGCATCCGCCGATCTTGTAAGACGAACGAGCCTACCTGTTTAGTCCAGGCTTTTGGTGGACCAGTAGCTTGAGCCTTCCTTTAGCCTCTGCTCCTTACAGCGCTTCGATTGGATCGTCAGGCGCAGGTAGCTGCCGCCCCCAACCTCAATCGGTGCTGCATAGATCCAGTCCATGTCCGCGCCCGTGACCTTCTCATCCGGGAAGTCGACGCGGACGCCGAGCGGCTGGAGTGGCACGAGACCCTTCATTAGCAGATCGGTCGCGGTCTCCTAGCGGAAGTTACGGGTAAGACGACGGTCGCGCTCAGGGAGTTGAGCAAGGTAACGCGGAAAGCGGTTTGCAAACTCACAAAGCATCAGTCGCTAACCCTTCCCACCGAGAGCAATTGGCTACACCCAAAAGCCTATCTGATGCGGATTGGCAATATGGGGAAATAGATCGACTAGCTCAAACTGGATATCTCCTTGCCAGTTCTCAGATGTACTGCACCGTAGTAGCCCACTTTCCTGTCCGCGCACCAATGGCTCTGCCGAGCAGCTAACGCCCTCGGCCCTGGCGCTTGGCGAGACTGAAAAAACGGAAGGTTTTGGGTGGTGTTGGAAGAACCCAAACGACGACAATGGGTCGACGTTGCCGCAACGGCGGCTTCCTGAGGTTTTCCGCCAGAACCGGACAGGCAGCAGACGGCCCCAATCAAGCCGTGCACCTTTGCGCCGCCAATGTCCTCGTCTAGCCAGCTGACATCGTTGCCCAAAGCTGCCGTTTATACGGATCGCGGTTCTCTTCCGTTTTTCCCCTAGCCGCCGGGCCACGCCCTGGCTATCGTGAAGGCAATCAATGGAGCGACTATGGCTAAAAACGTTGACGACGAAATCGAAGTAGAAGGCGACGACGAAGAGGAAGAAATTGGCACGCATGTTGAGTTCGACATCGCGACCTATCCATCCGACCTGACCTTGGGCGTTATCCACGAATTGTGGAAAGATAAGGATATCACAGTCCCGTCTTTTCAGCGTAGCTTTGTTTGGAACATCAAACAGTCTAGCCTCCTTATTGAGAGCTTCCTGCTCGGCCTGCCTGTCCCTCAAGTATTTTTCTACATTGATAACGAAAGCAAAAATCTCGTTATTGACGGTCAACAGCGTATTATGAGCGTCATATACTTTTTTGAAGGCTATTTCGGTCCCGAGAACATGCAAGGCCGGCGCGCGGTATTCCGACTGACTGGATTATCGGAGGGAAGTCCATATGTAGGCAAAAGGTTTACCGATCTCTCCTCGCAAGACCAGCGCCGATTAAAGGGTGCAGTGCTGCGCGCGGTGAACATCAAACAACTTGCTCCGGCGAACCAAAGTACCAGCATGTTTCACATCTTTGAGCGCCTGAACACCGGGGGCACCCCACTCCGACCTCAAGAAATCCGCAACTGTGTTTTCCATGGGCAACTGGTGGAGGTGCTGCACGAACTAAACGAAGATGTGGACTGGCGCACAATCCTGGCTCGTAAGCCACTCGACAAGCACCAGCGCGATGTCGAAATGATCCTCCGCATATTCGCGATGACCGAACGCGGTGACGACTACGAGAAGCCCATGAAGGAGTTCCTCAATAAGCAGATGAAGATTCATGCCAAGAGCAAAGGATCGTCGAAGATCGAGAGGTTCGTAGAACGGTTTGGCGAGGTGACCTCCATCATAGTTAAACAGCTAAACCCCAAACCCTTCCATGTTCGCGGCCCCCTGAACCTTGCCGCGATGGACTCGGTGATGTCGGTTCTGATCCGCCAGCCGAACAAGATACCAAAGGACCTCAAGGCTCGATTCGAAAAACTTCTCGTGGACGACAAATACAGAAACGCAATATTTTTCAACACAAGTGACGCATCAGTTGTGAAGGAGCGACTGGCTCTCGCAGAAAAGTATTTGATGTCCTGATGAGCTACAGTGACCGCTTTGCACTAGTCGAGGACTATCTCGCTCATGTTGATCCGATGATGGCCGCCCTAGAGGATCCGTTCGTGGAGGGCCGCTATACTGGCTTCATCGCCATTTCGGCGGTGACCGCCTACGAGCTGGCGATTAAAGATATCTTTTACGATTTCGCGGACAAGAAGCACACGGTCCTCGGCGACATGACACGAGCGCGCTTTTTCAGATTGAACGGAAAGATCAAGTTAGATGACTTGAAGAAGGAGCACATCAAGATGTTTGGTGACAAATATTTGGATCGCTTCAAGCGAAATTTAGAGAAAGCCGAGAATGATTATGTGCGCGCTTACAGTAAAAGCCCCAAGACTGCCTACAACAATGTCATCACATGGCGTCATCAGTTCGTCCATGAAGGCACCATGCCGAACACAACAAACTATGCCGAGATAAAGGAACAATACACTGCGGGCAAAGAAGTGGTCCATTGCCTCTTCAAGAGTATGGTGAGGTGATCATCGATTCCCGCACGATTACCAGTTCACATGCCTTAAAACGGGCGCGGTTAAAACATCCCCAGCGCCAGATCGCATAACGCACGTTCCGGAACGCTCGTTATGCGATCTGGAGCTGCGGCACCTTCTCTGACGTTCTAGAACGGCTGAACTGGGGCCGACTGCCGACAGTCTGGTCCTAGTGGTCTGACTCCGACACTTCGAACCGCCACTTGAGCAAAGTTTGGATGACCGCAATGCGGACAAAACCGACCTTGTTTTTATGCGCTTCGCTGACGCAGCATCACTTTGTTTCTGCGGCACATCTGTTGCTGTTGCGCGGCACAAATCGTAGTTCCGGTCATTCGGGGTTAGCGTCAATATTTGTCAGCACGGCGGGCAGGTCTTGCTTGAGGAAGTCCAGAAACGTCTCCACCACCGGTAGCATTCCTCGCTTTGACGGCATGAGGAGGCTGATCTGCGGGGTGCCTGCGGTCCAGTCCGGCAAAACGCGCACCAACGTTCCCGCCTCCACCTCTGGCCTGCAAACGTAGGATGGCAGCGCGACAAGTCCCAACGACGCCGACGCCGCGTTCTTGAGTGTTGACATATCGTCGCTCGCGAACCGGACGGCGCAAGGCACGGAGGCAGTTTGCCCACCTTCATCTGTCAGCAACCATTGATGTGTTTCGCGAGGACGGCCCAGGACCATCGCAGGATGATTTGCCAGTTCAGGAGGATCTTTTACCGAACCTAGGCTGGTAAGGTAGTCGGGGGACCCGAACAAGTGCCACTCGACGCGCGCCAGTCGCGTCTGGATCAGGCTCGAGTCCGGCAGCGTGTCCATATGCCCCCGTATGGCGACGTCGATCCCGCCCTTGATCAAATCCTCCATCTGGTTCGAGGCCCGCTGCACGACCGTCACGCCGGGATTGTCCTGCAAGAAGCGCGGCAGGATCTGAGCGAGGCCGAATTGCGCCATGCCCACGGAACAGGACACCGTGACGGTCCCTTCAATGGTGTTGGTTTTGCACCGCACGGCGGTTTCGGCGATCTCGAACCGGGCCAAGGCGTCCCTCGCGTGGCGATAGTATTCCTCGCCAATCTCCGTCGTAGTGACGATGCGCGATGTGCGCTGCAACAGGCGCACGCCAAGGTGATCCTCAAGCTGTCGCACGCGGCGGCTGAGGCGTGACTTCGGGATATCGAGCGCGCGCGCCGCGGCAGAAAAGCCGCCCTTTTCAACAACCTGAACAAAATAGAATGCGTCGTTAAGATCCATCCAGACACCCCTCATCGTTCCACTGATAGAACGTTAGGTTCTGATATTGACCGATTTTCGTTCAATTGTCTCGCTCATACTATCAATGCAACACAAAGCGAGAGACTGACATGACCACGCAACATATCGACAAGCTCGCAGGCGTCCCCTGCGAAACCCACGCCCAGAGCGAGGGTCGCCCGCTCAGGATCGGCGACGGTTTTGAGGCCCAAAGCTATCAGCATGCGGAGTTCAGCGGGCTGATGGACCCGCTGATCATGGTGGATCACTTCACCATGACCAAGCCCACCTTCGGGACACATGCCCATGCCGGGCTGTCCGCAGTGACGGTTTTGTTCGAGGACAGCGAAGGCGCGTTTCACAACCGCGATTCCCTTGGCAATGATCTCGATCTGGCGCCCGGTGATCTGTATTGGTTCAAGGCAGCGCGCGGGGCGCTTCACAACGAAGAGACCCGCCCCGGTGCCAGAACCCATGCGCTTCAGGTCTTCGTCAATCTGGGGGCAGAGCACAGGCATGACGAACCATCCGCCTTTCACGTAGCAGCAGCGGACATCCCACAGCTTACGGGCGACCGGGCCACGGCGCGGCTGGTCCTTGGAGAAGCGGGCGGCTTTCGAGGGGCGGTTGCACCGGATAACCCGCTGACGCTGCTTGATATCGACATAAAGGCCGGTGGCCAGTTCACACACAACGGCCGAAAGGACCACTACGCCTGGATTATCGCCATCAAAGGCGCGTCTCGCGTGACGTGGAACACAGGCTCCGCCAATCTGCGGCCTGGCAAGGCTATAGCCTTCGCTGATGCCACCAACATCTCATTTTCTTCGGAAGAGGGCGCCCATGTCGTCCTGTTCCGAGGCCAACCCCTTCGCCAGGCTTTTGTCCAGCGCGGCCCCTACGCCATGGGCACCGCAGAAGAGCTTGACGCAGTCGAAGCGGCTTATCGTTCTGGCCGCCTCGGATCACTTGACTGAAATCAACAACACTGAAGACCTATCCAGAAAGGAAGACTCATGACCGAAGTATACAACCCCGAACCGCTAACCCGTGATAACGCTGCCGTCGTGTTTGTCGACAATCAGGTCGGGCTGATGACCGGGATACGCGACTATTCCATCGCAGATCTCAAACACAACATCGTAGGCCTTGCCAAAGCTGCAAAGGCGCTTGGCTTACCGATTGTGACAACCACCACCTCGTCCCAGACGCTTTGGGGTCCTGCGATTCCTGAACTGCAAGAGGCCTTGCCCGATCAGACCTTCATCGACCGGACAACGGTCAACGCATGGGATGACCCACGAGTGGAAGAGGCCATTCGCGCGACCGGTCGGAACAAGCTGATCTTTGCGGGTCTTTCCCTCGAAGTCTGCGCCGCCTTCCCAGCAATGCGAGCCGTGCGTGAAGGGTTCGAGGCTTACGTCGCCGTCGATGCCAGCGGGACCTTCAACATGACCAAGCGCGAAACCGCTTTGGTTCGGCTGACCCAGGCCGGTGTTGTTGTGGCCGATGGCGCGAGCCTGATGATTGAGATCCTGGCAGACAACGCCAGCAATCAGGCAGGCGAGGTTTATGGCGCTTTGGGCATGGATTGGTCGATCCTCGTCGGCCAAGTCCGTGAGAGTGCGTAGCCATGCATCGCTCTCCCTATGCGCCCCGTAGCAGGTACTCGCACCGGGGCATGCAAATCCAATTTTACCGCATCTACTTCACATCGCTGTTCTGTTTGATCGCGATGGGATGGGCGGCGGCCCTGATTCTTTAAAGGCCGCAGCCACCACACCAGCACTTCAGCAACCAAGAAATCAGGGTGGGCCCACGGCTCACCACAGGAGAAAGCTATGTCTAACGAACCTATCCTCGTCATCGGCGCCACTGGCAAAACCGGCTCTCGCGTTGCAGCAAAACTGGAAGCTAAAGGCTTCTCTGTCCGGCGCGGCGCACGGCGATCCGAAACCCCATTTGATTGGGAAGATCAAAGCACCTGGGTCCCAATCCTGACCGGTGTCTCCAAGGCCTACGTCACCTATTTCCCTGACCTGGCCTTCCCCGGCGCAATCGAAAAGCTGGAGGCTTTCGCGAAGGTCGCCCTCGACAGCGGCCTACAGCACATCGTGCTCTTGTCCGGCCGGGGGGAACACTTCGCAAGCATGGGCGAAGAGGTGATCCGCAATTCCGGCCTTGGCTATACCATCGTGCGGTCCGCCTGGTTTGCTCAGAACTTCAGCGAAGGCTACCTTCGCGATCCTATCCTTGGCGGCGTGTTGCCCATGCCGGGCGGCGCTATCGCGGAGCCGATCATCGACATTGATGACATCGCCGATGTGGTCGTCGCAGCACTGACCGAAGAGGGGCATCTGGGCGAACGGTACGAAGTCACCGGCCCGCGCCTGATGACATTCGCTGAGATGGCGGAGGTCCTGACCACCACCCTGGACCGTCCGATCCAGCACATCCCCATCAGTTTTGAGGACTTCCACGCCAACGTGGCCGCCTCTGGCGACACCTTCGTCGCCGATGTCTTCACTGCAATCGCGCGCGAAACACTGGACGGGCGCAATGCCCACACCGCGGACGGGGTCGAGCGCGCCCTGGGCCGCAGGCCTCGCGATTTCGCAGACTTCGCCCAAACCGCCATGACCGCAGGCGCTTGGCCAAGCGCAGCCTAACCCACACACACCGGGAGGTGGGTGGCGCAGGCCACTTGCCGGCCTTGTCACGGTAAGCACCGCCAGCCGTACAAGACCGATGCGTACTCTTCGATCATATGATAGCCGCCGCTGACTGCCACGTAGCCATTGCATCGCCGCGGAACTTTCGAAGTGTCTTGCGGGAGATGAGAGGGCGTTGGACGTTGAAGGTGTTGTAGACGGCGGCATGGGTTGAAAGAAATCTCTGTGCAGATCCAGCCGACTTGAAGTGCTGCATTCGTCGCTCCCTCAACCTGACCGGCAGGTGTGAATTTTCCGCTCGGTTGTTGCTGCGCCAGACAGTGACGTGTTTCGCCTTCATGCCGAGATTTCCGAGGGCGGCGGAATAGGATGGCAGTTTGTCTGTCACAACGGCATCCGGCGAGTATCCCTGCTTCTTCAACAGTTTGCGCATCAGCTTTAGCGCAGCTTTCCTGTTTCGACGTGCCTGGACCAGGATATCAAGCACTTCCCCTTCGCTGTCGACGGCGCGCCACAGGTACATGCGCTTGCCATTGATCAAGACGAAAACCTCGTCGAGATGCCAGCATGTACCAGGCGTTGGCCGTGCACGTCTGAGTTTGGCGGCGAAAACCAGCCCGAACTTCAAGGACCAACGCCGAACGGTCTCATAGGAAGTGTCAATGCCGCGCTCTGCGAGCAGGTCCTCCACATCGCGGAAGCTCAGCGGAAATCGGAAGTACAGCCAGACGGCAAGCTGAATGATTTCGGGCGGAAACCGATGGCGGCGATAATTGGGTTGTTTCATTCTTTAAGACTACCGTCCGTCGGGGGAAAAAGCAGCTGGTTTTTATGTGACAATGCTACCTGGCATCTGCGCAACGATGGCCATCTGGTGAACGAGAAACGGATACGCCGGTTGATGCGCCTGATGGGGTTGATGCCGATCTATCAGAAACCCAATACCAGCAGGCCGGCGAAAGGGCACAAGACCTATCCCTACCTGCTGAAAGGACTGCGCGTGGATCGACCGAACCAGGTCTGGTGCTCGGACATCACCTACCTGCCCATGCGGCGTGGCTTTCTCTACCTCGTCGCCATCATGGACTGGCACACCCGTAAGGTTCTGGCCTGGCGCGTCTCGAATACGCTGGAGGCCGACTTCTGTGTCGAGGCGCTGAATGAGGCCATCCACAAGTTCGGCCAGCCGGAGATCATGAATACGGACCAGGGCAGCCAGTTCACATCCTTCGCCTGGACGGACCGCTTGCGCCGGACCGGCGTGCGCATCTCGATGGATGGAAAGGGGCGGTTCCTCGACAATATTTTCATCGAGCGCCTGTGGCGGACGCTGAAATATGAATGTGTCTACCTGCATGCCTGGGAGACCGGATCAGAAGCGAAGGCGGGCATCAGCAAATGGATGACGTTCTACAACCATCAACGCCCACACTCAGCCCTTGGTGGAAGACCACCTGCCGTGGTCTATTGGCTGGGAAAAGACGAAACCCAACCCGATCAGCAGGTGCAAAGAGTAGCTTAATTTAGCCCAGAAACTGTCCAAGGGATGGGGAGCAGCTCACACCGGGCGCTTACCTCTAAACTGCGCTGGCGCGGCATCAACACAAGCTGTCCCCGATAGTGTTCAGCGTGCAGTACATACCCTGCACCGTGCGGTCATGGCCCGCCCCAAGGCTGTCCGGAGCCGGAAGAGGCCTACCTACTTCATTCAGCAATGCTGCGGTAATCCCCCCGTTTTTAACGGGGCTCGGCGGTAGAATTCACGCGGCCATTTTGAGTTTCTGTGCGGGAGTTATGCCGCCGATGCCCATATTGGGCCGTTCGTTGTTATAGGTCCATAGCCATTGCGTGGCGAACTCCTGTGCCTCCTCGATGCTTTCGATGATGTATTGGTCGAGCCATTCATGCCGGACTGTGCGGTTGTAGCGCTCGACATAGGCATTTTGCTGCGGCTTGCCGGGCTGAATGTGGCTCAACGCGATGCCTTGTGTTTCGGCCCACTCCATCAGTTTACCACTGACATATTCGGGGCCGTTATCGACTCGTATCGACATCGGTTTGCCGCGCCATTCGATGATCTGGTTCAGACTGCGGATGACGCGCTCGGCGGGAAGCGAGAAATCCACTTCGATGCCGAGCCCTTCGCGGTTGAAGTCGTCAAGGACATTCAACAGCCGGAACTGCCTTCCATCCTCCAGACGGTCCGCCATGAAGTCCATGGACCAGACCAGGTTTGGCTGATCCGGGACGGCCAGTGCATCCGGTTTGTCCCGCTTCAAACGCTTACGCGGCTTGATCCGCAGGTTCAGTTCCAGTTTGCGGTAGATGCGATAGACACGCTTGTGGTTCCAACGATGTCCCTGGACGTTGCGCAGATACAGGAAGCACAGGCCAAAACCCCAGGTCTTCTTGGCCCTCGTCAGTCCGATCAGGAGATCGGCAATATGCTCATTCTCGTCGTTCAGCTTTGCACTGTAACGATAACAGGTCTCGCTGACCTCGAAGGTGCGGCAGGCAAGCGCAATACTCACCCCTCGCAACGCCACTGCTTTCCCGGCCATCTCCCGGCGTTGAGATGGCCGCGTCATTTTTTTCCAAGAGCCTCTTTCAGAAGTTCGGCCTGCATGCTCATCTCGGCATACATTTTCTTCAGCCGGCGGTTCTCGTCTTCCAGAGCCTTCATCTGGCTGATCATCGAGGCGTCCATGCCGCCGTACTTGGCCCGCCATTTGTAAAATGAGGCCGTGCTCATCCCATGCTCCCGGCACAACTCTGGCACCGGGACGCCGCCTTCTGCCTGGCGCAGGATCGCCAGGATTTGTGGTTCGCTAAATCTGCTCGTCTTCATCGAAATCTCCTCGATCATATTGCCGAGAAAATTCTACTTTTGAAGCCCGTTATTTTGAGGGGGGATTACCCTGCGACCAAGTATCAGGTCGCTGGCTTTTTCGGCCACCATAGCTGTCGGCGCGTTGGTATTGGAGCCAATCAGACTTGGAAAAACGCTGCTGTCACAGATGCGCAAAGATTCAAACCCCCGAAGCTTGAGGTCAGTATCAACGACCGAGGCAGCATCCGACCCCATTCGGCAAGTTCCGACCGGATGATAAGATGTTCGGGCATGATTACGAACGAATTCCGAAAGCTCGTCGTCCGTCGAAAGGCTATCGTCAGGCAAGATCACACGCTGGATATGCTTTGCCAGTGCAGGCTGCGAAAATATCTTCCGGCCGAGCTTCAACCCCTTAACCGTGATTGACAGATCCTCGGAATCGCCGAAGAAGTTCGGATCAATTTTGGGTGCGGCCGATGGATCAGCAGAGGCAAGGCGAACAGTGCCGCGGGCTTTTGGTCTTAGCCCATAGCAATTCAGGGTGATGCCCGAGCGCTCAGGAGCGACGCTGCCAACCCCATCTTCAGCACCAGCCCCGGCAAGGAAGTGGAATTGTAAGTCAGGCACACCTCGGTCCTTGCCAGAATGCCAAAAGAGCCCGCCTTCAACAACATTGCTTGCTACCGGCCCACTTCTAAACAGCAAGTACTGAAGTCCGGCCCAAGCGGCCCAATGTAATTTCTTATATTTGTCGAGGCTAAGATGGTTGTGAAGTTCAGCAACAAGGTCGATATTAACATGGTCCGCCAAGTTTGCACCCACTTCCGCCATATCGGCGCGCACCTCAATACCCAATTCACGCAGATGATCCGCCGGACCAATTCCCGATAGCATAAGAAGTTTGGGGGAGCCGATGGCACCGGCGGTCAACAGGACTTCGCTGCTGGCCATAGCCTGGTGAACCTTACCTTTGCGTCGGTATTCAATGCCCGTCGCGCGGTTTCCATCAAACAAAATGCGCTGAGTGTTGGCCTCGGTAACAACGGTCAAATTGTTGCGTTTACGCGCTGGGTCAAGATAGCCCCGAGCTGCCGAGCAACGTCGCCCGTCCACAACGTTGACCTGGTAGTAGCCCGCGCCTTCCTGCCGAGCGCCATTGAAGTCATGATTGTAAGGGATCCCAAACTGCTGGCATGCCATTACGAATTGGCGCGTCAGCGGTTGCGGGTTGGCTACATTTGAAACTCCGAGCTGTCCATCAGTCCCGTGCCAGTCATCCGCCAGCGCGGTATTGCGCTCCGAGCGCAGAAAACAAGGCTGGATCTCCTTGAACGACCAGCCTCGACACCCCTCTTCGTTCGCCCAGCGATCATAGTCCTCTGGCACCCCCCTGGTAAACACCTCAGCATTGACCGAGCTACCACCGCCCAGAACGCGACCTTGGGCATATGGAATACGCCGCCCGCCTGCATGTTGCTGAGGTTCAGTAGAGTAACCCCACGTCAGATTGCTCGCAGTGATTTTCGCAAACCCAACGGGCATATGGATGTAGGGATGCCAATCCCGAGAACCAGCTTCCAGTAAAAGAACTTTAAGTTTTGGATCTGCACTTAACCGAGCAGCAAGAACGCATCCGGCCGTACCGCCGCCAACGATGATATGAGTATAGCTGCGATCCGACATTGCAAAATCAATCCTTCGAGGTGCCTTGCTGCTTTGGGAGCGAAACGAAACGCATCATGATATCGACGATGAACGCCCGTCGGGCCTCCAACGCTGCGGGCGTCATATGGTCAAAACTGTACAGTTCGGTGTTGGTGAACCGGTTGTTGAGGTAGTAGAAGCCCAATCCCGCAATCGAATGATTCAACTGCATGGGGTCAATGCCGGGACGGATCGAGCCTTCTTTGACACCACGATCAAGAACCTCTTTCACCGCTTTGAGCAAAGTACTGGTTCTCCGTTTCACAATGCCCGATTTCTTCAAGTATTGTGCACGAAGCAGGTTTTCCTGATTGACGAGAGCCAGAAATTCGGGATTGTTCAAGTAGTATTCCCAAGTGGCTTCGACTAGTTTCTGAATCGCGTCGAGCGGAGCAAGGTGCCTCAAATCAAGGTTTTTCTCCATATTTCGAATTCCAACATACACATCTTCAAGAACAGCAATGTACAGCCCCTCTTTCGACCCGAAATAGTGATAAATCATTTTCTTGTTGAGGCCGGTGGATTCAGCGATTGCCTCAATACCAGCCAACGCAAACCCATTCTTCGCGAACTCGGTTCTAGCCGAGGCTATGAGATCGGCTTTCGCAGTTTCAGCATTCCGTCCGATTCGCTTGGTGGGGTTTTTTACCTTGGCACCTGTCTTCAGATTTGAGTTCATTGCAATAACTCCAGCATCCATCGCCCTCATTTGGGCCTTAACCCTTGCTCGCCCCCAGGGTTAATCCTGCAATGAAATGACGCTGCATTGCAAAGAACATCATGACCGGCGGCAAAGCAGCGATCAGGGACCCGGCGGCCAAGAGATTGAATGAAGAGATGTACTGACCTTTCAGCGTTGTCAAACCCAGTGTGATCGGGCGTATTTCATCAGACTGGATCAGGATTAGCGGCCAGAAGAAGTCGTTCCAGACAAAGGTGAATTCCAGCACCGCCAGCGCTGCCAGAGCGGGACGAACCAATGGCACAATAATGTGGATCAGAATTTTCCATTCACTAACCCCCTCTGAGCGTGCGGATTCCACCAACTCAAAAGGCAATTCGGCGATGAAATTCCGCATGAAGAAGGTGCAGAACCCCGTCTGAAAAGCCATCTGAAACAGGATCACGGCCCAGTAGGTGTCGTAAATGCCCAAGTTTACCGTCAAGTGCCGAACCGGGATCATCAAGATCTGATAGGGCACGAAGTTACCGGCGATAAAAATAGCAAAGATGACGAAATGGCCTTTGAATTTGTAAAGCGCCAGCCCAGCACCTGCGAGCGTTGACAAGAACAGCGTGCCTATAATGGCAGGGACTGTGATGATGACGCTGTTCACCAGGTACCACAGGATTGGCGATGAATTGAAAACAGCGCTGAAGTTGTCAACAAAGGCCCACTCACTGGGGATCCCCCAGTAATTTCCGTAGTTGATATCGGACAAGGACCGGCCGGCGGTGGCGATAATTGCGATCATCGGTAACAGCCAGATCACGAGCGAGATCGGAAGGCCAATTTTGTAAAGCAACTGTCGCGAAGCGCTCGCTTCTTGGATTGGGCGCGGGAACATCAGCGTGTACCTTTCTCGTTTTTCAGAAGCCTCATGAGAAACCAGACGATGTAGATATCCATGATCAGGAAGAGGATTGTCGCGATGGCTGCCGCGTAGCCCACGCGATATCGAAAGATTGCGTTGTCATACATGTAGAATGCCAACACATTCGATGAGTTGTAGGGGCCACCCTCTGTCATTATCGCGACCAAATCGAATGATCTCAGCGCACCAATGACGGTCACAACAATGGCAATGAACGTCGCGGCACGAAGCTGCGGCAGGACGATTTTGACGAGCAGATTCCACCCCTTCGCACCATCCAGACGCGCCGCCTCGACCATTTCCGGGTTCACGCTGTTCAAACCGGTGAGGTAGAGGATCATGCAATAGGCTGTTTGCGGCCATAGCCCAGCAGTTATCACACCAAATGTCGCCCAATCCTCACTGGCAAGAATGGAGGGCAACTGAAGTCCAAGTGGCTTTAATATCGTTGCAATCAGACCAAATGCTGGGTCATAAAACCATGTGAACACCAGGCCCACGACGACTTGCGAAACCACGAACGGGAAAAAGAAAAGTGACTTTATCAGCCTGATGCCAAAAACTTTTTGGTTCAGATACAAAGCCACGAATAAGCCGATCACTGGAGCCAGCAGGAACAAGACCAGCCAGTAAATGTTGTTGACCAGCGATTTCCAGAACACTGGATCGTTGAACAACATGATGTAGTTCTGAAAGCCAATCCATTTCTTGGGGCCGATGCCCTGCCATTCGATGAATGAGAGAGCGATGGATTGCGCGATCGGGTAGATCACAAAAAGCGAGAACATCCCAAAGGCCGGCGCAATGAACAAAAGCGGCATAATGACGAGCCTGTTCCGCCGAAAAAAGCTGTTACGGGGCCGGGCAGCCGGGAATGCGATGTCGGTCATTGTGATCTCCCCTGTTTTGCGTTGGACCCGGCAGCATCCTCCCGCCGGGTCCAATTGGCTCATGGCGACTTAGAGTGCGCCGTAGATGCGCTCACGTTCAGCTTCGATGCGCGCAAGAATGTCATCGATGCGATCGGGATTTTGCATGAACTCCTGGAAACCCTGCATGCCCACTTTGGCCAACGCCGGATCCGTGTCACGGTCATAGAATTGCATGATGCCTGATGCCCGGCTCAATTGAGCAAAACCACCTTTGGCAAATCGATCATCCTTCACCGTCGCGTTGATGTTTGGCGGAAGCATATCGAGTGTGCCAGCGGTCTTTGTCTGCACATCTGCTTGAGCCACAAACCTCAAGAACAGGCGCGCATCTTCCTTGTTCTTTGCGTTGACCGGAATGTGGAAGCTGTCGGTAGGCGCGTCTTCATAGATCCCGACACTTTCGTCGATGATCGGGAATGGGAACCATTCTACGTTCTTGCGTACATCTTCGGGGAACATCGACACGATAAAGGGTGCCAGCAGATACATTGCCGCATCGCCCTGGTTCATGAAAGGCAGCGCTTCCTGGAACGAGTAGGCCGGATGATTTTTGACAAAGAAGTCGCCCTCAACCAGCTCTGCCCAAGTGGCAAATACCTTCTTTACGCGATCATCCGTGTATTTGACTTGCCCATCCATCAGCTCAGCATGGAAATCCACCCCATTGATACGCAGATTCAGGAAATCGAACCACCCGGCCGAAGGCCACAAGTTTTTGGTTCCGATTGTGACTGGGGTAATGCCGGCGGTCTTGAGTTGCTCGCCCATCGTTTTGAACTCTTCCCAATTGGTGGGCGTTTGCGTGATGCCCGCCTTTTCGAAGAGATCTTTGCGATAATAGAAGCCCCAAGCGTAGTAGGCGTAAGGCACGCCATATTGTTTTCCGTCTACCGACGAAGCGCCAACAACTGCAGGCATTTTTTCATAGAGGTTCTCAGACTCCCAAACATCCGAAACGTCTTCAAAAAGCCCAAGGTCGACGAACACCTTCATTCTGTTTCCAGCGTTCCAGGTGATCAGGTCCGGTGCGTCGGAAGTCAGAAAATTCCGCATCGCAACCTTGAAGGCTTCATGATCATACAGGTTGAATTTAACATCGACGTCAGGATAGGCGGCCTCAAAATCATTAATCAGATTTTCCATGGCCAGCTTTTGCGCCGGGTCAGACGTGTTTGCATTGATAACCAAATCGCGCGCAAAACCAGTTGTCGCGATCGCCGTAAGCGCTGTTGCAAGCAGTAATCTTTTAAGTTGCTTCATCGTTCTTCCTCCACTTGTTTTCCAACCGCTCACGCGGTTCGGGTCATGCCACTCGATCTTTCGACCGGTTTCTTGCCTAGGTTTTTAGGCAATTCACTTTCCGCAAACCTAAGTAACTCACTGAAGAGTTATCAAGGTGTCACGAAAAACACTCTGTTTTCCTTGTGCGTATCAGCAGCGAGTTTCGTCCTGTCTGCACCAAAACGCCGTCTTGATTGACCACGTTAAAAACCAGCTCAACAATGCCTCGGTCGCCTTTTGAGGTCATCCGCATACTATCTGTCGTGATGGTGGCGCCGATACTATCACCTGCTACGATAGGTGCTTTGAAAGCCCAATCCTTCCATCCAAGCGAGGCGACGGCCTGCAGCTGAACCTCTGACCGATTCTTAAGCCCATCGACGAGACACAGTCCTAACAACCCATGTGCTATCCGCTTGGGGAAGCCTTGAGCTTGCGCAAAGGCGTCATCCATATGCAGATCAAAAAAATCGCCCGAAATGCCGGCAAAATTCACGATGTGAGTTTCCGTCACCACGATCCTGCCAGTCTGGAAAAAGCTCCCGATCGACAGGTCTTCGTAATAACACTTGCCCGGCAGCAAGGCCCCCCCCTGCTCCATGATCATGCCACCAATTCCTTTGAGCGAGCTGCGCCCGCCGCTGCGCTGATCGTGTTGCCAGCCTGATCAAACAGATGGCAATACACATCATTGAGCGCAGCCGTGACCAAGGTTCCGAAATCTGGCGGGACCTCACTGTCAGCCTTCAAGATGATGTCCTGACCATTGAGCGTTTTGCCATAGGCAAATGCAGTGCCGCCCAGATTTTCGACAACATCAATCCTTGCTTCAACACCCTTCCCAGACGGAGTGGCTAGGAAATGCTCGGGCCGGATTCCAATCATGACTCTGTCGCCAGGCTTAACCGACGCGCCCGACCGGAGCGGAATCCGAACGATATGCTTCGACGCAGCACTTGCCGAAACAGTCGCGGTCGACCCATTGATTGCGGTTACCGCCGCATCCAGAAAATTCATCTGCGGCGAGCCTATGAAACCGGCAACGAACCTGTTGTTCGGGGCCGAATAGAGATTAAGGGGCGAACCGATCTGTTCAACCAGACCATCCCGCAGCACAACGATCCTGTCGGCCATTGTCATCGCCTCTACCTGATCGTGGGTCACATAAATCATTGTCGCCCCGATTTCGTGGTGCAGCTTGGACAGTTCCACCCGCATCTGCACGCGCAGTTCCGCGTCCAGGTTGGACAGCGGCTCATCGAACAAGAACACCTTGGGTTCACGAACAATCGCCCTGCCTATGGCTACGCGCTGACGCTGACCGCCCGACATTGCCTTCGGTTTTCGGTCCAAAAGGTGACGGATCTGAAGAATGTCGGCAGCCTTGTTGACCCGCGCCTCGATCTCGTTCTTCGGCACCTTGGCCATTCTGAGACCAAAGCTCATATTTTCCGCGACCGTCATGTGCGGGTAAAGCGCGTAGGACTGGAACACCATCGCGGTGCCACGATCACACGCTTCCACATCGCTCATATCGGTTCCGCCAATAAACAAATTGCCCGACGAGATGCTCTCTAAGCCGCAGATCATTCGAAGCAGAGTAGATTTCCCGCAGCCAGACGGGCCTACAAAAACGACAAACTCACCGTGGTTGGCTTCCAGATTGAGGCCTTTGATAACATCAATCGATCCGAAGGACTTTCGCACGTCTTTTAGTACTACATCAGCCATCTTATTAGCCGGGGCAAACCCCGCTCCTCCTCAAAACTACAGATCAGACATCCGTTACCCAGCGCTCACTTTGCAGGCCCATATGCATATGGACCGTCTTCAATTCAGTGTATTCCTCGATGCCATATCGCCCGGTCTCACGTCCGTTGCCTGACCGTTTGAAGCCACCCAGAGGCAGCTCCGGAAAACCGTCCAGCGCAGAGTTAATCCACACCCGTCCAGCCTGGATATGCCTCGAGCAGAAGAGCGCGTTGGAAATGTCATTGGTCCAGATGTAAGCAGCGAGACCATAGTCGGTTGAGTTGGCCAACTTGATGGCCTCATCCCGATCCTTGAACGTCATCACAGTCAGAACTGGCCCGAAGATTTCTTCCTGCGCTATACGCATTTCCGGACGCACGTCGGCAAGGATAGTTGGCGGGAAAAACAACCCTTCGTAACCTGTCAGATCGCCACCGCAGACCAGACTTGCGCCTTCATGAATGCCGACCGCGACATAGGATTTGATCTGGTCGAATTGACGCTGGTTGATGATCGCCCCAATCCGGGATGCAGGATCAAATGGATCGCCGACTTTCAGATCTTTCAGCCGTTCCGCCAATCGCTGATTAAAGGCGTCGGCGATGCTTTCTTCAACAAGAAGCCGCGACCCTGCGATGCAGCACTCGCCCATGTTGACATTTGCCGCTTTGAGCACGCCGTCCACCGCGGCATTCATATCGCAGTCAGCAAAGACAACCGATGGCGACTTGCCGCCAAGTTCGAGTGACAGCTTTTTGATATTGCCTGCCGAGGCCGCGATCGCGCGGCGGCCAACACCGGTCGATCCGGTAAACGCCACCATGTCGACCTTATCGCTATCCAGGATGGCCTGCCCAACCGGATCGCCGTAACCAGCGAGGATGTTGCAAACACCTGCGGGCAACCCAGCGGCCTTAAGATATTCGCCAAGCTTCAGCGACGTACCCGAGGTAAATTCACTTGGCTTGACGACCACTGAACAGCCTGCCGCCAGCGCAAAGGGCAAACGCTCAGACAGAATCAGAAGCGGAAAATTCCATGGCGCTATGATGCCGACCACACCAATCGGCTCGCGCAGAATCATAGCCATCATCTGCGGGCCAAGATTGTTGTGACTGTCACCATGCAAGGTCCGCGCAGCACCGGCGGCATAGTCCCAAAGACTGGCGGCGAAAAGGATTTCACCACTCGATACAGTCAAAGGCTTTGATGTCTCCAATGTCTCAATCAGAGCCAATTCCTCGACATTCTCGCGGATCATCTGCGCCACTGTGCTGAGCAACGTGGCGCGCTCGCCGCCATAGCGAAAAGCCCACTCCCCGGCATCGAAACTCTGGCGCGCTGCCTCAATGGCAGCCTCGACATCCGACGTCGAAGACTGCGGATAGATGCTGACAACTGCACCGTGCGCAGGGCTCTCGCGCTCGATAACCGAACCATCCTGCGCATCGCGCAATTCGCCTGCGATATAGTTCTTGAACCGCTTTGGATTGGCGACGATTTTGTTCAACATATCAAGCATTGTTAAGCCTCATTTTGATGTCTGAGGCCTGCGCGGGCGAACCAGCGGCAGATCCAAAGCAATGCAGCGGCATGTGCCCCAATGTCTGAGAAATCTGAGGACGGAAGGCCATCCGTGCCAGCACGTCCCGCTCGAGATCAACTCCGGGCGCTATCTCGATGAGCTCGATGCCGTTATTTGTCAGCTGAAACACTGCTCGTTCAGTAATGTATTTCACCGATTTGCCAATGGCAGCCGCGTTGGGTCCGCTGAAAGTGACTTCGCGCACACGCTCGACAAACTTTCCGATACGGCCGTACTGAAGGATTTTGAGCGACTGGTTCGCGCTTTCGATCGACAATCCGCTCGCCTCGAACGTGCCGCAGAAAATCACCGACTTCGCGCCTTGCGAGATGTCGACAAACCCGCCGGGGCCCACAACATCCTGTCCGAGCTGAGAAACATTCACATTGCCCTGAGCGTCAATCTCACCAGCGCCAAGAAACGCGATACTGGCACCGCCGCCGCTGTAATAGTCAAACTGGTCAGTCGAGCGCATGATCGCTTTTGGGAACATCGCAGCGCCAAACAGCGCACCATCGATCAACTGTCCATTGTGGATCCCCTGCTCGACCGTTACCCAGATATCCTGCATGCGGCCTTGCTCAGTCAGGATCGACGCAATGCCACCAGGTATGCCAAAGCCGAAATTCACAGACTTATGGCCCTGAATTTCGTCCGCTGCACGCCGCGCGATGATGGCGCGGGCTCCCTTCGGAGAGGAGAGGCCACCAAAAGCCTCAGGGGTAGGCGCACGCGCCCCTGGCAGACCCGCCAGACAGGCTTCGTACTCGCCCACATGTGTTTGTGGCTGATCGGGTACCAGGGCGACATAGTCCACCATTATACCGGGAACCTGCACCAAACGGGCGTGGCAGTCTTTGGACTTCCGGCGCTCTCGAACTTGCACCAGCACCTTGCCGCCGGCGTTATGCGCTGACAGCGCCACCGCGTGGATGTCCAGATCTCCCGCTTCTTCCGCGCAGGAGATGTTGCCAAACTCATCCGCATAAGTGCCACGCACGATGGCGACATCAGGCCTCAGGGGGAGGTAGCGGATGTAATCCCGTCCATCGATCGTAATTATCTCACTAACAGGCTTCGCAGCCCGCGCCGCTGCATTCGCGGCACCGCCGCCCTCGCGCGGGTCGTAGAAAGTTCCCAGCCCGACATGGGTTATCAAGCCCGGTCGCCCGGCTCCGCTTTCACGCATCAAAGTCGAGATAACGCCCGAGGGAAGCGTGAATGCTTCAATCTCGTTCTCTCGGGCCAGTTTTTGCATACGGGGTGACCAGGACCAGTGCCCACCGATGACACGGCGCACCATGTCTTTGTGAGCAAATCTGCTTATTCCACGGCTCTCCCCGTCGCCAACTCCCAACGCATGGATAATCGTCAGATTGCGCGGGTGCCCCGTCGCCAGAAAGCGCGCTTCCAAAGCAGCAAATATCGCATCCGGCTCCAGCATCCCGCCGCCATTTCCGGTAACGGCAATTGTGTCGCCATCCTTCACAATGTCAGCGCACTGGCCCAACGAAATTTCGTTCAAAACCATTCTCCTTGGAGCCGCCAGTGCGGTGGATCATTAATTCACTCACTAGAGAGTTATGGTATTTGCGAAATATGTCAAGCAGTGTTTTCAACCATGCTCAGAAAGTCGTTGAGCGCTGTGGGATCAATCAGTCCCAGGTCGGTGCATACGGCACGACATCCGCGTTGCTAATGCGATATCCCGCGACCGTCAGCGCATCAATTCGAGCCGTGTCTGCCAAGGACAATGTGAAATCCATGATATTAAAATTCGCCTCTATATTTGCCCGCCTGGTCGATGTTGTGTTCACGGACAAACCCTTTTGCAGGATCCACCGTAGCGCAACCTGTGCGCCACTTTTTCCATGCGCCTCACCAATCTCGTCAAAAAGCGGAAATCTAAAAATCTCTCCGCGTGCTAGCGGGCAATAGGACGAGAGCGGTATTCCGGTCTTGGCTGAAGCGTTCAGCAGTTTGTCTTGATTGAGCAATGGGTGAAACTCCACTTGGTTCGTCACCAACGGCACATCCAACAAACCAACAGCTTCACGCATCATCTTGGATGTGTAATTCGATATACCAATGTTCTTGGCGTAGCCCCTGTAATGCGCCTCTTGTAGCAATGTCAGCGACGGTTCCACCGGGCCGTCATTTGGCGGCCAGTGCAATAGCAAGACGTCAACCGAGTCTAAGTTCAGATCACGCAGGCTTTGCTCGACAGAAGACATGAATCGGTCTTCGCCCATGTTATCCGGATGCACTTTCGTCGTGATCAGCAGCTCGTCACCTGCCACACCCAATTCCGGCAACACCTCACCCAAGGCCGCTTCGTTCCCATACCACTGTGCTGTGTCAAACGCCCTGTACCCCACCTCCGCCGCCTTTCGCACAGCAGCCTTCATATCGCCGCCTTGCAGCGGATAGGTCCCAAATGACCGCTGATAAACACCATCAAAATAGATCGTCATTGGTTCACCTCGCTTGGGGCAACGCAGTGCCTGAGGGGGAAAATTTTATGGGCTTGTTAATTCACTCTATAGTGAGTTACTGTTTGGTCAACCATTTTTGATAACCGGGAGGCACACATGATCAAGCACCTCGTTTTTCTGAGATATGCGAGCGATACCGGGCAAGACGTCAAAGATGCCATCATCAGGGATCTCGGCGCTCTTCAGGGCGAGATAGACGGTATCCTGGCGTTTGGCCATGGACCAAACCTATCGCCAGAAGTCCCGGTGGTGCACGGTTTTCTCGACATGTTCTGGTTTGATTTCAAAGAGATCTCGGCCCGCGACGCGTATCTGGAAAACGAGACCCACAAAGCAATAGGTAGTCGAATAAATGCCGCCGCTGAAGGCGGTATTGCGGGCGTGTTCGTATGCGACATTCAAGTCTGATGCGACACCGAAACCTGTTGGAAAGCGCCTTTAACGCGGTAATTTCCGCGGCACAGCCAAAATTCTTGCGAGACGAACATTTCCCAAAACCTCCCAAAGGTCGGGTCGTGGTTTTGTGGGCAGGAAAGGGCGTAGCCCAAGTTGCCCGCGCGTTTGAAAGGGTCTGGGACGGCCCGTTAGAGGGCCTGGTTGTGACCCGTTGTGGATACGCTGTCCCCTGTGAGCCGATAGAAGTTGTGGAAGCCGCTCACCCCATTCCGGACAGGACAGGATTGAACGCTGCACACAGAATGCTGATGCTGGCAGAAAGCTTAACTGCATATGATCTTTTGATCGCATTGATCACCGGTGGTGGGTCTGCATTTCTGCCCGCTCATCCCGTTGGCCTAAGCCTGCGGGATGAACAAGCACTTTGTTCCGCGCTTCTTTCTTCCGGTGCACCGATTTCCGATATGAATTGCGTGAGGAAACACTTCAGCGAGATCAAGGGCGGACGCCTGGCACTTGCGGCCTATCCGGCAAAAATAGTCAGCTACATCGTTTCAGACATACCGGGAGACGATCTCTCGCTGGTCCCTTCGGGTCCTACCATTCCAAATTCATCGACCCGTCAAGATGCGCTGAAAATGGTAAATCAATATGGCCTGAAACTCCCCGCCGCCGTATTGCAACATCTTAACACCGCAACGGCAGACGCCGCTGACCCTACGGATGCACGGTTTAAAAATAACTTAGTCAATCTTCTGGCCTCTCCACAAAGCTCGCTGGATGCGGCAAGCGAAATTGTTCGATCGAACGATATTCAGCCTTGGATCCTGTCCGATGCCATCGAAGGCGAGGCGCGCGAAATCGGCAAGATGCATACCGCGATGGCAAAGCACATTTTAGGCCGCGATCAGCCGATGCATAAGCCCGTATGCCTGATTTCTGGCGGCGAAACCACAGTAACGCTGAAGGGCTCCGGACGTGGCGGTCCCAACACTGAATTTCTGCTGAGCCTGACAATCGCTATCGATGGCACACAGGGGATCGATGCCTTTGCTGCCGATACTGATGGCATTGATGGGTCCGGCAATAATGCGGGCGCATTCGCCGACGGCACGACTTGCGCGCGCCCTTGCAGAATGGGCCTGAATGCCAAGGACTTTCTGCTCAACAACGATGCTTACTCGGCTTTCGAACATCTCAATGACCTCTTTGTTCCGGGTTCTACCGGGACGAACGTCAATGATTTTCGTGCCGTGATTGTTCAGTAAACACCCCGGATCGGAGGAAAAATGGAAAAGCAAGTTGCCCTGGTTACCGGTTCAAGCCAAGGGATCGGACGTGCGATAGCTGAAAAGCTATCAGATAGCGGTTTCGCAATCGCGTTGAACGATATCTCCAATATCGATGCGTTGAACAGCGCCCTGTTAGATTTCAAAGCCAGAGGTCGCAGCGTGTGTGCGGCTGCGTTTGATGTCGCAGACATCGCCCGACACGAAGAGAAACTCGACAGAATTGAAGCCGAGTTGGGGCCGATAACGACACTGGTCAATAACGCCGGCGTTGGTGTTTTGAGCCGAGGCGACCTGTTGGACGTCACCGAAGAGAGTTTTGATCGCTGCATGAATATAAACGCCAAGGCCGTTTTCTTTTTGACCCAAGCCTTTGCGAAAAGGGTTTTGGCACGCAAGCGCCAACCGGAGCTTTTCTATTCGGTCATAAACGTCACGTCGTCGAATGCCTCAGCGGTTGCCGTTGCGCGGGCCGAATACTGCGCATCAAAGGCGGCCGCGTCGATGATCTCGAAAAGCTTTGCTGTGCGGCTGGGTGCCGCGAACATCCCGGTATTCGATATTCAACCGGGTTTGATTGACACACCCATGACCGAAGCAGTCATTGACAGTTATTCAGCGCGCGCCGCCGATGGCCTGTGCCTTATGCCTCGGGTTGGGAAACCGGAAGAAGTCGGAAGGGTGGTCGCAACACTAGCAATCAACGGCCTGCCTTACACAACAGGGCATGTCATTTCCGTTGACGGCGGCATGCTCGTTCCGCGTTATTAGGAGGCCATCACCATGAGAATTTTACTTCCGAATTCAGATGGTCATCTGTCCAACTACGAAGTGACAGGTACACCTATTGCCAAGGCATCTTTGGCTCACGACAGCGCAAGGCGCGTCTATTCGGCGGCACATGTTGTGTGCGATCCCTTCGCGGAAGCGGGCTCCTCGGGCACAGGGGCCATTGACTGGAACAAAACCATGGGGTTCCGTGCCCACCTTGTGGATCTGGGGCTTGGCATTGCCGAGGCGATGGATACCGCTCAGCGCGGTATGGGGCTGAATTGGTTCGGTGCACTGGAATTGATCCGTCAGACCAAGGCTACCTTTCCCAATGCTCTTGTGGCCAATGGCTGTGGTACCGATCACCTGGACCCAGCGGAGGCTACATCACTGGACGATGTACGCCGCGCCTATCTTGAGCAGGTCGAAGCCATTCAGGACGTTGGCGGGCGCATAATTCTCATGGCCAGTCGCGCATTGGCAAAAGTCGCAAAGACGCCGGACGATTACATAAAAATATACAATGACGTTCTCGCCGCATGCGACCAACCCGTCATCCTTCATTGGCTGGGCGAGATGTTTGACCCGGCTTTGGCTGGCTATTGGGGTGCCGACAGCTTTGAGGGTACTCTACCGACTGTTATTTCGGTTATCCGCGACAACGAGACAAAGATTGATGGGATCAAGATATCGCTGCTTGACGCGCAAAAGGAGATCGTAATGCGCAGGCAGCTTCCCGGCTCTGTACGGATGTATACCGGCGATGATTTCAACTATCCCGAACTCATCGCTGGAGACGAGCAAGGCTTCAGCCATGCTCTACTCGGGATTTTCGACCCGATTGCCGCACATGCTGCGACAGCGATTTCCAAGTTGAACTCAGGGGACAAGGACGGCTTCCACGCGGTTCTCGATCCTACGGTACCGCTTGCACGCCACATTTTCCAGGCGCCAACCCAACACTACAAGACCGGCGTGGTTTTTCTGGCCTGGCTGAATGGGCATCAAGATCACTTCACGATGCTGGCTGGCGCACAAGCATTGCGTTCCCTGCCGCACTTCGTCGAATGCTTCAAATTGGCTGACGCCTGTGGCGCACTCAGCCGACCGGAACTTGCCGTTGAACGCATGGAGCTGCTGCTCAAACTCTATGGGGTTCGATAGTATGCGCGATTTCTCCAACGACACCCGAGCCCTTGCGCTGAACACAGCAACATTGGGCCATAATCTGGACGGTCAAGGCGCGGGCTGGCCTGTCGAACGAGTGGTGGACGCCTGTGCGGAGCGCGGGCTCGGCGGCATCGTGTTCTGGCGACGGGAAATTGGAATGCAAGCCGTCGAAATCGGCGAGCGTGTGCGCGCTGCCGGAATGCAGGTTGTTGGCTTGTGCCGCACACCCTACCTCGTCGGCTCCGAACGGCCGGAGGCTTGGATGGATGAAGCCAAAAAATCCATCGATATGGCAGCGGGCTTGCAAACAAACGTCCTCACCATAGTGACTGGCGGTACTGAACCCGGCACAAAGGGCGTAATCGAGACCCAAAAAATACTCGCCGACCGCGTTGCGGCTATCGCACCCTATGCGGCGGACCGAAATGTGAACCTCGCCTTGGAACCTCTTAACCCGATGTTTGGCGGCAATCGAACCTGTCTGATGACCGTGCAGGACGCCCTGCACGTTTGCCATATGGTGCAAGCAGACAATGTCGGGATCGCGGTCGATGTCTACCATGTCTGGTGGGACAGAGAACTCGCCGCGGGTTGCGCAGCGGCAGCAGACCGGATCTTGGGCTATCACGTCTGCGACTGGCTGGAGAACACATCTCATATGCTTTTAGACCGAGGCATGATGGGTGATGGAGTGGCAGACCTAAAGGCAGTTCGCGCCGCTGTTGAAGATGCCGGTTATCTCGGCCCATGCGAGGTCGAGGTTTTCTCCGCAGCAAACTGGTGGGCGCGCGACCCTAGTGAAGTCATAGATGTAATCATCGAACGCTTCAAAACTGTCTGTTGAACAAACGGAGTTGCCAGGTTTTGGGCACTACCGCCGTCAGACTGGAGTTTCCCTATCTCTCTGTTCCAGCGTCAACGCGTGCGAACCAAATCTCAAGAAGCTGTTCATTGCTGAGTGGATCTCGACAATGCGCTCAATGACGGCGTTGTCGATCTGGATAGCCCCGAGTTTTTTAGAAACCCTCCGGTTCGCATTATCCATTGCAAGACCTCATGATTAATAACAGCCGACGGAGTTGCTGGTCGGCTCACCGCCGCAGCATCTCGCCCAACCTCTCCGCGATATCCCGCTCGCTGATGAGCGTACCCGCCCTCATCTGGCCAAGGACGTCGTGGAGGACACGCATCATGTGCTCAACCCGCGGACCGGCTTCGCTCCAGGGCGGCAGGATCGTGCCTCGGGGTAAGGGCTGGCCAATCGCGGCCCAGGCGAGGCGCGTTGTCTTGAGCAGTTCGCGCTTGGTCAGCCGCTGGTAACGCATGGTCTCGAATAAAAATCCGGTGACCGTCAGTTGGAACCGCTGCGGCAGGTTGTCATTGAGCAAGGTCGCGAAGACCTGTGAAGTGCTGCCCGCAGTTTCTACTGCTGGCGCATCGGACTCTCCCAGTCGAGGAGCGTCAGAGAGTCGCTCCTCGAGCACCGACTGCAGCAGAAAGATGTTTCGCATCGTGACGCGGCGGCGGATCGGTTTCAAATCCTCCTCATCCATCGGACCCGTCATGGTCCAGCCCTCGTCTTCATCAATGACAATGTCGTCAGGATGGGGAACGATCCAGACCGGGTCAGCTCCTTCAAGGACAGCCTGATCGAGGCGGTTTTGCAGCCGCTGTTTGATCCGCTCGCCCTCTGCCACTTTCTCGCGGATCAACGCCTGATTGAGAGCTTGTGCGTCATTGAGGTTTCGCAAGACGTGGCCGAGCGCATGCGGCGAACCACTGGTTGCGACCTGGAACAATCTGCGGATAACGGCTTCCGAAAGGGTCGCTTCCTGGGCGTGGCCGTCGCTTCGCAGCGTGATCGTGCGGTTGGCCTCCTTGAGCAGGGACTTTTGGAACTGCGTCAGTTCCCGGTTATCACCATTCTTGCCGGTGGCGGGTCGGTTGCCTCTTTTTCTGGCCATCACTGATCTCCTCCGGCCGCGTTGACCGATGAACTGCAAGAACCCGACAACTCAGAGGCGCCGATCTCTGTGGAAGCGCACAGGTCAGAGCCATTACCGCTATCGTGGGCGTCCATCCGCGCGATCGCCACCTTCGCAAACGATGTTCTGGTTTCCGTCAGCCGCGCTGGCTCTCCGGTGATCCGCTCAAACCTTCGAATGATGGTGTCGCAGTAGAGCGGATCGATCTCGATCAGACGGGCCGCACGGCCGCACTGGTCAGCGGCGATAAGCGTCGAGCCGGATCCGCCGAACACGTCGAGGACAGTGTCGCCCCGCTTCGAGCAATCCCGTATTGCATCGGCAATCAGTGCCACAGACTTGACAGTCGGGTGCATCGCCAGTTCTTCATCCCGGTTGGCGCCGAGAGAACTGATGCCCGGATAGTCCCAGACATTGGTTCGATAGCGTCCGGTATCCCCAAGGCCAAAATTGTTGATGTGAGCTGCGGTTCCCTTCTTGAATACGAAGACCAGCTCATGCTTGGAGCGGTAGAACGACCCCATGCCGCCATTGGTCTTGTTCCAGACGCAAAGGTTCTTCAGTTCATCAAAGACCGCATGGCCTGCTTCAAGCAGTTCACGCATGTGCCGCCAGTCCATGCAGACATAGGCAATGGCGCCGTCCTTCAATTGTGAGGCTGCTGCACCCAGGGATTCCTTCAGGAAAGCCGCAAACGTAGTTTCGTCCATCTCGCCCGACGCCAGCGCAAACTCGCGATGTTTGATCCTGCCCAGACCACTGACATGGCCATCAATGGCTACATTGTAAGGCGGATCGGTGAACAGCAGAGCTGCCGGCTTTCCCTCGCACAGGCGTGCAATATCCTCATGAGATCGGGCATCGCCGCACAGAAGACGGTGCGGCCCAAGTTGCCAGAGGTCCCCTGCGCGCGTCACTGCAGGTCCTGGTCCCACCGGCTCGATCGCATCGAGCAAACGATCGGGTTCGCTGGCGCCGCTGATCTCTCCACCAATGGTCAGGTCAATCTCTGTGGTGGAGAAACCGAGATCCTCGATATCAAAATCAAGATCCATGAGGCCCTGCATTTCGATCGCGAGCAGATCGCGGTCCCAGCCGGCATTCTCGGCCAACTTGTTGTCCGCCAGGATATAGGCCCGCACCTCATCCCGCGACAAATGCGAGAGTTTGCGCACAGGCACTTCTGTCATCCCGATCAGCTTTGCGGCTTCGACCCGCCCATGACCCGCGATGATTGTATGGTCGTCGGCGATCAGAACCGGATTGCAAAAACCAAACCGCCTGATGCTGTCGGCGATCTGTCTGATCTGTTTCTTCGAATGGGTCCGGGCATTGTTAGCATAGGGCACGAGACTATCGATTGGGCATATTTGTTCAAGACATGAGTCTTCGCTTGGCGGATGCATCTGCATTCTCCATGTTCTCCACCACACGGCGGATAAGGTGTTTGGGATTCTGGCAACTCGGGAACTGAGTAAACAATACCGGAACGCGAGCTGACGTCGCAACAGGGGGTAGTGCAGAACGCAAAACTGTTTCCGTTATGCGGAGCACCCAACAGGCTGCCAGATCAAACGGCCGCCTACGGACTTTGAAGCCGTTTCAAATTTGATTTGTTTTGAGGTTGACAGTTTCGGGACAAACCAGAACAAACAAAATTAGAATGGTTTTCCAAAACACAGCGTTTTGAAGTCCGTTTTTGGAACGAAGTGATTTCTTGTTCTCCACACGAACTGGATCAAAATCCCATTTTGTTATGCCGCGCGGATTTGATCCCGTTCCCGGACCAATGGTCTGCCAGCACCTGATCCCGCCTGGTCGCTGTCCGCAGTGGCGACGTCTCGATCAAAAGTGGAGATAAGTGCGAAACCGAGGGTGAAGCCGCTTGCCAAATGACAATTCGAAATCACCAACCTGCAATCCGCGCCAAATCCGCCTGCGTAACGCCATGGTATTCCCGGGAACGGGAACACCAATCCCGCCCAACGACAATGTGATCCCACCTAACTGCAATCCTATCCCACGTAACGGCAATCTGGTCCCATTCAACAGCAATGTCATCCCGCGTAACTGCAAGGATTTCACCGTAACTTCCCGCTCTACAGCACACAAAACGCGAGATTCGAAGGCGAAATTGCAACCCGAGACGCCGAGGATGACTGCTCGCAACCCCACCAAGCCATTGAATTTTCGATGATTTCAACGACCCGACGTGATCCTGCGCCGCGGAAACTCTCCAGTTTCGGCACATGACACCAGAGACTGGTTCGCCAAAGAAAAAATGCACAGCCAATCTCCCTCTTCCAGCTCTGTTCATGATTGATTTTCCAGCGTTTTTCTGTTAGCTGGGGATCAATTTTGGCGTCTGATGGACAGTATTGTCCCCCACGAGTGTCCCTCACGGGTGTCTGACATTGCTGCCTGACGGCGCAAAATTGGGACAACGGTCACCTCCAAATGGAGGTTGGCATGAGACGTGTTCAATATGTGTTCCGGCGCGGAGCGGTCTATTGGTGGCGACGGCGAATGCCAGTTCAGCAACGGGCAGGTCAGGCGTCAAACATTGAGATCAGCCTGCGGACGAAGTCGCTGCACTGTGCCCGCTCAATCGCTGCCGAGGTTACCCGGTCCAGCGAGCACCTGCTCCACGAGATGAGACAAGTCATGATCTCTGCTGAAGACGCCCGACGCATCCTGACCAAAGTGGTCATCTCATGCAGCAGCAAGCTTGATAGTGTCGTCGCAGCAGAGATCGCCTATGGCGAAAGTGTTGCGAACGGACGGACCATGGACATCGTGGTCGGCTGGACATATCGCCTGTTCGCGGCTCAAGGCATCACTGCTCAGGTGGGCGAGATCGAGCGACAGGAGATGATGGCTGCAGGACTTGACGGGGAAACGATCATAATGATTGCGCGGGCGGTTGCGACTTTTCGTGAACGCGGGCCCATACCACCCAATCGCAACCGGATTGCAGGACTTTTAAAAGAGTTCAACATTCCCGAGACGAAGGTAAATATGCAACAGGCCGAGCAGCTCTATCTGCGCGGCATGGCGGCAGCACTTTTAAATCCCAGTCGCCGCTGGACAGGTCTGCGTGATGACGACGTGCTGCTCGCCCAAACTGCACTTCTTGAAGAAGCGCGAAATCCGGTTGCCCAATCACTTCCCTTTGATGACGGTGGTGCCCCGATCGCCCAAGTTCCCGCGGCCCAAATCGACGTTCCAGTTCAAGTGCGGCCGGAGACCCCTGCCCCAGTTATAGTACCAGAAACGGCTCCAGTTTTCGCTGAGGTCGAAGTCGACGACGAAGTCACAGATCTCGACAACATCGATGACATCGAAGATGAGAGCTCTCAAAGCCTGGTTGATATCGTCACAGCTGCCGGCAATGCGAAGGTGACCCTCGGCGAGTGGGAAAGCAAAACACTCAAGCAACACGTCCAGCTTGCCAAGCTCTTTGAGCGCTTCCTTGGCCACGGCAACCCGAACCGGGTCGGTCAAAACCATCTTGCGCAGTTTCGCGATGTCCTGCTCAAATTCCCCAAGAATTATGGAAAATCTCCACGCGACCATATCATTCCGGTCAAGGAAATCCTTGCTCGCGCAGAAAAACTTCCCAAGGATCAGGTTGGCCTGAGTAGGGCGACGATCAACCGCCACATGAACAACATGGCCAATATTGCGGGCATGTGCAAAGCTTATGGCCATTCGTGGGAGAGCTACGATGGCATCTCCAAACTTCGCGCGAAGGGACGCGGGAACTCGGAGAACGGACGCCCTGCCTTCACCACCGGTGATCTTCAGGCCCTGTTCGGTCTTCCGATCTGGACCGGTGCAGCCTCGGATGGTGATGACGGCCATGCGGGCGGAGAGATTGTTCATGACGCACGCTACTGGGTACCACTCATCGGCGCTTACCAGGGTGCAAGGCGTGAGGAAATCTGCGGTTTCCAGCTTGATGAAATCATCGAGTTCGAAGGAATTTGGGGGTTCAAGTTTGTCCCGACCGAGGTTCGCAGATTGAAGTCAGAAGCATCGAAACGACACATTCCAATCCACCCCGAACTTATTCGGTTGGGGTTCCTCGACTATGTTGCCGCATTGAAACAAGCAAAACACACGCTGCTGTTTCCGGAACTCGTGGCAGTCGCAGAAGCAACCCCGATGGGGGATGTGTTCAACGATGACTGGCAAAAGATGAAAGAGGCTGCGCTGCCACGGGCGAAGGAACAGCGAAAGGTTTTTCATTCGTTCCGCCACTGGTGCAACAATGAAATGAAACAGGCGGGAGTGGGATCAGAAATCCGCAAGGACATTCTTGGTCATTTGAATGATGACGTGAATGAAGGCACCTACTCACAGGTTGCACGCCTTCGCTTGATGGAGGCGGCTCTTGCGGAACTCCCGACACCGACATCGGGGATCAAGCCTGCCAAAATTCGGCTGCTGCAGCAGGTCGTTTCGCATACGCCACGGAAGACACGGAAAAAGACCAGCAGTTGAGGCCACGTGCGATGTTAGGGTCGATGGGTAACCAGCGAACCTGGACGTACCCGGTCAACGAAACTCGGGCAGCGGCACAAATAGGAATTTGTATTTAGGCGGCAGTTCAAATCAGCGATTCCTCTGCAAACGCCGTTTAATGAAGTAACGGGAGGAAGACAGCAAGAATCACCGTAACGCCGTTTGCATGGGTTCAGGCTTTGGCCGCTCAAATACGGTCGTGGAATGTGGCTGATGGGGGATCAATTAGGCAGCCAGCGCAGCAGCCTTCTCGCTCTCATGGTTCAGCATGCACGCCCGCCTTATTCGCCCTTATCAGTTCCAGGTTTGAGATGTAGCTTGCGGCGAAACGGGAAGATGCCATTGGCATATCGCTTTGTGAGCCCCTCGAACACGTCCTCGGATTCGCGTACGTCAAAGCCCTGAGCTTCCAACCCGTCGACAATCTGGTTGCGCAGCTTGTCGAGCATCTCGCGGCTGTCGCGCTTGTCTGCGCTCTTCTTTTGAACACTGGATATCATCTGCCAGAGCAGCATGCGCGCAATGTCATCCCGGTCCGGCCGCCTCGCTTTCTTCGCCGCGCTGCGCAGCTCAGCCTGACGGATACGCTGCTCTTCGGTTCGCTGCTTCTTTGGCTTCCTCCCCATCTTACTGTCTCCTCTTGGCTGGATATCTCTCCCTGTAGCATCATTCCTCAGAATCGGCCTCATACGCAAACACCGTTTGCAACAGAATCGTCGAACTCTGATTTTGAATCGATGTGGCAGGGTTCAGAATCGCGACAGGATAAATTGAGATGAGTTGTTTTAGGTTGTCCGCACGTCATCACGCATCGTCTTGATGCGACGGCAACTTGAGACAGCTTGCCCATGGTCTGTTGCAGAAGGGGCAGCACCATCCTGCCAACCAGGCCGTCCTGTTAACAACGGTGGCGGGTTCACGAATCGACGAACGTTGTAAGCCCTCCAGGCCGATACGTAGATATGCGGTTGGCGGCCACGTCTTTAGCCGGAGCTGACGACTGCCGCTTCGTAGGAGACGGCATAAACAAGGTTGCTGCAGGCTCCCGCTCTGGCAGATATCGGTGTTTGCCAAAGTGTATGCTGCCCAGACCGTCACGGCGTTTGCACAGGAATCGCAGGGACAGAGGTGTGAATCGCCTGGACCTGGTTCAGCAACACAAAGACGGAAGTCTGAATCGCCGGAACGCAACTTTGCAACGCGGGGGCAGGGTTCCGAATCGCCAAGGCTGACTTCAGCAACGTCGGGGCCGAGAACGGAATCGAGAGAGCCGGGTCTGGCAACGCAAAAACGGCATAGTGAATCGCGGTTTCATGGCGTGATGTTATCCGGATTCTCTGCTGCAGCGGTTGCTTCAGCGCTGAGCAAGGCCTTTACTTCAGAGCCGTCCAGCACCTTGGCCTGGGCAAGCCGGGTGGCCAGAGCCAGCAGCGCAACGCGGTTTCTCGACAAGAGTTCCGTAGCCCGGTGCTCAGCAGCCTCAAGACGAGCATGAACCTGCTGCGCCAGCTGTCGATCAATCGAGAGGATCGACGGCTGATCTTGCACTGAGCGATAGAGCAGCGGTTCGGTCTTGCCAAACCCGCAGGCGGCTTCTGCATCGGTTGCGAGCTTTGTTGCTCGGGCGAGATCAGACAGCTCGTTGCCGCCTGAGCCCATCACGGTGTCGCCAAAGACCAGCTTCTCGGCCGCCCGGCCTGCCAGGATGCAGGTGAGGAATTGGTCAAGCCAGGCTTCGTTCTCGATGATGCCCTCTTTGCGTCTGCTTTCGACAAAGCCGCCATTGCCGAAGCCGATAGACACGGTCTGAACGTCAGCGATGCCACTCAGCTCATAAGCAAGCGCATGCCCGCACTCGTGGATAGCAATACGCCAGACCAGATCAGGGGGCATTGCTGCCTGGCCAGCCGTGAGTGCGGTCTCGATGTCATCGTAGGACAGTGGCCGTCGTTCACGCCGGGCTTTTTGGCGAGCCTCACGGATGAGGCGCTCGATGTCTGCGCCCGTCCTTCCTGCCACTGCAAGGGCCAGCGTCTTGAGCTTCACGTTCATCACCTGAGCCGTGTCGATCGAGATATCGGAATTAGCCATGAGCGGGCACTCCCTTGTGATGTTTGGTTGTTGGTGTGCTGACATCATCGTTGGCGACGCTGTCTGGCAGGCCTGCTTTGGGTGCATCAGCCTCCGTCAGTTCGGCCATCCCATTGCCTGCATGGCTCCTGAGCACTGTATCGAGGTCCGAGCCCAGATGATGTGCGATGATCCCGATCAGGGCTTCGGTGTCCGGCGGTGGGATCATGATGTGCTTTTCCAGCCTGCCTGACCGGAGCAGGGCAGCATCGATCTTCTCGGGATTGTTCGTCGCCCCCACGACAATCACGCCCTCCGTTTTGGAAGCCCCGTCCAACAGCTCCAGCATGCGGTTTACGAGGGTTGACCAGTAATCGTCGTAATGACGCTCACTGCCGCCGCCGCGGTTCCCGATATTGTCGATTTCGTCGATAAAGAGAATGCACGGTGCTAACTGAGTGGCATGCTCAAAAGTTGTCGTCATGGCAGCAAGTACATCGCCCAAATGAGAGGTTTCGAGCCATCGCGCTACTGAGGTTGCAACAAGGGGCACCTGCAATGTGTTGCAAAGGGCTTTTGCAAACGTGGTCTTGCCTGTCCCGGGTGGGCCACTGAGCAACAGCCGTGAGCTCAGGTCCGACCAGTCCACCTGATTCTGTTCCCAGGCGTACAGATCGCGGCTGAGATCCAATGCCCACCCTTTTGCCTCACCATATCCCGAGAGGTTTTCAACGAGGAGATGGTCCTTGCCATTGCCCCTTGCCGATGCAGCCGCCGCATTTTTTGCTGAACCGGATGCCGTTTCTGACACTGCGGCCCGAGCTACAGCAGGTTCGATGACATCGAAGCATCCCGCAAACTTCTTGCGCTTTGACGCAAGCGCAGATTTGCTGGCTGGCCCCAACGAGCCTTTGCCATCCGAACTCTTGCCGTCGCCATCCTTGTCTTCTGCGTTAGATATATTCTCATCCTCAAGCGTCATCAGAACGCTGAGCATGCGGTTGAGCGACCGCCCAGGGCGGATGGCAACGGCAAGATCATCAATGCCCAGATGATCTGGCTCGAACCCCACCTCATTCATCAAAAACAGAGATTGTGAGGCGGAGACGCCGCAACAGAGTGCGAGCACTTCTGCGATCAGACTCGCATCGATACCTCTACCCCTGATCGTGATGTCCGCGACGGCGGTCAGCCGTGACGGCAATGGCTCGTCGACCTCATCGGCAATGATGACAGGTTTTTCCAGAGCAAGAATGTGCCTGGACACGACCTGCCTGATGTCTTCTTCATCAGTCCGACGCAGATAGGCCCCGCTCACCGTTCCGATTGACTTCCTGCGCCTTAGGTCCGCAAGCGGTTTGTGCCGACCCGACAGTGTGGGTCCAGAGCGGATAGAACTGAGCGATGTGTAGAATGGCAGCACAATCCCTTCTTCGAGCATCAGCCCGAACTGCCGGACAAAATCGTGTACCGGAACCTGAACCGCCACGATGGGCCATTTCCTCGCAATCGCCGAGGTCAAGCGTTCAAGCATGCGTTCGTCATCCCCCACCGCTCTTGCCAGCAGCAGTGCCGTTGCAACTTGCTCCGGCTTCAGGCCAGGGGCAAAGCCTCCAACAACAGACAGGACATGGCCCCGCAAAGCGGCAGCGAGTTTGGCCATGTTAGGCTCAATATGCGCAGTCTCGTTCGCAGTTGCCGCAGTCGCCTCGTCCAAATCAGCTTGATGTAAGGGATCGGTGCCATCGGTCTGGGCATGGCTGTGCTTGACCGCTGCGGCGACAGTGCCACACTCATCATCAGGCAGATCAAAATCATAAGCATCGCCAAACTCACCGAACTCGTCAGCCTGGTCTGCAAGTCCGGCAGTGTTGCTCTTGCGTCCTGAAGCCTCAAGTGCCGCCCGGATGACTTCCCGGTCGTGATCCGGATCGCCAGAGAACTGAGCAGCATGATCAGAACTCAGCTGCCAGACCATGGCGCTATCATCATTCTCGCCAAGAGGCACGCGTTCGAGAATCCCGGCGTCTGCTGCCCGTTCAAAGACTTCAATCCGAGCGGCTCGGCGCTGACGGGCGATGAGGTAGTGAAAGATTCGATCGGTAATCTTGCTCTTGCTCATCATTCTGACTCCGCGACACAGGTGGAATATTCAACAAGCGTCTGGAAGTTGGCAGGCAAGAGCCGCCTGTTGCCATCTAGCCAATCACGCAGGATCAGGCCAACCGGGTGACGGCAGGCGCACATGAGATCAAGGTTCCTGCGCACCAGAGGCGGCAGCCAGGTCTTTTCTGCCTCACCTTCGCCAGCACGGAGGAGAACCTGGCGGGCTGTCCAGGCGGCGACTTCATCAGCTTGCTCCGGGCTGCCCGGCTTGCGCTTGAACGCCATCGTCAAAATCGCACGCTGACGATGGACCTGATTTGGCGTGTTTTGTGCCGTAACGGTCTGTGTTGGTTGCTGGAAGCCAGAACCGGGCCCGTTATCAGAATGATTGAGAGTGGGCCCTGTACGCCGGGGCTGCCCGGGCGTATCAGCAATCGGTGTATGGGGCGTCTTCGGGAATGGAATGACATTGCTGCCGAAGGTCGGGGTGGTTGGTTTGGAGTAACGCATGACAAATCTTTCCTGTTGGCTGATCCCGCGGATCGGCCTGTGACATGAATAAAAGTTTGGAGGGTGGGGTGACACGCCCGTGGATCGACACGAGCCTGTCCTCATCAGAATGAGCTAGGTGCCAAACATTCCGAAGCGCCGCCGGACAGTCCGGCGATCCAGGGGAAACGGTATTATCGTCGCTTCATGCCGACGGGTATGATCGGCATCATGGTCCGACAGAGGTCGCTTCGCCGCATGATCTTCGGGATCGTCGGTGTTGGTGGCATCAGCATCAGCTGAATGGACAGGGGCTGAGACTTGGGCCATCTCTGCAGCCACTGCCAGCCTGGCCCTGGTAACCTCAGCCTCAATCATTGCTTGAGCGGATTGAAATGAGATGAACCTCTGCGATTCTGCCATCAGCTCCGCTTCACCGCGACGGAATTCGGCAGCCATGAACCCGCGGAACAGCCTGTACGCTTCGGCAACGCCTGAGGCACCTGTAATATCGTCCAGGCTATTTAGGCCAAAGACCCCGGCATCCCGGAAACGCGGCGGCAATTCCTGGTCCGAACAATCGATAATTGCCCAGTTTACCGCCTGAGGTTCGATCTTTAAGCGCCAATGCTGCTTGTAGAGAAAGTCGCAGACCTGCGCCTGCGCAATGGCTAGATTGTCCGCAATGCCATTGAGTTTTGTGGTTTCGATCGTGGCCGTCTGCCGTTTGAATTCGAGAAGGCATGCCTTGCCTGTGACCTGGTTGATGGCCAAAGCATCCGCACGATAGGACGGCCCGAGTTGCGCGGGATCGTAATTGGTTTGCAGGCCAGCAAAAATCACGGGATGATTGGACTGAAGGAGTTCAAGATGTTTGGGATCGATGCTGAACCTGAGCCCGTTCCTAATGACAGTCAGGCTCTCGACATGGCGGGCAACAATGTCCAGGACCTGTTCAAGCGCCTGCCCGTCATTCCTGGGAATCATCATGCAATAGGTCGCAAGCGTACTTGAGCAGCCGAGCACGGGATCGGCCCGTGTGTTCCGAGCTTGGTGTAGCGTCCTGTCGACGGTTGCCTTGGCAAGAGCCTGAAGATCTGGCCTGATCGCGTCGATATCAAGCACCGGGAGTTCGGTTGAGGTGCTGCTGTCATTCTGGTTTGTCTGTGTCATTGGGAAAATCCCTTCGTCTTGGCGCAACCTGTGCATAGCTTTACCGCTTCCTCGGCCCGCAACGCTGCCAGAACTGGCAGACATCATGGCTCAAGGACCGATCGGCGCCGCTTACGTTCCGGGGATAGCAACCGACAGGCTCACGCGTCTTCAACGCGTCAACACATCAGCAGTCAGCCCCAAAAGGTTGCCTGGATCAAAATTCAAATGTGGAAATGATTTCCGCGATCGGGCGCCGGGGCGATGACCGGATGACAGGTTACATGCGGCTCACAGCCAGACATGGACAAGACACAATCACATCACCGCAATGACGTCGAAACGGAAATTTGGGATGTTCCCTAAGGGGAAACTAGCGTAATAAATCGCATAGCCGTGCTCCTATGTGAGTAGGGGTTTCGGTCAGGCCTTCGTTGGGTGTTGACGCACCCGCGGAGGCCGCTTAAATCGGTAGTGTGTATGCAACACCGATCAATTGCTAGATATTCTAAAAAACGCATCAACTCAATGCCAAAAGAACACTCCAGGAACAAATCCATCAATTATGGTTAATTTGCACATTTTTATTTGCAAGAATTTTCGAAAATGTCTCCTTTTGAATTTGCACTGGAACAACCGATAGTTATTAATTTTCAATTTGGTTTCTGTAGAAACAAGGGCCAATTTCATAAAGTGAACAATGCACAGCCAAATAGAATCAGCGCAATGAACATCCTTATGATGTTTTCACTCGCTGCAAGCCTCTCTATGCCAGATGCTTACACGATTGCTGGCGCGCTATTTGCCATCATAGGACTTTTCTATCTCTTGAAGCGGATGCATGCGCGCGCGTCTTTGTTTGAGCCGCATCTGTCTGGAAAATTGTGTTTGATCTTCATGGCTTATGCTTTCATTTGCGCTTTAATTCAACTCTGGCATCGCGCACCAATCAGCCACTATGAGATGTATATGCCATTTTTGTGGGCACCGCTGATCGTCTTGGCTGTGTTGGACGGACGTATCGATAGACGGTTCATATGGCTAGGATGTTTGCTAGGTGCCGTATTAGCTTGCTTCCTCGCCTTATTTCAATCGATCTACCTTGGCGCTGAACGACCTTTTGGTTTTCTTGGCAGCCCAATAACATTTGGCAACAATGCACTCCTGCTGGGCTGTATTGCTCTTGCAGGTCGACATGATTCACCATTGAATTTGCGCAAACCCATTTGGCTTGCATTGGCGTATATGGGTTTTTTCTTTGGAGTTGTGGCCAGTCTCACTACTCAGTCCAAAGGTGGATGGCCCCTTATCCCTCTCGTTCTGATTTGGGTAATTGTAGAGGACTTCTGGCGCGCATCCAGACAGGGAAGACGTTCGTTCTTTGTCGCCGCATTCACGTTTGCTTGCCTCCTGCCTTTCATGCCGCTCGATACACCTTTATCGCGAGTTAAAAGCGCTGCAATTGGAACCATGGCCTGGTTCCAAACAGGAGAGGTTGTCGAAGGTTCTGCCGACGCGCGATTGGAGCTTTGGAGATTTGGCCTATCAATATGGCCTGAGAAACCTTGGTTGGGTCACAGTCGAGAGGGCGTTGTGCAGAGAATGCACGAAAAGATTGCACAGAATGAGGTTGATCCCTGGATAAAGAGCCTTACCGGCCTGCACAATGAACCAATTCAGTTGTTGGCTGAACAAGGGCTAGTAGGTCTACTAAGCTGGGTGATGATGTTTGCTGCATCCATTCTGGTGTTTGGTCGCGCATACACGGAGCACAGTCGAGTTCAAAAAGTGCTCGGCCAGGCGGGCCTCATAACAGTGGCCGCATCGCTTACATTCGGCTTATCGGATATGAACCTCATGCTGAACGTCAACCGCCAGATTTTCGTTTTCTTGGTGATGGCGTTAGCTGCATTGGTCGTTGCGGAGCGACGCCGGACATAATTAGACCCCGGGACAACGTCGTTTATGGACTAAAAGCAGTGCACTTATTCGGCTGTGTGGATGGGATTGGATTGGACGCGCGGGTTGGATGAATTTAGTATTCATAATTGTCCAATTTAGGCTCCCCCACAGTCGATCCTTTCTCAAACCAATTCTACGGGCTGTTAATCAATTGAGTGGTAGCAGTAGAATAGGATATCAACACTCGTAGTCGTAAGATGGAAAGAACGTGCCTTGAGAATCGTTGTAACCGGCGCATCCGGTTTTGTAGGACGCTGTTTAGTTCCTCTGCTTGCTGCCGCTGGCCGCGAATTGCTGTTGGTAGGCCGCAATACTGAGGCTTTAGAGCATCTGTTTCCGGATCAAGCGGTCTGCACCTATGCATCCCTCGCGCAAGAGGCCAAAGGCTTCGACATGCTCGTGCATCTGGCTGTGTCAAATTCCAATTCCGCCGCCAGCCTTGCTACATACCGGGCTATCAATGTGGGGTTTACCTACGATATAGCGCAGATAGCGCGCGATGCGGGTGTTGCATGTTTCGTTCACGTTTCGTCCAGCCATGCGCTTGATGGGCAAAATCAATCCGGTTACGCCATAAGCAAGCGCGAGGCAGCAGAGCGTCTCAAATCTGTTACCGGATTGAGGATCATCAATGTCTATCTACCGCTGGTGTACGGGCGCGAATGGCGCGGAAAACTTGCCTGGCTGAATCGACTGCCTAGCGGCCCTGCCAACCGACTATTCCAAATATCTGCCGCCCTAAAGCCAACAGTCCACATCCAGCGCTTTGCAGAATTTCTTCTCCAACAGCCACAAGCTCCGGACGAGAGCGAGAGCGAGAGCGAGAGCGAGAGCGAGAGCGAGAGCGAGAGCGAGAGCGAGAGCGAGAGCGAAATAATCTTGTCAGACCCGCAATGGCAAAACCCCTTCTTCTATATCCCAAAGCGACTGATCGACCTCGGTTTCGCATTATCAGTTATCGTGGTATTGTGTTGGCTGCTTATTTTGATCTGGGTCGCCGTCAGGGTGCAGTCCCCAGGGCCGGGCTTTATTGCGCAAACTCGTGTCGGACGAAACGGCGTGGAGTTTACGTGCTACAAATATCGCACCATGCTGGTCGGGACTATCCAAGCTGGCACGCACGAGGTATCGGATGCCGCGGTTACCGCTCTGGGCAGGTTCTTGCGCCGGACGAAGCTTGATGAACTACCACAAATCATAAATATCATGCGCAACGAGGTAAGCTTGATTGGGCCCCGCCCCTGTCTTCCAGTCCAGGTAGAATTGATCGAGGCGCGACGCCGATGCGGTGTTTTGGACATAAAGCCCGGGATAAGTGGCTTGGCGCAGATCAACGGAATCGATATGAGCGATCCGCATCGTCTAGCGGTGTGGGATTATCGCTACATGCGCCTACAATCCCTTCTTCTTGATTTTCGCATCATTATATCAACACTGGCTGGAAGGGGCCAAGGTGACCGTGTGATTTATGAATAGATATTTTCGCAGCCCTAATTATGTTTTTTTCATTTTTTTCATTTATTAAATACAATATTCGGACTTTTTACATGACCTATTTACATATATATATTAATATCCCTGTTGCTATATTTTAGATTGATAATATGTGGTAATATTGGAATTGTTAGAGATGGGAACTCTCCAATGAAACAAAGTGAATTCGCAGATCATTTTATCATTCGAAGGCTGCGTGAGCGCATCATACTTACGCCACGGCGCTGGAAACGGATGATGATGCTGTTAATGGATATCGTTTTGTTGCTGGCGGCTCTCTGGGGTGCTTACGCACTTCGCCTCTCAGACTGGTTCCCCGCAGTTACCAAAGAACGACTAATTCTTGCGGTTTTTGCGCTCGTTGTTGCAATTCCTATCTTCATTCGCCTCGGTTTGTATCGATCAGTTATTCGTTATTTGCCTGAAGCTGCCATTTGGACGATCATCCGCGCGATGATGATTGCAACGATGTGTTGGGTAATTATCATATTCCTGATGGAAATGGCAGGCCAGGGAATTGTGCCCAGATCAGTCCCATTCATCTATTTTTTCCTTGGCACTTTCTTTGTCGGAAGTTCACGATTCGCTGCAAAGTGGATATTAAGCGCAGGCACCGGCATGCGCCGTGACGAGGAACCCGTCTTTATCTATGGTGCGGGCGCTTCAGCCGCCCAGCTTGCTCGAGCATTGCGCGGGCATGGAAATCGTTATGTCATGGGTCTAATCGACGACGACCCGTCCAATCACGGCCGTGATATTGGCGGATATAGAGTTTTCCCACCGAGTGATTTAGCTGGGCTGATCGACCGATACGGCATCAAGGAAATTATCCTAAGCATGTCTTCAATCCCTCAAGATACGCGACAGGCCGTAATTGCGCGGGTAACCGGACTCGGCGCTAAGATCAGGAGTGTCCCGGACATCTCTGACATTGTCGACGGCCGATATATCGTCAATCAAATCCGCGAGATCGAAATTGACGAGATTTTAGGACGCTCCTTTGTTCCGGCGGACAAGAATTTACTCACTCGGGCTATAACCGACAATGTCGTGCTGGTTACGGGCGCTGGCGGCTCAATCGGTTCAGAACTCTGTCGTCTTATCGCCACATGGCGCCCAAACAAGATCATTCTAATGGAAGCCAACGAGTACGCGCTTTATCAAATTGAACAAGAACTGGCTCAAAGAGATGGCCCATCAATAGTTGCCGTTCTTGGTTCAGTTACAAATGAACGACTGATCCGCCGAACGATACGAGAGCATGGAGTGCAAGTCATATACCATGCTGCAGCGCATAAACATGTGCCACTACTCGAGGAGAACATTCTGGAAGGAATTCAAAATAATGTTTTCGGTACGTTAACCGTTGCGAGGATTGCCGCCGCTGAGAAGGTCAAAAAATTCGTGCTTATTTCCTCCGACAAAGCAGTTCGTCCAACAAATATCATGGGCGCCACTAAGCGCTGGGCAGAGCTAATTGTTCAACAGGTTGCTTTAGAAACTCGATCAACGCCAATGCATCAAACATTTTGCGCAGTACGATTCGGAAACGTTCTAGGATCAAATGGTTCAGTGGTCCCCCTTTTCAAACGGCAGATTTCAAAGGGTGGCCCAATAACAGTGACCGATCCCGATATGACACGTTACTTTATGTCGATTCCTGAGGCTGCCGAACTGATTGTCCAAGCTGGAGCTCTTGCAGAAGGTGGTGACGTTTTCCTACTTGATATGGGTGAACCTGTCCGTATCGGTGATCTTGCTGCGAATATGATCCGCCTTGCTGGCTTCAAAGTGCGCGACGATGCAAATCCGGACAGCGGCATTGCGATCAACGTCATCGGAAAAAGACCTGGAGAAAAGCTTTTTGAGGAACTGTTCTACGACCGAGAAAACGCGAAACCTACCCTTCATCCCAAGATCATGATGGCTGACTCAGTCCCCATTGTAACATCTGACCTAACTCTTCACTTGAACGATATGCGCCAGGCTCTTGATGAAGAAAACCATGAGGGTGCAAGAGCTCTGCTTTTTAGTTTGATTGGTACGTGGGATAATGACGAGTCACAATCAATGCAATCAGAAGCAATTTAATGCCTCGCAATGCTGCGGTAATGTCTCAAAGCCGCAGTAGAGAAGACGGACGCCGTCACCGCAGATCTGCGTGCATTGAAACTGGCGAAGACGACTGAGTTATCGGAAGAGTACGGACAGGAGACATTGACCTACTTAGGCTTCCCGGACAGCCATTTGATCAAGCTGAGAACCAACACCACTTGGAACGGATCATGCGTGAGATCCAGCGACGAGCGCGGGGCGTCGAAGCGTACCCTACTGGCAAATCCTGCCTGAACCTCGCCGCTGAACGTGTGCGTCACATCGCTAGCACGAATGGTCAACGCGAGAATACATGGACATGAAGCGCTCTTCGAAAAGCGGGAAACTCAAACCAAGGTCGTCGAATGAGAAATTTACGAAAATTTCTGCACACTACCGCCGACGTCGCGGAGGTATGCGCCGTCGTGACGACCTCCCATGCGATGATCAACATAGAACGGGTGGCGCGAAAGATCGCGCAAGTCTCGTCCTTCGAGGGCGGTCGGCCAGCCCGCAAATCATATCCCCAGCACCTACCGCACGAACGTGTAGTCATTGAGGCTTGCGCGCAACGTACCTGCTGCGGCTCTGCCCAGATCATCAATATGGGCGGAGACTGCACCGATACGCCGAACGCGATTCCATCCCAGGGGAAATTAATCCAGACGCTGCGCGAGAAGATCACTTGCCGAGATTGCAATAAGATCAGCCAGCCATTGGCTCCCACAACGAGATCAGTCCCATCGGGTCACGCCCTTGCCTGCCGCTGCGGCAGAAACTCGTCGAAGCCAGACGCTATTTGGGTGTCCTTGCGCTCAAGCCGGAGATCAGCGGCATGGCGCAGGTCAATGGTATCAAAATGGTCGCCCCCGAGAAGCCGGCACACTGGAATGCATGCTACCTGGCGCTCCAATCACTGCTGCTGGATCTCAAGTTCATCATTGCAACGGCACTGGAAAGCGGCAATGGAGACCGGGTTGAAAAGTAGGCCGATTTCCAATTCATTCAAACCTGTATGCTGCAAGCGCGGCGGGACCATAGAGAACTGCAAAAGGACATCAACATCATGAAAGCACTCGTCACCGGAGGCGCCGGCTTTATCGGATCAAATCTGTGCCGGCTTCTTCGGTCCCACGGACACGACGTAGTGGTGATCGATTCGCTGCTGAGTGGTTATCGCCGCAACCTGGATTTCGATCCGGATATCACCTTCATGGAAGCCGACATACGCGATGCCAAGGCAGTGGAGGCCGCTGTCGACGGTTGCGATGTTGTGTTCCATCTTGCCGCCGCGGTCGGCAACAAGCGGTCCATCGACGACCCGCGGCTCGATGCGGATATCAACGTGATGGGGACGGTCACTTTGATGGAGGCAGCCCGCAAGGCCGGTGTCGGCCGCGTTGTTGTCTCTTCATCCGCGGGTATTTTCGGCGAGCTCAAGAAGCTGCCGATATCGGAAGACCATCCCATCGACCCGGACAGCCCCTATGGCGCCTCAAAGCTGTTCAAGGAAAAGTTCTCGTTGAGCTATTCGAAACTCTACGACATCGGCGTGGTGGCCCTGCGCTACTTCAATGTCTACGGGATCAACCAGCGGTTTGACGCCTATGGCAACGTCATCCCGATCTTTGCCTACAAAATGCTGCGTGGCGAGCCGATCACGGTGTTCGGCGACGGTGAGCAGACCCGCGACTTCGTCAATGTCCAGGATGTCGCCCAGGCGAACTACCAGGCCGGGCTGGCGGAGGGGGTCTCGGGCGCCTTCAACCTGGGCAGCGGAACCCGCATCACCATCAATAAGCTCATCGAGATGATGCAGGAGGTTTCCGGCATCAAGGCGACCGTCGAGTACGGTCCGCCGCGCCCCGGCGACGTGCGCGATTCACTGGCCGACATCTCGGCGGCGCGCGCCTCACTCGGCTTTTCGCCTTCCGCCGACTTCGAAGCCGGGCTGCGGGACTACATGGCATGGCTCAAGACGGACATGGCGAGCTGACCATGAATGCCGGACCGCCCGCCCGGGACAAACTCGACATCCTGATCGTCAGCCAGTATTTCTGGCCCGAGGATATCAGACTGAACGAGCTTGCCGTGGGGCTTGTCGAGCGCGGTCATGCCGTCACGGTGCTGACCGGGCTGCCAAACTATCCCACCGGCAGGATCTTTCCCTCACATGGCTGGCGCGGCCCGTGGACCGAAACGCACGAGGGCGTGCGGGTCATCCGCGCACCGCTCATTCCGCGCGGGCGGAAAAGCAAGATCGGACTTGTGCTCAACTATTTCAGCTTCGCGCTGACGGCGAGCGTGGTGTCGCTGTTTCGCCTGGCAAATCGCTACGACGCCGTGTTCGTTTACGAGATCTCGCCGGTGACCGTGGGCTTCCCCGGCATGGTGGCTGCCTGGAAAGCCAAAGCCCCGATGTTCCTGTGGGTGCTCGACCTCTGGCCGGAAAGCCTTTCGGCCTCGGGCATGCTGAACTCACCGCTCGCCGACAGGGTGGCGAGCTGGCTCGCACGAAGGGTCTATGCCGGCAGCGACGTGATCCTGGCCACGTCGCAGGGGTTCGAGACCTCGATCCGCCGCGTTGCGGGTGAGCCGCGCGAGGTCCGCTGGTTCCCGCAATGGGAGGACCTGCGAAAGGATGCGGCGCCGATCGACGACACCGGCCTTCCCGTGCTGCCGCAAGGCTTCAAGGTGGTGTTCACCGGTAATGTCGGCGCATCCCAGGATTTCGAGACGGTGGTGGGCGCGGCGGAGATGCTCAGGGACCGCAAGGACATCCAGTTCGTCATCGTCGGGGACGGCCACAAGCTCGACTGGGTGCGCGAACAATCGGCCAAACGCGGGTTGTCGGAGACCTTCCATTGCCTCGGCAGGTTTCCGTCCACCACGATGCCGGCTTTCTACCGGCAGGCCGACGCGCTACTCATCTCGCTGCGCGACGAACCCGCCTTCGCGGTGACCGTGCCGGCCAAGCTGCAATCCTATCTCGCCGCAGGCAGGCCCATCGTCTCCTGTGTCAGCGGTGATGTGAAAAGGATCGTCAGCGACAGCGGCGCCGGCATCGGCGTCGATGCGGGCTCGCCCCGGGCGCTGGCTTCCGCGATTGCAGAGCTTGCCACCAAGAGCCCGGACGAGCGGGCGGAGATGGGTCGGCGCGGCCGTGCCTACATGGAAAAGAACTACAACATGGACACGCTTTTTGATCAGCTGGTTGAATGGTTCCGCGCGGAAAAGCGCGCCCGTGCGGCCGGCCACCGTACGCGGTGATGATTTTTCGGACAGGAATGGAGAGGGACATGCGAATACTTGTACTGGGCGGCGACGGCATGCTGGGACACCAGCTTCTCAAGCAATTGTCCCCGCGCCACCAGGTGGCGGTGACCTTGCGCCAGGACAAATCCAGCTACGACAGCTACGGGCTGTTTACCGAGGACAATTCGTTCTTCGGCATCGACGTTCGCAGCATCGACCGGGTCAGCGAAGTGATGGCGCAGTTTCAGCCCGATGCCGTGATAAACTGCGTCGGAATCATCAAGCAGCGGCCTTCCGCCAAGCAGTCGATCCTCAGCCTTGAAATCAATGCGCTGCTGCCGCACCGCTTGGCCGTGCTGTGCCGCGTTGCGGGCGCCCGACTGGTGCACATGAGCACGGATTGCGTTTTCTCTGGGCGCAAGGGGAATTACCTGGAATCCGACGTCTCGGATGCGGAAGATCTCTACGGGCGGTCGAAATTCCTCGGCGAGGTGGACGACGAAGGCTGCATCACGCTGCGCACCTCGATCATCGGCCATGAACTCAGCCGCAAATCCAGCCTGCTCGAATGGGTGCTGGCGCAGCGGGGAACCGTCAAGGGATTTCAGAATGCGATCTTTTCCGGGTTTACCACGATCGAGATGGCGCGGATCATCGAGACAGTTCTGACAAACAGGACCGAGGCGCATGGAATGTTTCAGGTGTCCAGCGAGCCCATCGACAAGCATGCCCTGCTTCTCCTGATCAAGCAGCACCTGCATCCTTCGATCAAGGTGGTTCCCGACACCGCCTTGAAGATCGACCGCAGCCTCGATTCAACCCGGTTTCGCGATTGCTTCGGCTACACACCTCCTTCATGGCCCGAGATGATCGCGGAACTGGCAAACGCCAGGTGACCTGAGGCTTTGCCGGGCTGCACCGAACCACATATCATGCTGCACGGGTTGACGGTTTTCCGTCGACCGGGCATCACACGGCCCAGACAAGTCCGACCAGTCAAATTCAAGGAAGTAACGGATGTTTGCAGACAAGGTGCTGTTGATTACCGGAGGAACCGGATCCTTCGGTCGCGCGACGGTCAAGCGCTTTCTTGACACGGACATCCGCGAAATCCGGATCCTGAGCCGGGACGAGAAGAAGCAGGATGACATGCGCAAGCATTTCAACCATCCCAAGCTCAGGTTCTACCTGGGCGACGTGCGCGATCTGGCAAGCGTCGAGCGCGCCATGCGCGGGGTCGACTACTGCTTTCACGCCGCCGCCCTGAAACAGGTCCCATCCTGCGAATTTCATCCGATGGAAGCCGTCCGGACCAATGTGATTGGCACCGAGAACGTGCTCGAAGCGGCCATTACCCACCGGTTGAAACGGGTGGTCTGCCTTTCCACCGACAAGGCGGTTTATCCGATCAATGCCATGGGCATTTCCAAGGCGATGATGGAGAAGGTCATGGTTGCCGCCTCCCGCAACCTGGATCCTGCACAGACTGTGATCTGCGGAACCCGCTACGGCAACGTCATGGCGTCACGCGGCTCTGTCATCCCGCTCTTCATCGAGCAGATCCGCGCCGGCAAGCCGATCACCATCACCAACCCCGACATGACCCGGTTCATGATGACGCTGGAAGAGGCGGTGGAGCTGGTGATCTATGCCTTCACTCATGGCCGCAACGGCGACATCTTCGTGCAGAAGGCTCCTGCAAGCACGGTTGCGGTGCTGGCGAGGGCGATCACCGGCCTGTTCAAGCAGCCCGACCATCCGATCAAGGAAATCGGGACGAGGCATGGCGAGAAAATCTTCGAAGTGCTGCTGAGCCGCGAGGAATTCGCCATCGCCGATGACCTGGGTGGTTACTACCGGATCCCTGCCGATGGCAGGGACCTGAACTACTCGATTTTCGTTGAAGAAGGCGAGGCGCGCCTCAACCAGCTGGAAGAGTACAATTCGCACAACACAACGCGTCTGAACGAAGCGGAACTGAGCGAGTTGCTCATGAAAGTCAGCTATGTGCAGCATGCGCTCAACGGAACGCAGGCGGACATGCTGGACTGAGGCTGCAGCGCTTCGACGTTGTTGTCACCGCCCAAAACAGGAAACACGCATGATCTGCATTGCGTCCTGGCCGACGACACGCGCGCACTCAATTCCGGGACTGGGTGATCACAGCGTTTCTGGCTGCATCCGGCTGGAGCGGCCGATACCAACGATCTCCAGCCCGTAGCCGGCGGCCATGGCGGGATCGAAGATGTTCCTGCCGTCGAAAATGACCGGCTGCTTCAATTTCGCGGCAATCTCCGCCATGTCGGGAGAACGGAAGCTCTTCCATTCCGTTACCAGCACCAGGGCATCGGCTCCCTCCAGCGCCTGTTCTTGAGACTGCGCCAGGAACAGATCGGGGCGATCGCCATAGGCTTCCTGGCAAGCCTTCATGGCCTTTGGATCATAGGCCCGGACGTGAGCCCCCGCGGCCCACAGCGCCTCCATCAGCGTGCGGGACGGCGCTTCGCGGATATCGTCGGTGTTGGGTTTGAAGGACAGGCCCCAGAGGGCAAATGTCCGCCCTCTCAGATCGCTTCCGAAACGGGCACGGATCTTGTCGAACAGCAGGGTTTTTTGGTGATTGTTGCGGTTGTTGACCGCCTCCATCACCATGGGATCGATGCCATGCTCCCGGGCTGTGCTGATCAGCGCCCTGACATCCTTAGGAAAGCAGGATCCGCCATACCCGACGCCGGGATAGATGAAGTGATAGCCGATCCGCGGGTCCGATCCGATGCCCAGCCGCACTTTCTCGATGTCGGCACCGATCTTGTCAGCCAGATGCGCCATCTCGTTCATGAAACTAATCTTGGCTGCAAGCATGCAGTTTGCGGCGTATTTCGTCAGTTCGGCGCTGCGAACATCCATCACGAGGATCTTGTCGTGATTGCGGTTGAACGGTCCATAGAGCTCGCGGAGCAACTGTTCGGAGCGACCGCCGGCGGTCTCCACCCCGAGAATGATCCTGTCAGGCTTCATGCAGTCCGCCACCGCAGCGCCTTCCTTGAGGAACTCCGGATTGGAGACAACATCGAATTCAAGACCGGTCAGACCCCGTTCCGCGAGCCGGGCCGTTACCGTGGCCTTGACCCGGTCGGCCGTGCCCACCGGCACAGTCGACTTGTTGATGATGATCTTCGGCTCCTGCATCAAGGTCCCGACCATTTCGCCGACCGAAAGCACGTGCCGGAGATCGGCTGAACCATCCTCTTCCGGCGGGGTTCCCACCGCAATGAAGATGATTGAGGCGGAAGCCACGCCGACTGCGGGATCGGTAGTGAAGGTCAGGCGCCCTGCGGCCTGGTTGTCGCGGACAAGGGCTTCCAGACCGGGCTCGTAGATCGGCACCTCGCCCCGCTTGAGACCGGCGATCTTCTCCACATCCACATCCACACAGGTAACATCTTGACCGACGTCAGACATCGTGGCCGCAAGGACCAATCCGACATACCCGGTTCCGAAAATCGCAATCTGCATGGGAAAAACTCTCTGCTCTTCGATGTTGGTCCGGTTGACGGACCGGTGACTTCGTAAACCGCGCTGACGCCACAAAGTCAAGCAGAGCGGCCCTGGCGAAGTCCCGGTCTCGAGACGACGGCCACTTGCCCCGGCTCGGGAAGCGCGCTGAGAAAACCGGTTTGGTTATACCTGCTTGATCTGACGCTCGTCGCCAGCAGCGGCAACGCACCTTTGAAACACGGCAAAAAGCTCTGCGGCATTGCGCTCGACGCTGAAATTCCGTTCGGCCAGCGCTTTGGCTTCCTGACCCATGGATTTCGTTTTCTCGCGGTCAGCAGCGCAGGCGAGGATTGCCCCCGCCAGACGCTCCGGCGCGTGGGGCGGGATTGCCAGCCCGGTTACTCCGTCAATGATGGTATCGTCCGTCGGATTGGTTACCGCCACGATGCTGGGAACTGCGGAAAACGCAGCCTCGAACACCGGGCGGCCGGGGGCGTTGAAGTGGGACGGAAAACACAGAACGTCGAAATGCCGGTAAGCCTGCGCGATATCGCTCATGAAACCCAGCATGTGAAAATCGTTTTCAAGACCATATTCGGCGATCTTTGCCTGGACTTGAGCCTTGATGTTCTGATTGAGCCCGAATGCATGAAGCAGGCGGGCCTTGAGTGACGTGGAGGGGCGGGCGTCATCGCCGACGATGACGTATTCAACATCGCCACCGCGCTGCTTGACGAGGCGGGCCGCCTCGACGAGATCGAGGATCCCCTTGACCTTCAGCAGATTGCCGACAAAGCCGAGACGCAGGGCGCCGGGCCGCAACTGCGCGATCCTGTCGGACAATGCCGGGTCGGGCACGCCCGCGGGCTTTGGCGTAAAGGCATTGTGGATAACCTCGACCGGCAAGTCATCCGGCAGGCTCTGGCGGACCGTCTCGTCGATTGCAATCACCGCATCGGCGTTGGCGCGCAAGACCCGGTTGACGAAGCGGCTGCGCAGCGCCTTGCGGTCGAGGCGAGCGACGGAACGGACATGGACCACTACCGGTACGCCATAGCGCCGTTTGGCAAGCCACATCGGCAAGAGCCCGGTAAATTCGTTGAGGTGAATAAGGTCGATATCGGGCCAGAGCCGCTTTGCTTCGCGTATGGCGGCAAATGTGGAAGGCAGGTTTGCAATTTCCCGCAGCAGCACCAACCACCGGAAGCCGCGATAGTGGCTGTACTGGGTGTTGTCGAACTGGCTCAGTCCGGACACAGCCATCACCTTTCCGAGCTTTTCAAAAAAACCTTCGACGGTCCCGCGCGGCGTCAGAAAATGCGCTTCAACGCCTTCGGGAAAGGCCCGGACAGCTTCGGCAAGACTGCGCGACGAGCCGCCAAATGCGCCGGTAACGTGGATGAATAGGACTTTCATGGAAGATGTGCCGCCCCGTCTGATCCGGTCGTCCGCCGGCTCAGCCGACATAGCGCCGCGTCGCATTGACCATCTTCTTGGCCGTTTCGAAGATCTTGTGGCTGGTCTTGTAATCCTCGAAGGTCCTGGTGGGCGCGGACATCATGGCGTCAAACTCCGCCTCGGAAAAACCAAGCTTCTTGATCGTGTATTCGCGGTCTTCCTCAAGCAGGTCTTCGGGGTAGACCGGCAGTTTCATCTGCTCCAGGGCCTCTTCCCGGGTCATCTGGCCTGAAAGAACAAGATTGGAGTAATGCGCCTTGCGCTTGTCGATGTCGAACTTCCGCGGCAGGATATAGGCTTGGTAGAAGCGGGTGTAGATGGACTCGTAGTGCTTGCCGCCATAATAGACCCAGTCGAGCTGGTTCTGCAGCACATCCATGGCCTCCGCCTTGTCGTAGTTGACATAGTTGAGGATGGAGACCATGCGAATGCGCCGTATGAAGACGAAATAGGCAAGCTTGATCAGCGAAAAATGCGGATAGGTGGACAATCGTGACGTGCCGAACCGCTTGTGAACATCCTTGACGTACCGCCAGTCGAAATATCCGTAGCCCCATTTCTCCGGCAAAATGGCTTCCGAGACCACATTTGTGCCGGTAATGACGTGCTTGAGCCCATGCTTCGCCGCCAGTTCGTAGAGCAGCGCGAAAATGGCATGGTCGGTCGGGACTTCGCCATCCGGCGTCGATGCCTTGAGGAAGGACGACTGCAGGTTCCTGAATTCCTCCCAGTTGAGAACATGGGTGTAGAGATCGATGCCCAGCGTGTTGAGCGTCTTCTCGATATTGGCGACGGCGAGCTCCGAGTTCCAGCCATTGTCCAGATGCACCGCGAGCGGGCGCAAACCGAGCTTCTTCACCAGCCAGGCGACATAGGTGCTGTCAACTCCGCCACTCACGCCGATGACGCAGTCATAGGGCTTTCCGTTGCCCACCGCCTTGATCTCGTCGATCAGCGCCTTGAGCCGCTCATCCCGCTCCTCGGCAGGGATCAGGCGGGTTCTGGATACCAGGTCATAACGATGGCAATGATTGCAGACACCTTCGGCATCGAACCTGATGTCGGGATCGGTCGTATCCATGATGCAACGTGTGCAGACTGTCATGCGGAATTACTCTCACGAATATGCGGGTCAGCAGCTCTCGCGGAGGTCATATCCTCTCTGACATTATCAGCAAAGGTTTTTCGCCCGTGAATCAGGAGCTGGAAGTAGAGCACGAAAAGGAAGCTCGACGGGTGCAGCACGCTGCCATAGTTCATGGCCAGGATCACAACACCGGGGAAGATGGCGCAGACCAGATAGTCGCCGGCTCTTGCATGCTGGTAGAGCCGGGCGACCATGAAGTAGATCAGAAAGAATGCGGGCCAGCCGTACGTGGCAAGAAGGCGGGTAACCAGGGCTTCCGAACCAGACAGAACCGGTTGGTTCGGCTCGGGAACGGGTACGGCCAGAGAGAAGAAATCGAAATTGCCAAGGCCCATCAGGTAGGGGCTGCTAAGGAAAAACTCGAAGTGCTTCTGCCATATCCACGGACGCGAAATCTGGTCGTAAACATCCTTTACGTCGAGCCCCGTCTTGCCGCGCAGCAACAGCCGGGAAACGATTTCATTGTCTTGAAAAAGCACAAGGAAATGGGGGGCGACCAGAATGGAGCCATGAATGAGCAGAACCAGAATCACTGGAACGAAGAACAAGATGCGCCAGTTCTCCCGAACCCTGGAGAACCAGACTGCCAAAGGCGCATAAATCGCACCGGCCAGCATGGCGGTCCTGACGAAGGAGAATATCAGGAAATAGAACCCCGCCATGTTTGACACCAGGCGGAGCCGAAAGCTCTCCCGGCTCTCGGCAACTGCAATCAACAGAAAAAGCGAGAACAATCCAGTCAACACGACGCTTGGGAAGAATGAGAGCCGCCAGATCGTGAAGTCGGAGGAGGTCATTCGCGGCAGGAACCCCCACGGATTGTTGTGCAGGACGAAGTAGCCCACACAGCCAGCGACAATCGATCCCGCAAACAGGACCATGTAGGCCCTGGTGCTCAGACGCACATCAAGCGCGCATACCCACAACAGCACCCAGACGAATAGAAAAAGCTGGATGACGGCACGGTAGTCTCCCATCGCAAGCTGCCAGCCGCCGGCAAGAAGCGCGAGAACCACGAGCGGCCAGCCGATGCCCATTGCAGCCGCCGCAATGCCTCTCCACCACAAGAGCGGCACGACCAGTGCCGGAAGCACGATGGCAAAATAGACCGGCGAGTAGGGTCTCACCGATGCGTCCTGCCCCACAAGCATCGACATCATTATCGAGAGGGCGATGAACCCGACATAGAAATTGCGTTTCAGATCAGCCATCATCAGAGCGCAGCCTCCAGTTGATCCCTTGGCGGATAGGTGATCAGCACAGCCCTGTGCGGCCCCTGAAAGACGAACATCGCACCAGCAGCCACAGCTGACGCGCCTGTCTGTTTTGCCGCCTTGAAATCCTCAAGGCTTCCGGCGCCACCCGATGCTATGACGGGAACGCTGACGGCGGCGCACACGGTCTCGACGAGATCGAGCTTGTAGCCGCTCATGGTTCCCTCCTGGTCTACCGAGGTGAGATAGATCTCGCCGGCGCCCAAAGCCTCGACCTGCCGGGCCCACTTGACCGGATCCTTCTCGCTCACCCGGGCTCCGCTCGCGGAGTAAACCTGAAAGCCGCCAAAGAGGGACTTTTTCACGTCGATCGACACAATGATTGCCTGGCTTCCGAATTCGGCGGCGGCAGCCCGCACCAGGTCCGGCGTGGCAAGTGCCGCATGATTGAGAACTACCTTTTCAACGCCAGCCTTCAGAATGGCACGGATGTTCTCAATCGTTCGAATCCCCCCGCCATAGGCGAGTGGCATGAAGCATTCCGCAGTGATGTTGCTGATCGTCTCGAATGCCGGCGGCCGCCCGTCACGTGAGGCAGAGATGTCGAGAATGATCAATTCATCGACTTCCTTGGTATTAAAGATCTTGATGGCGTTGATCGGGTCGCCGATGTAGACCGGCTTCGAAAACTTGGTGGTCTTTACCAGACCGCCCTGCTTGAGGAGCAATGTCGGAATAACCCGCGTGGTCAACATGGCAGCTCTAGGCCCTCGAAGCGAAATTGTTGAGAAACCACATACCATAGCGGTGGCTCTTTTCCGGGTGAAATTGCGCACCACGTATGTGGCCTTTTTCAATGGCAGAGGTGAAATGAAACCCAGCATACTCCGTCTCGAGCAGGACGTCTGCCGGATTGGCGCAAACCACATGGTACGAATTGGCGAAATAGAAACGCAAGCGCTCCGGCGGCTCGGAAAGAACCGGTGACGGCTTCACCCCGCGGGCCTCGTTCCATCCCATGTGCGGTACGCGCATGCCCGGATGGTCCTGACTGCGAAACTGAATTGCCCGCGCATCTATCCAGCCAAGACCTGCCTCGCTTCCCTCTTCGCTGGCAAGGCCCATCATCTGCATGCCGAGACACACGCCCATGATCGGAACCCGCTCTTCGAGAACCTTGAAATTGAGCGCATCAACCATGCCGCTGGCCTTCAGCGTGCGCATTCCGGCGTCAAACGCTCCGACGCCCGGCAGGATGATCTTCTCGGCCGCCATCACCTCCTCGGCCGTTGTCGCAAAACGCGACGCGACCCCCAGTTTCTTCAGCATATTCTTCATCGAGCCAAGATTACTGGTGCCGTAGTCGATGATGGTAATGGGTGTCATGCCGCAACCGTGTCCTTGTCCGACGTCCCCGGTGCCACGGACATGCTGGCAAGAACAGCTTCGACGCGCCCGGGGAAATCACGCTCGAAGAAGTACCGGCTAGTTTCATCGGGCACAACTCCGAAGGAACGAGCCCGAACCAGCCCAGCGAGATCAGCCGGCGTCTCGATCAGGTGTACGCCCGAAACATCGAGAAGATCTGCCACCGATTCATGGGTCTCCAAGGCGAGAATGCCGGTTGGTGTTCCAATGCCCAGCGCATCGTAGTGACATGTCGACGAGATGCTGATGTGGAAATCGGACCGGGCTATGAAGGTATGCGTGCTGTTGGCGGACGCTCCCGAATCGATCACGACCCTTGGATCGGCGCCAAATCGTTGCTCATAGAAATCCTGGTCATGATCATAGGCCGGGTGCAGCTTGATCACCAACTCGAACTGTTCGTCGCAGAGGCGGAGAAACTCGGCGATGAAGTCCCCCAACGCCCTGCGGGCAATGCCCTGGGTGCTCAAAGTGATGCGCGGGATGGCGCCGGGTTTGTATTGCGAAGCGCGAACAGCCCTTGCCCTTTCGAGGAAAGGCGCTCCAACCGGATGCACCCGGTTGTTCATGTAGAGCCAAGAATCATGCAGGACGTCGGCAGAAAACTTGCCATAGACGGCGAATGATGACGGCATGAGCAATCCGCTTGCCTCATCTTCCGGCAGATCCGGCGGCAGGGCATTGGGATGGACGTGGGTAAAAACGCCATGCTGCATTTCGATGTAGGGGACACCAAAATGCTGTGCCGCGCTCATCAGGCCGAACTGACCATTGTCGGGACAGAGCACGGCCTTCGGACGGACGCGCCAGAGCACAAGGCGGTAAAGCATGACGCGCCACCAGAACACATTGTACACCCGGCGGATCCGCGCCGGTGTGTAGTCCTCAAAGCTCAGTTCGCTGGTGATTGCCCGCGAAATCGCCTCAAAGGCAGGATTGCTCACCACCACCGGGAACACGCGTCCCAGAATGGCGCTCAACGCGATCACCGACGTATCATCGAAAACCGGCGGCGTGGAAGCCTTGGCTATTCGTTGCTCATACCCGGCAGCATCACAGGACGAGACCTTTATCATGTCCGGTATGACCGACTTCAGGTCGTCAAAATAGATGTCCTCAAAACCTTCCGAGGTCTCACGGCGATAGGCCGAATCGAAAGTCTTGCAGAAATAGGACGAGCGCGGCAGCCGGAAAAACTGAACAAGACCACGCAAGAGACTGCCAACTAGCCTGCGCCGTCCCGCTGGCGCGCGCTCGAGGCCCAGCCCCTGGATCCTGACCGAAATCTCAAACCGGATGAGTTGCCAGACCGCGGAACCGTTTACCCGCTCCGCGAACACGCCGGTCCGGCGTTCGAAGTCCCTGACAAACGTCGAGACTTCGGCTTCCGTCATTTTCTGCTGTGATTCATTCATCTATGACTCGCGTTTATGCACTTCAAGAACTGCTCTCCAGGGCAGCGGCCTGAGGCGCTGGGAGAGGATAAACGCGGAAATGAACAGGAAAATCTGTGCAACCAGATAGGCCTGAGCCGCTCCCACCAGGCCGACTACTTGTAGCAGCACAAATGACAAACCCGCGTTGATGAGTCCACAGGAAATGGTGATGGCGGAAAGAGAAAGCGTCTTGTTCCTGTAGAAAATAATGTTGGAGACAAAGAAATACATCCCGCCGAACGCCTGTCCAAGCGCAATCAGCCAAATCAGGGAAGCCGATTCGGCAAATGCGGGACCGACCAGCACGGGGAGAACCCAGGGGGCAGCCGCTCCGACGGCAAGGGCAACCCCGAAGAGACCGAGGAAATACAGCAAGCCGTACCGGACAATACGAACGTCGACACTGCGGTCATTTCGTTTGAGCGCCTCGAGCTGCCACGGTGAAATGGCCCTGTTGCACGCATCTGCCAGCAGATAGATGCCGAGACCAATCTGCACCGCGACCATGTAAATCCCGGTTTCGGCCACCCCCAGAAGGTTGGCAATCAATACGCGGTCGACCGTTGCAAGCAACATTCCCCCCAAAACATGCGGGATGAGTGGCAGTCCAAACTTCAGCGCATTGAGAATGTAGGACCTGCTCGGGACCAGCTTGAAGTAGCCCCCGGCCATCAGCGAAACGGCAGCGGCAAAGCCCAGGAGCAGGATGCCAGCGGACATTCCGATCAGCCGGCCTTCCCAGGCCAGCGCAAACGCCAGCACGAGCACCATCGAGACCGTTGCGTCCACCACGGCCTGCCCGACCCGGAAGACGGCAAAATAGCCCGCGTTCTTGGCAGACTGGAAAATGGCGAGACGGATGAGAAGCACGAACTGCACGGCCGATACACCCACGGCAATCATCAGCCATTTGCGCGGCAGCTTGGTCAATTGTTCAAGCGGTTCATGGAACACCGCCACCAGGGCAAGCAGGGTCACGCTGGTCACGGCAAGAATGATGAAGCTGTTTCCGACATAGCGGGGGAAGTCGTACTCGGCCCGGTCGAAATACCGCATGCCGACGGCACCGTGGACGGAAAGCCCGGTCAAGGATCCGAACGCGGTAATGACGATCGAGAACATGGCAACAATGCCATAATCGGCCGGCGTCAGGACCCTGGTCAGAACAGGCAGGAGAAGCAGCGGCATCGCCGCTGCGAGCGCATTGGTGGCCGTAAACAGGAAAACCGATCGCAGGATCCTTGCATTCAGCATATCAGCTAAAGAAGGATTTCAGGGCCTTGCTGACGGTTACAACGTCGGCCTGGCTCATGTGCTCGCCGATAGGCAGGCTGAGAAGAGTGCCGGCTGCCTTGTTGACAAACAGGTCTTCGCCACCCTGGTTCAGATAGTCATAGGCGCGCAACTGGGTCAGTGCGACAGGGTAATGAATGCCCGTTTCGATCCCCTGATCCGCCAACCAGCGCTTGAGTTCGTCGCGACGATCGGTGCGAATGACAAACAGATGATAGACCTGCCTGGCCCAATTGGCGCGGCGTGGAAGCGCTATCCCCTCGATGCCGGCCAGTTCCGTCATGTAGAGTTCCGCAATGGCAATGCGGCGCTGCGTCCAGTCATTCAGGTGCGGCAGCTTGGCTGACAGCACCGCAGCCTGGATCCCGTCCAGCCGGGAGTTTCGTCCCTCAAAGTCATGATCATATTTAGCAATGCGGCCATGGTTGGCGATTTTGCGGGCCTTTTCGGCAAGGTCCGCATCGTTGGTGACAATCGCTCCGGCATCACCATAGGCACCGAGATTCTTGCCCGGGTAGAAGCTGAAGGTTGCGATATCGCCGATCGTACCGACTGTCTTGCCATGGCTGGTCGCACCATGGGCCTGGGCGCAATCCTCGATGATCTTCAGATCATGTTCGTCGGCCAGCGCCTTGAGCTCGGCCATATCACAGGGGTGGCCGTACAGATGCACCGCCATGATGGCCGATGTCCGGGACGTCAGCTTTGCCCGCACGGTGTCCGCCGTGAGGGTGTAATGCCCCGGATCCACGTCGGCAAAAACCACTTTCAGACCGGTGCGGGTCACCGCCTCGGAACTGGCTATGAAACTGTTGCCCGGCACGATCACCTCGGAACCCGGCGGGAGATCAAGCGCTTCAAGCGCAATCTCGATCGCATCGGTTCCGTTGCCAACCCCGATGCACCAGTCCGCTCCAAGCCACGAGGCGAATTCTTCCTCGAACTTCTTCGCGTAGGGACCGCTCACAAAGGCCGTATCGGCGATGACGGCGGCAATGGCCGCATCGATTTCAGGCTGAATGGATTGATACTGCGACTTGAGGTCGAGGAACTTGATCATGGCAGGTTTCTGAGTTTGCGGCAGGGATTTCCGGCATAGATCCCCGGCTCTGTAATGTCGCGTGTGACAACGCTTCCAGCCCCTATCACAGCACCATCACAAATGCGAACGGGAAGTATGGTGGCATTGCTGCCGATGGAGACGTTGTTGCCGATCACGGTGCTGCGCCATTTTGTCTTGTCACCGCGGGCGGGGCCACCCCCTTCAAACAGGTCGTTGATAAAGACGACCCCGTGGGCAATGACGCTGTCCGCTCCGATGTCGACGAATTCACAGATGAAGCTGTGGGACTGTATCCGTGTTCGCGGGCCGATGCTGACATCGCGCTGTATCTCGACGAACGGGCCAATGAAAACATCATCGCCGATGGAGCAGCCATACAGGTTGACCGGCGCAATGACGGTCACGCCCTCGCCGAAAGTCACGTCGGCGGCTATGCCGCTGCTTCGGATGACGGGGGCCGCCAAGACCCTACCGCCCAAGCCTGGAATGAACCGGCTTGACCGGCAGAAAGATCTCCTTGCCGGTTTCAACGGATTCATAGATCGCGTTGATGAGCTGGATGCTCTTGCGTCCTTCGCGTCCATCGACGGTCTGGGACGCGCCGTTGGCAAGGCAATCGACGACGTGCTCGTAATACATCTGGTGGCCGAAACCGTAGACGTTCGGCGGGTTCACCGAGTACTTCTCCATGAAGCCGTCTTCTTCCTGACGGCCATCGGCAAAGTTCCATGTCTTGAGCTTGTTGACGGCAAAGCCGCCAACCTCGACGGTGCCGGTGGCACCAAGCAGCGAAATCGAACCTTCCAGATCTTTCGGGCGCGCGGCGGTGGTCGCCTCGATCAGCCCAAGCGCGCCATTCTTGAACTTCAGCAGGACAACGGCCGTATCTTCGGCCTCGATGTCGACCAGCGCCGTGATGCTCTTGGCGAAGACGCTCTCGACCTCCCCCATCATCCATTCGAGAAGATCAACGTGATGGCTCGCCTGGTTGGTCAAGACGCCACCGTCCATGGCCCAGGTTCCCCGCCAGGCATCCTGATCATAGTAGGACTGATCGCGGCACCAGCGAACCCGTATCGTTCCCATGATCAGGTTGCCGAAACGGCCTTCGTCAAGAGCCTCGCGCAGTTTGACAACCGGAACGTTGAAACGGTTCTGCTTGACCACGAAAAGGCGCGAGCCCGAGGCCTCGCAGGCCGAGATCATCGCATCGGCATCTTCGAGCGTCAGTGCCATCGGCTTTTCTACGACGATCGCCTTGCCATACTTCGCAAGTTCGATGACATGCCTGGCGTGATTGCCGCTCTCGGTGAGAACAACAACAACGTCGATCTCGCTGCCCGACATCATTTCGTGCATATCGGTGAACGCGGGAACATCGAACTGCCGGCCAATTGCCGCAGCCTTGGCTTCCACGATGTCACAAACGGCAACAAGACGTGCGCCATCGATCTGATTGTGACCGAGAAGTTCGGAATGTCGTTTTGCGATCCGGCCGCAACCCACGAGGGCGAAGTTAAGCATTGTGCGCCATCCAGCCTGTTTTGGTCCAAGTTCAGAGCTTTATCACATTCCGCTGTGACGGAGACGGTTGCCACAGGCGCGCAATGGATGAAGGGCTCAGAGGTTTATGAAGCGCTCCAGAAAGCCCAGACCCGCCGGCCCGCTGCGTTCGGGATGGAACTGCACACCCATCAGGTTGTCACGCCGGACAGCCGCTGTGATGGCGTTGCCGCCGTAGTCGACAACCGCGAGGCGGTGTGCCGGGTCAGAGGGAGTGCAGTGAAATGAATGCACGAAGTAGAAGGAATCGTGTTCACCGCCATTGGCCAGCGGCGTGGCGTTCCAGCCATCCTCGGAAACCTGCTCGGCGGGGCGCACCTCTCCCCAGCTGATATGCGGGACACGCAGCGTTGAGCCATCCGTCGCCGTGCCGGGTATGCGGTCCACAATCCCGGGAATAAATCCCAATCCGGTATTCTCGCCGAACTCGGTGGACTGGTCCATCAGCAGCTGCATGCCAATGCAGATTCCAAGGAACGGACGTTCGGTTTCGACAAAGCGGCGAAGCGTTTCATCCAGACCCAGGTCGCGGAGCGCTGCAATTGCCCTTCCGAATGCGCCGACACCGGGCAGGATGACCTTGTCAGCCGACAGAATATCGGAGGCGCTCCGGGTCAGGTTCGGTTCACAACCGGCTTGCTTGAGGGCGTTGCAAACGGAAAACACATTGCCGATGCCATAATCGACCACAACGATGGATTTGCTCATACCTGCACCATTTCCGACTTGTGCGCCCGCACCGGTATCGACGCCTTGGCAAGATCCTCGCGCAGAGCCCCGAAGGTTACCGCATCGGTGTGCAACGCCTTGGCGAGGGAAACCGCAGTCGCACCCGCTCCCACGGCCTGGGCAACATGCGCACTGCCTGCGGCACCGCCCGAGGCGATGACCGGAATATCAACTTCGCGGGTCACGGCAGCGATCAGATCGAGATCCATGCCTTTCATGGTGCCGTCACGATCAATGGAGGTGATGAAAATTTCGCCCGCACCGAGGCGCGCGCCTTCCACGGCCCATGCAATCACGTCACGCTCGGTGTGATTGCGGCCGTTGTCGGTCATCGCCTCCCACCCGCCTTGCGGCAAGCGCTTGGCTTCGATCGAGAGTACCGTCGCCTGGGACCCGTAGGTGTCGGAGATCTCACGCAGGATATCAGGCCGCTTGGTTGCGGCGGTGTTGATCGCCACCTTGTCGGCACCGACGTCAAGCAGTTGCTTGACGGACTTGAGGTCCCCGATCCCGCCACCGACGGTGATCGGCACAAACGCCTCCTGAGCCACCTCCCGAACAATGTCGGAGAGATTGTTGCGCTCATAGAGACTGGCGACCACATCCATGTACAGCAGTTCGTCGGCACCCTGCTGGTAGTACAGCTTTGCACGCTCGGCAGGGTTGCCCATTTTCCGCCAGCCTTCCATCTGAACACCCTTGATCAGGTGCTGGAGCTTGACGTCAAGACGGGCAATAAGACGGATGTTCATGGTAGATCCTGACTGCGCGATCAGTTCTCGTCGAAGACACGACGGCGAAGTTTCCACTCGCCGTTTTCATAAGCCCAGAGATGCGGCGAGCGGAAGCGGTTGGCCAGCGCATCGAAATAGTCACGGTCCATGACCGGCGCTTCGAACTGCTTGGACGCTTCCGGGAACTCCTTCTCGGGCAGGCTGAGATATTCCATCAGTTCGTCGGCAAAACGATCAGGGAATTCCCCATCGTAGCGACGCACAAGGGCCACACCCTCTTCGCGCTCGATATCGTTCGAGCGGATTTCCTGGGCAGCATCGTAGGTGGTGCGTCCGATGCCGAACTTGATGAAGGTCGTGTAGTAGTGCAGGTCGTCGATGCGGTCATCGATTGAATTGTACTTCGAATAGGTTCCGGGCGTGCGCTCGGGCGAGGCCTCGAAGCCGCCGTTCTCGACAGCAAAATAATAGGCCGCCTGAGGATGCCACTTGAGATAGTAGCCGAGGTAGTGCACCTCGATGCCCTTCTTGTTGAGCTCTTCCGGGTTGGACGGTCGATACACTTCGAGATCGACCGGGCGCACCTTGTAATCGTCAAGCAACGACTGGATGGAAGTTCCACCCAGAAAGATCTCGCTGTCGGCGGAATTCGAGAAGTAGGAAAAATTCCGCTTGGCGGAGGTATTGTCTGCAATAGGATTGCCGTACTCGGCTTCGTTCTCACCGTAGAAGATCAGCGGGATGTCCATGAGAGCCGCCATCTTGGGCGCATAGGACTTCTGTCCAAAGATGAACGGTTGGAACGGATGGAACAGGTTTTCCACTGCCAGGCGTGTGATCAGGCGCTTGACGCGGCCATTCGGAGTCAGAAGATAATTGTCAAACCCGGAATGAATCCAGCGCTGGAAGTTGCGCCAGCCCCATTCCGTGTAGACGTGCGGCGCCCAGGTTACCGTCAGCGGGTTCATGCCGAATTCGTATTTCAGCATCCATGACTGGTAGAAGCTGTCCTTACCGCCGGATCCGGGAACCAGGCAGTCGTAATGGCCGTTGCGCGAGCGGTACTTATCACACAGGACCTGCAATTCGCGGCGGCGCTCTTCCCAGTCGATGTCCCCATGCTTGCGCTCGGCCATGCGGCAGGCATCGCAAACACCCTCGGCATCGAAATTGATGGTCTGCTTCTTGCTGTCCTTGGTGTGCTTGTGCTCGATCGTCGAGTTGGGTCGCTGGTTCGAGATCACGCACTTCGAGCAAAAGGCCACACTCTGAGGCAGGCCATAATAGGTTTCTGGATCATCCTGACTGGACGCATACCTGTTCAAATCGATTTTATCTTTGCGTGGATCCGAATGGACAAAGCCCATGGAAAGTCCTGCCTTAAGTATGATCTCGTTTGGCGGTGGTTAACCGCAATCACGCGCGAGTGCAAGGCCAAAGCCCGCAGCTTCGCAGGTTCAATCTATATCCGCGTCTTCCACCGGCGAGAAGGCAACAACGTCCCGCGCAAGCGACTGGCCGACCAGCCCTCTGAGGCGGGCCGGCGGCAATCCTGTTTCCGGCCTTAGCGGTACCAGATCATCGATCGTGACAACATGGCCTCGAGGCAGATCGCGCAAGAATTTCAGGCCTTTTCTGACCAGCGACCGGGCTTCCATCTCGACCGGCCGCGGTGTCTTGACGCCGTCACCCCGAATGAGCTCGGCGCGGCGGATGTCGTCGACCATGGCCTTGAGTTCATCCGGTTCCAGGGAAGCTGCATGATCGGGCCCTTGCATGGTGCGATCAAGGGTGATGTGCTTCTCGATCAGCTGCGCACCGGCCGCGACCGCCATTGGCGCAACCAAGATGCCGGTGGTGTGATCCGAATAGCCGACGGCTTCACCGAGCTCGCTGGCCATCGTCCCCATCGCAGCCAAATTCACCTCTTCAAGCGGCGTTGGGTAGGCGGATGTGCAATGCAGCACGATCAGGTCACCATCATGATTGAGCCTGTCCCAGACGGTCCTGATCGTACGCACACATTCAGCAACCTCCTCAAGGGTGGCCATGCCGGTTGACAATACTATCGGCAGGCATGCTTCCGAGGAGGCTTCAACCAGCGGCGTGTTGGTGATCTCACCCGAAGCAATCTTGATCCGCTTGATCCCGAGATCGAGGAGCAGTTGCAGGGAGCCCTTGTCAAACCCGGTCGACATGAACTCGATCCCGCGAGCCGCGCAATGGGCCACCAATTCTTCGTGGTCCTCGAAGCTGAGTTCCAGAGCTTTGAGAAGCTTGTACTGGTCCAGATCAGCATCATTCTTTTTCTGATAGGCAACCGCCTGTGTTCCCTCAACGATCAGATCGTCGGCGCGGAACGTTTGAAACTTGGCGGCATCCGCCCCAGCATCCGCAGCAACATCTATGAGCCGCCGGGCGATGTCCATGTCGCCGTTGTGGTTGACTCCGATTTCGGCGATGACAAAGCATCTGTTCGAGCTCATTCAGCCCTCCTTGGGCAGTGTGGTAGTTTTCAACAGTCTCGCGGGCGTCCCGCCATAGATCCCCGGCTCAGAAATGTCGGTTGCCACCGAAGCCCCATTTCCGATGACGATACCGGTGCCGACACTCTTTCCATGGCGAATGCTCGCATTCGACCCGAGGAAAGAGTTTTCTCCAAGTCTGGCACCGCCCGCAAGAACAGACCCCGGTGCGAGATGCGCAAAGGCGGCCGCCTCGCTGTCATGCTCGACCACTGCATTGTGATTGACGATAACGCCATCGCCGATCCTAGCGAGAGTTGCTACCACCGCTCCGGCGCACACGGCAACCCCTCTGCCAATCAGCGCCGAAGGGCTTATAATGGCAGCGGGATGAAGGACGTTTGCGGGAACAAACCCCTTCTGCACGAATTCTTCAAAGAGCCGCCGCCGCAGGACGGGTTCGCCGACCGCGGCAATGAACTGCCAGTCCGCGGGCCGCGCATCCGCATTGGCTTCGCTTGCCACACAGGAGCAAAGCGGAAAGGCCCAATCAGCGGCCGCATGGGGGTCGATCACCAGCAACTGCGAAAACCGACCGCTCAGAAAGGCCGCCTCGGCAACCACCCTGCCGTGACTGCCGCCGCCAACGATCAGAAGACCCGGCAGGGAGCCACGACCCGCTGTCTTCGAGGTTTCGGCACTGTCACGGGTTCCTGACATGGTCTGGCAACTATCCTTTCCGGCACAAGCCTGGCAAATCGCAAAACGGCTTTCTTCCCAGCGAACCAAACTGCGCCTTCTCCAGCACCGAAACAATCCGGCCCGTCGCATTGCCCGGTCTGCCATAGGGAGGGGTTGTATCTTTCAAGCCGTTGCGGAAATCCGGGTCGAGCGCCCTGGCGATACCTGCCTTCATGTCCGCGGCGGTTTCAGCGACGTCGATGATGCTCTGCGCGCGCAGCCGCCCCTCCTGCCGTGTTCCGATATTGACCGTGGGAACATCAACCGCAGGGGCTTCGATGATGCCCGAGGATGAGTTGCCGATCACCATCGTCGCAGTCTTCATGGCCGCAAGATAACGCACCTGGCCAAGAGATGTAACCAGCCGCACCCGGTCTGGCCATTGCGCCGCGAAGCTTTCCAGCAGCTCGTTGATGCGGCGCCCACCCGGATCGGCATTGGCCTTGGTGATCACCAGCCTGAGCTCCGGAAAGGCTTCGAGCGCCTCCATAAGGGCTTCGAGACCGGCCAACGGGCCGGCTTTTTCCATGGTTGCCGGGTGATAGGTGACAAGTGCGTAGTCAGAGTCTTCGGGAAGATCGAGGTCAGCCATCAGATCGGCCTTCGACGGCAGATCCAGCCGAAGGAAATTGTCCAGCCCTACCGTCCCCACATTGAAAGTCCGGTCCGGCGCCTCGCCCATCTGGATGACCCGCTGCCGGTATTCTTCGGCAGCGGTGAAATGAAGGTGCGCCATTTTCGTGATGGCGTGCCGGAACACCTCGTCGATTGCGCCGAGGGTTACTTCCCCGCCATGGATGTGGCCGACAGGTATGTGCAGGAAAGTGGCCGCTGTCGCCGCCGCCAACGCCTCAAACCGGTCACCGAGCAGGATGAGGCAGTCCGGCCTGATTCCATCGAGCACCGACAGGAAGCCTTGTGTCGCGCGGACATAGGCCCGGCCCATGCCGGCATCGCTATCGTCCTCGTCCAGACAGGGCACCGTGGCATCGATTTCGAACCCGTCCTGCCTGATGAACCGAATGGTTTCGCCGAACTGCGGCGCCAGGTGCATGGCGGAGGCGATGATGCTGAGCTCGAACCGGGGGTGATCGCGGAGATCACGCATCAACCAGTAGAGGAGACCGTAGTCCGCTCTGGTTCCGGTCGCGATGCAGATGCGTGATCGGGTCATGGCCTCAACGATCGGCAATACAGTAGGTATGGGCAACTAAATCCGTGCACGTGAGTGCTCTATTTGTGGCTACTCTAGCGGGTTCCCTTGCCTGACAGACAAAGAGAATCCGGTCCGCTGGAGTTCCGAATTCGGGTTTGTATTCCTGACTGGTATCAAGGACAGCCACCTCATTGAGATCACGTTTTCGCACATCCTCAAATATGGTAAATTCAATCGGCCGCCTTTTCCAGCAGCGACACACCGCAGTGAACTCAACACCCGCGATCCATTCAAGCGCCTCGACGTATTGTGCTATCATCTCGCCAGCGCCGGTGAAAACTATTCGACATATCGTCGTTCCTTCATAGCAATACTCTCGGTAAAAACTGGGTATGTCTGGGGGTCCCGCCTAAAGTAGCCTACCCCGCGTGTCAATCGTATGTCTCGCATTCTGCGTCCGATTGATACATACAGGAGTGATTCGCCATAGCCTACGAGGAATAGGATATGAAAATATGCGTCGTCGCCGCGCGGTCAGGATCCAAAGAACTGCCCGACAAGAACATCAAGATGTTTGCGGGCAAACCATTGCTTGCGCACACGGTCGAGCAGGCGAAAGACTCCGGCATCTTCGACATCATCGCCGTGAGCAGCGACAGTGCGCACTATCTCGATATTGGGCGCGAGGCCGGGGCGAACCTGCTGATCAAACGTCCTGCCGAACTGGCGACTGATACAACTAGAAAGCCGCCGGTGCTGCGCCACGCTCTCACGCTGGCGGAAGCAGAAGCAGGTAGGAAAATGGAGCGGCTGTTTGATCTGCAGCCGACATCGCCACTGCGCGCACCCGGCGACATTCTGGGCGCTGCAAAGACTCTGGATTCGAGGCCGGATTTGTACAATGTCGTCTCGGTCTGCCGCGCCAAGGCCTCGCCTTACCAAACGCTTGTGGAGGAAGCCGAAAACGGGCGTGTGGAACTTTCCAAGCCACGCGACGCGCGCTACGGTCGCCGCCAGGACCTGCCAACGTGTTACGAACTCAACGGTTCCATCTACGCTTGGAGACGTCAACCAATTCTCGAAGAAATGCCTGCTCTCACAGAAAAGACCGGTTTTTGGCTGATGGCCGACGAATGTAATATTGACATCGACACATCACTCGATTTTGCCATTGCAGGGTTTATCGCGCGACACCATTTTGGATGGCCGGAAACGCGTTGAAATTCACTTAATGAAACCACGATGTAACGGTGCTGCACCCCGGAGTTGAGAGACCCATACCCTAGCCAAGAGCTTGAATTCAGTCTTTTCATAGCAGCATGGAGCCTAAAGTATATTACCCGCTGACGCCATTGCATTGGTTGCCTCTTTTGCTGTGTCATTTTGCCCGGCCAGTAGCTTTCCCCATTTCCGCTGTGACAAGATCAGGTTGCCAAAGACCGCACCCAGTTGTAGGAGGGCAGTGGATCGAACGGTGCCGACAGGGCAATGAGGCGCGATGCTATTCAATTCTTACGTGTTCTTGGGCCTTTTTCTGCCGCTGACCCTCATAGGATATTACAGTCTGCTTTCGGTCCACCGCCGCTCCGCTCTGGCTTGGGTCGTGGCCGCATCTCTTGTCTTCTACGGCTACTGGGATTGGCGCTTTCTGCCGCTAATATGTGGTTCGATCGCGTTCAACTACCTGCTAAGCCGCGTCATTGCGCGCTCATCATCCAGCCGGCCGCTTGCACTCGGCGTAGCCGTTAATCTGGCCGTCCTTGGCTTCTTCAAATACGCTTTGTTCCTGCTGGAGGTTGCCGGCCTAGCTGAGAACGCTCCACAAGTGCTGCGCAACGTGATCCTTCCGCTCGGCATATCCTTCTGGACATTCCAGCAGATCGCCTATCTGGTCGACGTTCACCGGCGACGCGTTACTCCCGCACCGATCGACGCCCACGCCTTCTCGATGCTGTTTTTCCCGCATCTGATCGCGGGGCCGATACTTCTCTATGTGAACATCTCCCGTCAGTATCTCCGGCCGGCCTGGCCGTCTGGCTTTCTGGCCCGGTCATTCGAAGTGGGCGTTTTGATCTTTGCGATTGGGCTGTTCAAGAAGGTGGGGATAGCCGACAGTCTGGCACCCTTCGCTGAACCTGTCTTCGCTCGCGCCGCAACCGACATTGTCTCCCCGTCTGACGCATGGATCGGCGCCATTGCCTACAGCCTTCAGCTCTACTTCGACTTTTCAGGCTATTCCGACATGGCCTATGGCCTTGCCCGGATGTTTGGCTTCCGCATCCCGATCAACTTCCTGTCACCCTACAAGGCCGTCAGCATCCTCGATTTCTGGCAGCGCTGGCACCGGTCGCTGACGGATTTTTTCAGAAGCTACGTCTACATCCCGCTCGGAGGCAATCGCGTCCGTCTTCCTCGACAGATTGGAAATGTCCTCTTTGTCTTTCTGCTCACTGGCTTTTGGCACGGCGCTGGCTGGACGTTCATCGCCTGGGGCGCGGGGCACGGAATTCTTGTTGCGGCAGCGCATCTTTGGCGCAGGATGCGCCCCGTCTGGACAGCCAGTATTCCCGCCTTCATCAGGCTCACAGCCTCACGGATCACAACCATCCTCGCTATACTGCTCCTCTGGGTGCTGTTCCGTGCCGAAGGATTCGATGATGCAATGCGCGTGTATTCGGGGATGGCGTTCCAGACCGAGGAATGGACTAGCGTCGTGTTCCCCGACCTGGGCATGTATCGAGACATCCCACTCATACTAGGCGTCGTCGGAGCCGGCGCACTGCTGCTGCCTAACACGTTCGAGATCAGTCGCATGGTCCGCCGGTTGGTTGCAAACCGGGGACCGCTCGCGCCTGGCGTAGCGGCAGGATCCGCACTCGTTGGGTTATCGCTCTATGTGGCAATCGCCTCGCTCACACGCGAGGAAGCCACGTTCCTCTACTACAACTTCTGATATGCTGATCGCACGCATCCTTTTTTCGACTTTCATCGCCGCCGCAACGGCCGGTGTCGCACACGTTGCCTTCAGCGCAGCGGCGACCTACATGATGACGAGTTACGACAAACGGATGTTTGATGTTCGTGAGTTTCCCGATGGCGGAGACTATGCGGCCCTCGTTGGAGGGTACCTTCAATCCCGCAACATACGCGACAAAACGGTCGTGGCCGGTTCCTCGTTCTCGTTCGGCTATCCCTTCGCAGCGGAACTTTCTACCGCCACGTTGATGGGTGCAGGCACAGTCAATGCAAGCGTAATAGGATTCGGACTCGAGGGCATTGGCAAGATCGTTCTGTGCGAAATGCGGAAACGCAGTCTTCGAGCGTCTCGGCTGGTTGTAGAGGTGCCTCTCATTAATGAGGTTGCGGCGATTAAAGCATACACGCGGCCATACGCTGATTGCCCGCCCGTTAGCCCCACGCTTCTTCAATTTGCGCTCGAGGCCCCAATCGGCCTTCAATGGGTAGACTTGCTGACCGACCGTTATCGAAGCGCGATACCAAACGAAAAGATATCCATAGCTCCGGTCCCCGACGACTACTTTGCCACTGCGGAGCAGTTTGCCGCCATCAAGGATGAGCTTCACGCGCGAATGGCAGATACCTACGCGTTGGCCCGCGAGGTTTCCGACGAAGCCTATCTCTTCGTCACCCCGGTCTACATTCCCGGCGTTGCGGAAGCTGGGCGAGACGCTGAAAACGTGCGGCGACAGTTCGACTTTGCCCAATCTGCTTGCATCGACATCGCCGGTGATCGATGCATTCGAACAGACACGATGTTGGAAGAACCGGCCTACTACAGCAATTTGACTCACCTCGGCTCGGAAGGTGCCACCTATCTGGCGCACTTAGTAAATAGTCGCATGAGAGTCCCCGACTTCTGACTACGTGATCGGCGTACATGACGCGAAACCCAAAATACACTATGGCTCCGCCAATGAAGGCTTGCGGTCAATGGAAGCTCATCGAAATCGGATTTGGCAGTCGTATGCCCCCTGGAAAATCCCCCAGCCGGGTGGTCCAAAACCGGGTCCTACGTCAAACGCAGCCTTGATGCCCACTTGTGCATCGGAGACAGCAAGATTCTCGCTGCGCAGGCCTCGCCTGGTCAGCTTGCGAAGGAACTCGGCCCAGATCGGCTCGGCCTGGGACGTGCCGATCTCCATACCACGCATTCTTGTACGGTATATTACATGCTGACGGATATGCGCTTTTTAATTGGATCAGCATAAGAAATCTCAGGCCTCCCATAACCCTTGTTTCGAGGTCTCTGTAAACATCCATCGGCATTGACTCTGCGTTCAGGTGTTCGTATCAGCTTCACGCTGCGCCTAGACGCTTCTAGGAAAGTGCCAACGTATTTAGGGGGTCGTATGCGGGCCAGGCGTTGAATGACACTGACCAATGATCCATTTCGCCGCCTATATGGTGACGTTCCGTGCGGAGGGAAGTCCTGCTGCACAGTACCAAGATTTTGGAGTTTTCGATGAAAATGGTTGGATATCCGGCCCTAGTGGACCAAAGAAATTATAGTCCTGATCTAGCGGATCCGGAAGCCTACTACGGGCTTCCTCAGGACATAATCTTCTGTGCAAATTGCGGTTACAGCAACCAGAAGCCGAATTCGGATAAAGAATACAAACATACTCGGCAATCGAAAAAGCCAACAGTCGCTTTCGATGAACAGGGCGTATGTTCTGCGTGCCGCGTCGCGGAAAAAAAAGCTGCTATCGATTGGGCAGAGCGGCAGCAGCAGTTGCGGGAACTGTGCGACCGTTATCGTCGTACCGATGGTGGTTATGACTGCATTGTGCCAGGGTCGGGTGGCAAAGATAGTTTTTATGCGGCCCACAAGCTGAAGTACGAGTATGGGATGAACCCTTTAACCGTGACATGGTCCCCGCATATTTACACGGACTGGGGGTGGCGCAACTTCCAAGCTTGGATTCATGCCGGATTTGACAACTACCTATTTACACCGAATGGACGAGTGCATCGACTGCTGACTCGCTTGGCGCTTGAGCAGATGTTTCACCCCTTTCAACCATTCATTATGGGACAGATGTATTTCCCGCCGAAAATTGCAGCTCAGCTGAATATTCCATTGGTGTTCTACGGTGAAAATCCAACCGAATACGGAAATGCCGCTGCCGCGGACAGCAAGGCCACGAAGGACTGGGACTATTTTACCTCGCAGGACAAATCTGCCATCCACCTGGCAGGGACGCCAATTTTAGATCTGCGAGAGAGTTTCGGCCTAACTGATCATGATCTGGCACCATACATGCCACCGAACCCCGAAGACCTGAAGGCCGCGAACATTGACGTACACTATCTGGGCTACTATTTGCCTTGGCACCCGCAAGAATGCTACTATTATTCGGTAGAGCATGGCGGATTTCAGGCTGCGCCGGAGCGCACTGCAGGTACTTACAGCAAGTACAGCTCGATAGACGACAAGATCGATGATCTTCATTACTATACGACCTTTATTAAATTTGGCATAGGTCGCGCTACCTACGATTCTTCGCAAGAAGTCCGTAATGGCGAACTTGATCGCGATGAGGCGATTCGTCTCATTCGTCGCTTTGATGGCGAGTATTCCACCCGGTTCGAGAAGGAAAATTTCGAATATCTCTCGCTCCCAGAAACTCAATTTCCGGTCGCTTCGAAGATTTTCGAGCAGCCCATTATGGATAGGGTCTATTTCGAGCGATTGACTGATAGTTTCCGATCGCCTCACCTTTGGAAGATTGAGGGCAACAAATGGAAATTACGCAGGACAGTTTATGACGGTCTTGACGACTGATACGAGGAGCTTCAGGCGCCAGATAGAAAACTACGAATTCGGTTAGTGAGGTATTGGACTTGGGTTTTCTGGTGAAGCGCTTGCTTTCAAATTCATTGAGCCCAGAAGGCTTGTCCTTCATCAAGGATCAGCTCTGGCCTCGACGGTTCAAGGTAGCTGGACTTCTGACATTAAGCTTGTTTGCAGCTATTATCGAGATGACAGGCTTGGGCCTTGTGTTCCCGCTGTTGATTCTGATTGTCGAGCCGCACCAGATAGAACGTTTTCAGTTTCTTGTTTGGTTAACAGGCACCTTAGGTATTGACGCTGGAACAAGTACATCCATTTTTCTGATTGCTTTAATTGGCGGGATTATGGTTGCCAAAAATGCCTACATGCTAATCTTCAATCGCTTGCAATATTCATTGTTGGCTCAGTGGAAAACCGAGCTTAGCTATCGTTTGATGAGGGTTTATATATTTTCAGATTTTGAATTGCATCTATCTAAATCCAGCTCGGAAATCATTCGCAACATATCCTTAACGGCAGCCGTGTTTGATCAATACATAACCGCAATAATTAGTTTGACCACAAACGGCATAATGCTAACAGCCCTTGGTCTGCTCTTGTTTGCCTTCCTTCCTGGGGAAAGCATCTACGGATTGATTGCAATTTTTGTTATAGCTGTGATGATTTACTATTTTATGCGTCGTCGATTTGAGGATATTGGCAGGGAAATGAACTCAATCTTCCAACGTCGTCAGTCCATCCTACGTCAATCAATCGGTATGATTAAAGAAACAAAGCTTCTCGCGCGCGAAAGCTTTTTTCTGGAAAGCTTCAAGACAGTAGAAGGCCGAAACTTCAATCGTCAGGCACATTACAACTTCTTGTCCAGCTTCCCACCTCTTGCAATAGAGGGTGCAGTGATTTTAGCAATTCTCTCGCTTGTTGGATACATTTTGATATTGTCGGGTAGTCAACCGGTCGGTTTCGCAATCTTGGGCGTGATGGCGGCCACGCTGTTCCGCGTAGCACCCCTTGTCAATCGCATCCTGACCGGCTTGCAGATGATGAATCTGAGCAAAAACTCGGTTGAAATTGTCGCCAAGGAGTTGTCGGACCAAGAGGGAAAGGTTTATCAACCCACTGTCGAACCCAAAGCCCTGAGTTTCAAGCACCAACTGCGACTTGAGGGAGTTAGTTATTCTTACCCAACCGGGAACGCGCCAGCGGTCAGAAACGTATCGGTGGAAATTCCGCGCAATGGCATTATCGGCATTACGGGGACCTCTGGGTCGGGCAAGAGTACGCTGGTGACATTGATGATGGGTCTGTTGCGGCCCCAATGTGGCTCCATCAAGGTGGACGGCGATATGCTCAATTCACAGGAAGCATTGCGCGCCTGGCATCGACATATTGGTTACGTGCCGCAAAGCGTCTTCTTGATCGAAGACAGCATAGCCCGCAACGTGGCATTTGCAGCAGGAGCGGAAGAGCTAGACGAAGGACGTATTCGTTCCACGCTTGAGGTCGTTCAGTTGTGGGATTTCGTGCAATCGCTTCCCAACGGCATGCATGAATTTGTCGGCGAGGATGGCAACCGTTTGTCTGGCGGACAGAGGCAGCGCCTTGGAATTGCCAGGGCGCTCTACGCTGATCCGGAGGTGCTTGTTCTCGACGAGGCAACATCGGCATTGGACGCAGCGATTGAAAAGGCGTTTACCGACAGCCTGATGCGACTTCGCGGGTCGCGTACGATCATCATCATTGCACACAGGTTGAGCACTCTGCGGGAATGTGATCAGGTCATCATGATGGAGAAGGGCGAGGTGATTGACATGGCGTCCTTTGAGACACTGGAAAGTCGGTGCCCCTCGTTCAAGCAACTTGTAGATCTGTCCCGCCTCGATAAGTTGCCGTCATGAGCAACGCGTCAGCGGCCAGAGTCATTGCGGTCATACCCGCACGCGGCGGCTCAAAGGGATTGCTCCGAAAAAACCTGAGAATGCTGGGCGGCATCCCTCTCGTCGTCCATTCGATCCGCGCCGCACAGGAAGCCGAGCTGGTCGATCTCGTGATCGTGTCGACCGAGGATGCCGAGATCGCCGACGTCGCGGAGGCCCATGGTGCGCAGGTCGTACAGCGCCCCCCGGAACTTGCCACGGATACGGCCCAGAACGACGCGGTCTTCCGTCATGCCCTGGAAACAGTCCGCGTTCCGGCTCATGTCCGCGATATCGCCGTACTCCTCCAGCCGACGTCACCTCTTCGCCGGGCTCGGGACATCGACGCCTGCGTCGCCCTTTTCAGGCAGGGGGGCGTCGAAACGGTCCTCTCCGTGTGTGAGGTCGATGTGCATCCCGGAAAATGCGTTTATATCAGGGATGGAAGGATCGAGCCTTTCACGAACGACTGGGACATGGAGGCGCGTCGTCAGGACATGCAGGCGGTTTATCGGCAGAATGGCGCGGTTTACGTCGTTGAAGCCGATAATTTCATGACGAACGGACGATTTTACAGAAAACCGTGTGGTGCCTATGAAATGGACCGGCGTGACAGTATCGATATAGATGACGAGTTGGATCTGCAGTTGGCCGAGAACCTGCTGAAGCTGAGAGGCGTGGATAAGAGATGACGACTTCCGCAAAATACAGCAATCATGGCCATTACATCAAGGAAGGCTGGAGTCGGGAGCCAAAAGAGAGTTTCAAGGCCGCCTGGAACATCATCTCTTCGTCAATCGACAAGGACGTTGCAAAGGTTCTGGACGTGGGATGTGCTACCGGCGAGTTCGTTGGCTTTCTCTCGAAATGCATGCCGGAGGCTCATTTTGTCGGCGTTGATGTGACTGAAGATCTTCTGGAAGAGGGGCGCAGGCTGCTGCCGCAGGCTGAGTTCGTCAATGCTTCTGCCTTGGCGCTCCCGAGCGAGCTCAAGGATTTTGATATCGTCTGTGCCATTGGCTGCATGTCGATCTTTGACGAGACACAGATTGAAGCGTTCTGGGACAATCTGCTCGGTGCAGTCAGGCCGGGTGGGCTTATTCTGGTCCTTTCACCGCTAAACGAGTTCGGTGTCGATGCCATGATCAGGCATCGCAAGAGACCCAACGGCGCGGCAGGAGATTGGGAAAGCGGCTGGAACATTTTCTCTCAGGATACCATCCGTGAGATCCTTCAGGCCCGCGGCATTGATCTTGTGCTGGAGCGCTTTGAATTGCCAATCGATTTGCCGCCAAGCGCCGATCCAATTCGAACCTGGACGATGGCGACGGAAAAACGCGAACGCCAGCTCACCAATGGACTGAAGCTTCTTGTCGACCATTACTTCATGGTTTGCAAGGTCAAGGACTGATCTGGCCATCATGGATAGTCGAGGCCGGCCACTCGCTTTTTTTGTTGGAAACATCGGAAGCTTCCGGCTGCAACGGTATCTGTTGAAGTATTGCCTTCATCAGGGACGAAAGGTCGTCGTCCTATTTAACGGTCCCGAGAATCCGGTATTTCAGGAAATCAAGTCCGAAGCGGCTTGCTTGAATATCGAGTGCATCGCCACCGAACAGTTCTCCGGTAGCTGGAAAAACCTGAAATCCTTCAGGACAACAGGTGTCCCACTGATAACCCGCTTACTGAGCGCGTTTCCATTCAACAGGTGGGTGAACGGGCGCTGGCCTCAGGTCGGGCTTTCCCTTGACAGCTTCATGCTGCTGGACTCTGTTTCCCCCTGCGCGCTCGTTGTGTCCGAGGACGGCGTCTCGACCTCCCAGTTTGTTTTGAATGCGGCGAAACGTATGGGCATTCCAGTTGTGGATGTGCCTTATGGCAACGCGACACGCCAGGATTTTGATATCGATATCGAGCGAAAGGTGTCCGAGGGGAATTGCATCACGACCGAGGGCGTAAAAGGTTGGCTCTTAAGTAAGTTCGCCCCTCAGTGGCTCAAGACCGGCAAGCATGCAGGGCAGCTTATGTTTCCCCAGTCATATATTCTGAAACAGGAATTGCTGGGAATATCGATCAGAGACCCCTGGATCGTGCACGGAGGAGCGTCCGACAGGCTTTGTGCAGAAAATTCCTTGGCTTTGCAGCAGTATCTCGAAGAGGGAATCCCGCGGGAGAAAATTTCTCTGACCGGCTCTCCCTATAGTGATTGTATGTTGGAGGGGCTGGCCGAGGACAGCCAGGCTTCCAGCGCCTTCCTCAAATCCCGCTACATTGTGTCTGGCCGGCCCAGAGTGCTGGTTTCCTGGCCGCCAAGCTATCATTCGATCTTCCCGGGCAGAAACGAATTTTCGACCTATGAGGAAATGACGGTCGATATTCTGGACTTTGTCAGCACATTGCGGGATTGCGACCTTACGGTTTCGGTTCATCCCGCAGCCGATGCAAAAGTCCACGAGTTGCTGAATGGTATTGGTATCAGCACATCTGCGGACGATGTGATCAGGCTCCTTCCCTGCAACGATATCTTCATTACCTATTTTTCGAGCAGTATCCGCTGGGCACTGGGCGCAGGAAAAGTCGTGCTGAACTACGATGCCTATCGAATTGGCCTGGACAATTACAGCTCTGCACCAGGCTTTTGGACCACGGCGGAGAGTGCGCAGTTGAAAACAAGGCTTGCAGAGCTGGTGGCGAACGAAGCGGAGTTCGCGCGTCTGGCCGGCGCGCAGGCGGCCGACGCTCCGAACTGGGGCTTCCTTGACGGAAAGTGCAACGAACGAATTCTGGCAGAAATAGACCAACTGATGGAAAAGCACATTGGTGGGCACTGAACCGAATACAGGAGTATTCATGCGACGTTTTCATTTGGGTCCTTTTGAACTTTCCCACGAGAATCCCCCGGTCTTCCTGGCAGAGATCGGTGGCTTTTTCGGACAGGACTACAATCTGGCGCGAGCGATGATTCTTCGCATTATCGCTGCTGGCCGCGAGGTGCCGCATCAACCGCTCATCCTCAAGACCGAAATTCTGCACGATGCGGAAATCTGTCTACCGGGCGATACGCTTGAGACCTATTCCTCCAAGGATGGAAGGGTTCAACAGGAGAATTATCGTGCTCTGATCGAGCGCAAGGTATTCCCGCTCGAACATTACGCCAAGCTGTTTGGACTGTGCAGGGCGGAAAACACCCCGTTCATCGTTTCGGTATATGACTTTGCAGGTGCCGATTTCGCGGTGCAGTCTGGAGCTGCTGCGCTCAAGATCGCCTCCGGCAATCTTGTCCATGTGCCGCTGATCCGCCATTGCGCGAGCAAGGGTATTCCACTGCTGCTGGATACCGGGCGTTCCAATATTGCAGAGGTTCATCGGGCGGTGGCGGTTGCGCGCGCGGCGGGCTGCGTGGATATCGTCCTGCAACACAGCCCTGACGGACACCCGGCCTTGCCAAAGGCCCACAATCTACGGATCCTGCAGACCTACAATAATGTCTTCAGCCTGCCGTCCAGCATATCCGATCACCATGTGGGTGTTGAGATGCTCTATCTGTCCGTTGCCCTCGGTGCGACGGTGTTGGAGAAGGGTGTTCACGTTGCGCCCGATGATCTCGACATCGACATTTCGCATACATTCAGCATGGATAGCTTGCCTGAGGTTTTGCGGACCGTCTATAACTGCTGGCAGGCGTTGGGCAAGCCTGTTCGCGATGCGAACATGAAGATCGACGGTGTGATCGGCACCTCCCAACGTCAGTGCCTGGTCGCTAAAAGGGACCTCGTTCCCGGTGACACAATCGGCCTTGATACCGTGCGGTTCGCCTTTCCTTGCCGCGGCATTCCGGTCGAACAGTGGGATTTGGTAGATGGATGGAAAATTACGGCCTCGATCCAAGCCGGGACGCCAATCCGCTGGTCGGACGCAAAGTGCGACGCTCGTTAGAAGTCCGTCCTGGAGCGGACTGACACCTGCGCTTCCGCGCGCGGACGTTCTGGATGAGCAGAGTGCGACGCATATACTTGGGATGATTGGCCTGGAGCCCGCGCAGATCTCGCGGGTCGCTGCTCTCCTGTTTGGCGACGCCCCAAGCCATATGTATCGCGTGGATACGACGGCAGGTCAGTCCTTTCTGCTGAAGCTTATCGATGTCGAACGGCAGGAAGGCGTCTTGCGTGCAGAAGGCGTTGCTGCGTGGTTGGCGGAGCAGGGGCTAGATCTTCCCGCCCCGTTGCCTGGTTTTCCGCGTGAGACGCCGGAGGGCGACGTCGCGATATTGCTTCCCTTCATGAGCGGGCGGCGGGTAGAAGCATCAATCTCCGACATGCGCGCGCTCGGGAAGGCTCTCGGTGCGTTTCACCACAATCTTGTCCGGCATCCGGACCTTGGTTCCTGGCGTGACTTCACCGATGACAGGTTGAGCGAACTCAACGCTGTTCGTGAGCGCCTGGTTAAAAAACAGGGCGCCAGGCCCCAATATGCGGACCGTCTGTCCGAACTCGCCGCAGACCGATCGCTTGACTTCCGGTTTGATGCGCTTCCACGGCGTCCGCTGCATGGCGACCTGAACCCGGGCAATATCCTCATCGCTGGGGACAAGGCCGTCTTGATGGACTTCGAGGACGTCTTCCACAGTGTCTTGCCGATTGCTTTTGATCTGGCGCTGGTCCTAGAAAGATTGGTCCTGGTAAGGGTAGGGGAAGAACAGCTTGCGATAGATCTTGGCCAAGCCTTTATGTTCGAGTATTCACGAAGCGGGGGGAGTTTCGTTGACGTGGCGCCACTGTCTGGACAGGAATGGACATCCGTTCTTCGGTCCCTGGCACTTCGGTCTCTTTGTACTCTCGCATTGGGAGAAGAAAGCGGTATCCGGGTCGAAACCGGAGAATGGGAGAAGTTTTTTTATCTCGAGCAATTGGCGACAGATAAGGGACATCTGATTGAACGCATGACTAGAGCAATTCCAGCAGAAGCGGGAGCCGGCTTTGCGTCCGGAATTGCGTAGAAGCAAAGAGCATAGAGCGGTGAAGGCGATCTGTTTTCGCCGGAAATCCTCTGGAGAAATCGAGCATCTGTGAAAAAACGCCTTCTGATTACAGCGCGAGACGCCGCCGCTGCCCTGCATCTGATCGAAGTGGCCAAGGTTGCTCGGGCAAGGGATGATCTTGTTCTTGAGATTGTGACCCAATTTCCGGCGGCTAAATTTTTTCAATCAGCGGATATCCCGGTTACGACTATCGATCTTCCCGCCGGCAAGCATGCAGACACCGAGGAGGCGAAGGCCCTTCTGGCGGAAGCTGATCGTTTGCTGTCCAAATTCCAGCCCGACAGCATTCTTTGCGGACTATCTACTCCCTTTGATGCCGGCATAGACGAGGCCATCCTTGCCAGCTTCAAGGGGCCGAGTTTCGTCATGCAGGATTTCTGGGGCGAGGCCAATCTCATCCTGGGACGTCCTGCGGACATCTACCTGTCGCTCGACGAAGAGGGGGTACGCCTGAGCCGGGAACGTCACGGCTTGGAGGCGGAAATTGTAGGTTCGCCGCGCCATTCGGCATATAGAAAGCTGGACCTGCAACGAGAGCGCATCTTCACTCGTGCGAGGTTGGGCGCCGACGACGGCCAGACGGTGATTGGCTTTTTTGGCCAGGGACTCCACCATCTGGACGGGTATCGGCGAACCGTCCGGGAATGGGCAAGCGCCGTCAATCAATTTGGTTCGTCCTGCATTCCGGTCTATCGACCGCACCCGAGAGAAAGCGACGATGACTGTCAGTGGACCTGCAACACCCTTCGGGAAATGGGGCTCGATGTCCGCATGTCCGAGGAAAAGGACGTCGAGCACGCATTACTGGGTTGCGACGTGGTGTGTAGCGCTTTTTCCAACTGTACCTACGATGTGGCCTATCTCAACTACTTCTCCGGGCAACCCCTTATCACTCCGCTCTCCTTGTTTTTCGATGAGGAAATCATCGCTTATTTCCGCAAGATGGTTAGGCTCAGCGAGTTTCCGTATCTCAAGGCTGGTCTGGTCGAAGAGGTCAAGAAGGTGGGCGACCTCGCCGAAAGTCTCCGCAGCGCGGCGCAGCCTCAGACCAAGCTGCGATACTGGCAGGCGGCGCAACGCCTGCACAGTCCAATTGCGGCCCCAGGAAAGGTGTTAGAGCGTGTGCTCCAGGGCCATACGTCATGCTGATGTATGCAGAGGCCAAACGACGATTTCATTTGCTCGACTGCAGCCGGGAACCGCTGGCTCTAATCAAAGACAGTTGGTTGGCCTGGCCACCAGTTAATGAACGTGTAAGGTTGTTTTGCCTGCCCAAATCTACGCTCAAAAGCGAGCAAATGAGAACCTTACAGATCTCGGAAACCCCTCCGTGCACCAAGGTGGAACACTTGAAGGTTTTGCCATGAATGTGTCCAAATGCGTTGAAGGTATTCGCGTTGTAATCAGACTCGACCCTGTAATCAAAATACATCGGTTGGATGAGCCATCTTGGGAGAGAATTCTATTGTGAGCAAAGGGAAAATCCTCCTCGTCGCGCAGCGGCCGTCGGACTATGTAGAAATGCGTCGTGGTGCAGATGCGCTTCATCTATGCGACTACACGATTCAAATCATGTATCATCCTTGCGAAGGCCCTAATTCTGCATCCGAAGCATTGGTTCTCCAGGATGGCAAACAGGCTGAACAAGATGAAAAATTGGAGCGATTTGAGATCTTTGATTTCTTTCATATAATGGAGAAGACACCGTCAAAAAAGTCTAGAGATAGAAAATCTAGACTGGGTCCAAGATTTGTTAAATACATTGTTCTTATCCATGAAATCTTAGGTGGCATTGTAAATATTGTTAGGTATACGCGAATGTGCCGTATCTATGAAAAAAAAATCAAGGGCATTAATCCTGATTTGATAATTTTGCCGGAAGATGTTGTGGGCATAGTTTCACCGCAGATCATCAAAGCGGCGCATCGGCTGGGAATACCAAGCTTGATATTGCCTTACACGATCGCGAATCAGGAGGAGGCGTTTCGCAGCCTGAGCGCTCAACCAGCGTACCAGCGGACACATCCGGCAAACTGGGTGATTTCGTTGCTTTATCCTCGATGGGTTATGGAACGGGACGGCATTTCTCTCGTCCGTCTACCCGGTCCCCACTTATTGGGACATGAGTTCACGGGCACGACACCGCCTGACCCATGGATGATGAACAGCGGATTTGCCAATGCCATAGCGGTCGAAAACCGGGCGATGCTGGATTACTATAGGGACGCTGGCTTGCCAGATTCCAAACTGCGTCTGGTCGGTGCCGTATATGATGACTATCTTGCCAAATATCGCCTGAACAAAGAAGCTGAACTCGCCAACCTGCGACAAGAGTTGGGCTTGGCTGAGGGCAAGCCGGTCTTAACAATCGTGGGTTGCCCTGATCAGTCCAGCGGCCACCATCCCGGCGGGTTTGAGTACGAGGATATGGCGGACATGTGCAAGCATATCGCCGAGGCGCTTCAACCACTGAAAGTGCACTACGAAATCGTAGTGCGACCTCACCCCAACTTCCTCAAAATGGGCGACTTGCTCGAAGAAGCCGGTTTCAGAAAGACCACAGTGGATACGGCGCGCCTAATTGCACTGTCTGACGCCATAGTTGCCTTCGCCTCCGCAACCATTCGCTGGGCGATTGCTTGTGGCGTTCCAGTCGTCAACTATGATGTTTTTCAATTTAACTATGACGATTACAAGGGATTTGAAGGGGTCGTTCATGCAAATTCCTTGAAGGAATTCGATGATGCCTTGCGCAGATTGGTCCCGCATCAGGAGGATTTTGCATTGCTGAAGCGCAAGCAGGCAGAAATTTGCGAAGACTGGGGGCGGCTCGATGGCCGTTCGGTCGAACGGATAGTGGGGCTGATCGAAGAGTTGCGATCTGAGAAACCGGTTTCGCGTCGTTCGGCTTGAATTTGGATACATGAGAGTGACAATGGGTATGACAGGAATTGCAATAGTTGGCGCCGGGAACATGGCGCGTGAACATATCAGGGCTTTCCAATCGCTGGACGGCGTGGAAATTACGGGCATCCATAGCCGCACGACCGAGCGGGCTCAGAAACTAGCTGAGGAATTCGGCATTGCTCATATCTGCGACAGCATCCCGCAGCTTCGTGAGCAAAGCGGGGCTGATCTCGTGATAGTCACAGTCCCCGAATTGTCCGCGAACGCCGTGGCGAAACAGTGCTTCGCTCGCGATTGGGCGGTCTTGTTGGAAAAGCCGGCAGGGTATGATCTGGCCGACGCGGAAGATATAGCCGCTGCTGCTCGGGGACGATCGAAGCCGGTTCTTGTGGGGTTCAATCGCCGGTTCTATTCCAGCACCCAGGCGGTTCGCGCCGATCTGGAGAGCCGCCCGACGGAGCTCCGCTATGTCCATGTTCAGGATCAGCAAAGCTATGAAGAGGCTCGGCGCTATAACCATCCGGAAAAGGTGGTTGAGAAGTTCATGTATGCGAATTCGATCCATAACATCGACCTGATCATGGCCCTGTGCCGCGGCGAACCGGTCGAAGTTTTGCCTATCATGCCCTGGAAAGGGGAGGAAACGGAAGTCGTTCTAGTGCATATCAGGTTTGACAGCGGTGATACGGCGCTTTACGAGGGCATCTGGAAAGGCCCTGGCCCTTGGGCATGCGCCGTCAGCACGCCAAGCCGTCGTTGGACGATGCAACCGCTTGAGCGAGCGACATTTCAGAACCGCAACAGTCGCGCGCAGACACAGGTCGAGCCTGAAGCCCGGGATATCGATTTCAAGGCTGGCTTCGTCAGTCAGGCGCAGGCGGTGCTGGATGCAGTATGCGGCAAACCGAGCAACGCGATCGATATCAACGAAAGCCTGCGTACGATGCGGATGATCCACCAGATGTTTGGCGTATAAGCTGTGCAGATCGGCCTGCATGAGGAAAATGGCATGCTATGCCTGACTGGCTTCGGTCGCCCATTTGGATTGCTGAAGGACAGTTCGGGCCGCCTGCTGGTAACTGACATGAATCTTCATGGCGTGTTTCGTTTTTCCAACAATCTTGGGCAAATCGAATGGCTTGGCGGTTCAAACGACAATTGGGTCTCTTTGGGTGCGGTTCAGCGCGACCAGACCTTTGCCCAAAAGACAGCCGTTGCGCCGGGCCGCTTCAACGGCCCGCATTCGGTCTGCGAACTGGAAAGCGGTCTGCTTGCAGTGCTCACCTACTATACTCCCAGATTGTTTCTTCTCGATCGTTCAGGGGCGGCCCGTAGCGAAATCGGGCGTGGCCACTTGAAAGGGCCCGCCACCATTACCCTGGACAGCCGGGGCCGGCTTCTGGTGGCAGAGTATGCCAGCAACAGCATTCTGGCATTTGAAGGTCGTGGGGCTGCTATTGGATGCTTCTTGGGAGGCCTTGGAGGCGGTAGGGACGGTTTTCTATCCGACGCCAGCTTCTCGGCAGACCAAAAACAGGGTGCTTTTGATCGTCCTCATATGTGTCGAGAGGTGCCCGGTGGCGATCTTCTCGTTGCCGACACCTGGAACCATCGAATTCAAAGGTTCAACTCCGACGGTAAGTGGCTTGGTTACTTCGGCAAGTCGGCAGGCGGACAGCCTGGAGAATACTGTGGCCCGGTCGCCATCTCCGTCTCTCCTGACGGCTCAGTACTGATCACTGATTGGGGGAACAACAGGTTGCAGTGGTTTGACAATATCGGGAATCTGCTGTCAATGGAAGAAGGGCGGGGGCTTTCGAAACCCTATGATGCGCTTGCATTCGAGGATCAGGTGGTCGCAGCAGATTCCGAAAATGGTAGAGTCCTGCTTTGGGCGAGGTAGCTGGCATGCCCTCCGATTTTCATGCCAACTTAACCTATCATTTCCGGGACGCTAGAAAAATCATGACAACATTCATCGGAAAGGACCGGCTGGATGCGGACGACTAAATGGAAGTCAGCAGCGCTTATTGGAGCTGGACGCATGGGACGTGCTCACGCAACCGCACTTCGCGAATTGGGAGTCGAACTGACGGCCATTTGCGATTCCAACCTCAATGCGCTCGGCGAACTTGGGGACGCGTTTGGCGTTCCCAACGAAATGCGTTTCGATTCTGCAAGTAGGCTGTTTGAGCGGCTAGGTAGTGTTGACATAGTATCAATCGCAACAACAGCTGAAAGTCACAAAAACTTTACCTGTTTGGCAGCCGAAGCAAAATGCGGCGCTATTCTTTGCGAAAAACCAATGGCAACAAGCGTCAAAGATTGTGAATCGATGATCGCCGCCTGCGCGGCATCTGGAACCAAGCTGGCAATCAATCACCAGATGCGCTTTATGGATCAGTATCTGGTGGTCAAAGAGGCCATAAAAAACGGGGGCCTCGGGAAGATGGCGAGCATGACCGTCGTAGGAGGATGCTTCGGTTTTGCAATGAACGGTTCTCATTACATCGAAGCATTCAGATACCTTACTGGCTCAGAGCCGGAGTATGCGACCGCGTGGTTCAGCGACGCTACCGTGCCCAATCCGCGTGGTCCGCATTTTTTCGACCAAGCCGGCGAGATACGCATCGTGGGGACAGATGGTCAACGGCTTAATCTAATCATCGGTCCAGATCAGGGGCACGGCATGACGGTTACCTACGCCGGCGCCTACGGCCACATATTTGTGGACGAACTTCAGGGCGAAGCGATAATAACAACTCGCAAACCTGAGCACCGCGCAATGCCTGCGACACGCTACGGCATGCCGTGGGACAGAGAGACCATACACTTTCCACAAAGCGATAATGTGCAGCCGACCAAAGCAGTGCTGGCCGCTCTTGCGGCAGGTCGTAATTATCCTACCGGTGAAGATGCACGTCTGGTTGTGGCCGCACTCGCCGCCTGTTATAAGTCAGCCGAGACCGGAAATGTGGCAGTTGGCTTGCAAACATTGGATGATTTTGGTTCACGTACTTTTCCGTGGGCCTGAACTCGTATGGTAGGAGTGCCGTCATTTGAAAATATGTACATCTGGCTCAGATGAATGCTAATGTCCGTGACACTGAAAAAGCAATCGGGCATTGGGTGGCAACTCCCACGGAAGACCGATTTTGCAAAAGCTTCGCTGCAAGTATATCTGCCATAACGGCTACGATCCTCACTGTGGCTGGCTGCACCGAAACTTCGCCCAATTTCGGCGCTTGGCCCCGACGAATTAGGAAATTGAGATTCAGACTAACTTGCTTTTTGGTGGTATTTTCAATGAAATTTGAGTTTCGGATATAAGCCGCTAGAACTTGGGTGATATTGAAAATTTGCTTTCGGAACAGGCGTCCCCTTGGAGAGATCTTTGTATAATAAATTGAGGGTAGCTGCACTGATACCGGCGCGAGGGGGCAGCAAATCTGTTCCCTACAAGAATCTTTATCCGGTTGGTGGAAAGCCGTTGGTGGCCTGGCCAATCGAAACCGCGATTGCTACGCCTGAAATCGACGATATTTATGTTTCGACCGACGATGACCGCATCTCTTCCTGCGCACTTAAATACGGCGTGAGAATCCACCATCGCCCGGCTGAGCTCGCCAGTGACACGGCTTTGGTCGCCGATACCGTTCGGCATCTCTATGCAATGCTTGTCGAACAATCTGAGCAGATCGATGTTTTTGTCCTACTAGAGGCCACCTCACCTTTCAGAACACCTGAGATGATACGCCGATGCTTGAAACGCATGGTAGATGAAGATTTGGATTCAATTGCCACCTTCCACCGCGCCGAGATAAACCCTTGGCGCACGTGGCGAATCACAGACGGCGAACCCAGTCCGTTCATTCCGGATGCAATCCCCTGGCTCCCGCGTCAGCAGCTCCCTGACGCCTATCAACTCAATGGGGCGGTATACGCATTCCGACCCGGCCGATTACCTGCGGACAGTCCTCGACTTCTCTTTGGCAAGATCGGCGCCGAGATAGTAGACTCCAACGATGTAATTGACATCGACGAACAGAAGGATTTCGCCATTGCAAACGCCATACTCCTCACCCAAGACAGCGCTAAGTCTAACTAATTTATTATCTTTAGAAGGCCGTAAGGCGCTGGTCATCGGAGGCGCAGGTCTGCTCGGTGGGGAAATAACATCTGTTCTTGTCGAACTCGGCGCGGATGTAACTATTGCAAGCCGTGACGTCGATAAATGTGAAGCTTTCGCAGACGACATTCGAAGCCGATTTCCTGAACGGACCATTCATGCTGCCAGTGTCGATATTACCGATCCTTCGTCTATCAAAGGATTGATGACAACGGTTTCCGCTCTAAATGACGGTTGCCTCGATGTTTTGGTGAACTCGGGGTGGTCTGGCAGAAAAAACACGTTTGAATCCATTAATGACGAAGATTGGGATCTCGATATTGAAGTCTGCCTGAACGGCGTTTTTCGCACTATTAAGTCCTCAGTGCCAATGCTTAAGCCGACGCGGGGCTGTATTCTCAATATCGCGTCGATGTATGGTCACGTAGCTCCTGATTACAGATTATATGATAGTGAACGCTTCGCCAATCCTCCGAGCTATGGCGCCGCAAAGGCAGGAGTGATCCAACTAACGAAATATCTCGCAAGTTTCCTATCCCCCCACGGCATCCGGGCCAATTGCATTAGCCCGGGCCCCTTCCCGTTCGAGTCAACCCAGAAAGAAAATCCGGATTTCATCGATCGTCTAAAGGCGAGAAACCCGATGAACCGGATTGGACACCCACAGGACCTCAAGGGCGCGGCCGCTCTCCTCTGCACCGATGCGGGTGCTTATATCACCGGCCAGAACATCTGTGTCGATGGCGGGTGGGCCGTATGGTAACGTCGTCAGAAAGGGTGACATCGTCGTCCAATATCAGGGTGGGGATCGTTGGTCTGAGCGAAGGGAACGGACATCCGTTTTCCTTCTCAGCCATAGTTAACGGATACGACGATGACCTTTTTTCCCAGGCTGGATGGCCGGTCATTCAGAAATACTTACGGATTCAGCCAGCAGAGGCATTTGGCTTTCCAAACGTTAGAGTAACCCATGCTTGGACGCAGTTTCCTGAGACCACGGAAAAGCTTTGCAAAGCATGCAAAATTGACAAAGCGGTTGGCCGACCCGAAGAAATGCTTGGGGAAATCGACGCTCTAATCATTGGCCGGGATGACTGGGAGACCCATTTTTCTCTGGCCATGCCAGCTCTGGAACGCGGCATAAAGGTATTCATCGACAAACCACTTACCTTAAACGCCGAAGAACTGCGTCTACTGGAGCCTTACTTGAAAGCAGGTCAAATGATGTCAACTGCAGGCCTGCGTTATGCCGTCGAACTAGATCCTATTCGATACAATCCCAAACTGGTCGGAGCGGTCAAACTTATTCACGGTGCAGTGCTGAATAGCCCCGAAAGATACGGTATTCATCTGATTGATGCGCTTCTCGGTTTGGGGTACGGGGTTCCAACGCGATTGACCCGGTTAATTTCGCCACACGACTCTTTTTCCATGATCTTCGGAGAAGACGGCCCCCAGTTCATTCTCAACTGCCTTGGAGCTGTTGGGAAAACTTTCCATCTTGGAATTTATGGCGCCGCGGGCAATTTCCAGGCCGATCTCCATGACAATTTTGGCGCCTTCCGGCGAACACTTGCTGCATTTTTTACTATGGTTCAAACTGGAATTCAGCCGATTGCACCTGAGCAGACTATCGGAACAATGAAGCTTCTTATGGCGATGCAGGAAATGGGCGTGGGAGACACTCGAGCGCTGGATTGGGGCAGCCAAATATGAGTGCGCTATTCGATCTTAGCGGCAAGACTGCAATCGTTACGGGCGGTAGCGGAATTCTCGGTCAGGGCTTTTGCCGCGTTCTCGCTGAGCACGGTGCCAATGTAGCGATTGTAGACCTCAAGAAAGAAGCAGCCGAACAAACAGCAAGCGAAATTCGGGAGTCGCGTCCGCGCGGACAACTGCTTCCCCTCTCCTGTGACGTATCAAACAAGGACGACGTCAATAGGATGCTTTCGGCTGTGCTCAACACGTTCGGGTCGGTGGAGATTCTCCACAATAATGCTGCCAGCAAATCTGCCAATCTAGCCGCCTTTTTTGCGCCCTTCGAGGAATATGACTTAGCGGAATGGCGGAACATCATGTCTGTTAATTTGGACGGCGTCTTCTTGGTATCACAAGCTGTTGGCACGCACATGGCTCGAGAGGGTTGTGGTGGAAGTATCATCCATACGGCATCTATTTATGGCGTCGTCGCGCCTGATCACCGCATATACGAAGGTTCGTTCTATTTAGGACAGCAAATCAACACTCCAGCAGTTTATGCCGCCTCCAAAGCCGGCGTAATAGGGCTATCAAATTTCCTTGCAACATACTGGGCAAAGGATAACATTCGCGTCAATGTTTTGACTCCGGGCGGAATTGAAAGTGGTCAAAATGAGGTTTTTAATAAAAACTATAGCAACCGCGTACCAATGGGTAGAATGGGTCAAGCAAATGAGCTGCACGGTGCGCTTCTATATCTAGCGTCCGATGCATCTTCATATGTCACCGGACAAAATCTGATCATCGACGGTGGACTTTCTTGCTGGTGATCCATCTCGCATAAGCCTTTGTGATAGTTTTTACTTAAACAGCGATTGGTCTATATAAGACTTGAATAAATACAGCACATAATCCAGATGATATCGCTTGCACTAGAGATTGCGACGCTTGCTTATTTTGAAAGCTCACAATCAGCCTGTAATGCCAGAATTTGCGTCCTTGGTGGCTTCAAAGATTCTGCTTCGTGCCAATCTTGCTCGTAGTAGCAGGTTTGGGCGTTGACCCTGATATCTACAAAATAGTCATATTTTTTGTTCTGAACCTCTTGCGGGGCTATCACGGTGATGCCCGACATGGACACCTCGTTAACATCAAGCGTTATACCGATCAGAGAGGCATCCGAGACTTTAAGGTTGCTAAGCATTAGACGTCTAATCGGCTCTCCATCAGAAGTAGGCTCTCCGCGGATACCGAACAGAAAGCCAGCTATGGAACCATTGGCAATCTTGATGTTGTCGCCTCCATTAATATAGATCCCGGACTGGGTGCTTGATTGACCGGGTCCGGTGACTGCCTTTCCCTTCAGATTCACCTGAACATCAGAAGAATTGATGTAAAGAAAATAATCGTTGTCCCCCTCTAGTACAACATCTTCCTGCAATTCAAAACAGCCGGGCTGGTCCAGTACTGCCGTGGCGAACAGCATGAAGCAACCATTGTCGAGTTCATGCCAGTAAGGCGAAGCTCTTTTGTTGATGGGCGCCATCAGCAAAAAGGAAATGACGCCGACAGCAAAAATCGCCACGGTTGCTGCATACAGGCGTGTATTATCCGCTGCCCTGCTCATGATTTTGCGATTTCGTTACGCATAACCTCAATGACCTTAGCCTGATCGGAAGTACTCAACCCGGTAGAACAGGGCAACGTCAACACTCTATGCCAAATATCATCGCTTACTGCCATCGCGGTGGCAGGTGCGGCGGCGTAGGGTGCCTGCAGGTGGGCAGGTTTCCAGAACGGCCTGGCATCGATCCCTGCCTCACGCAGACGGGCGCGCAGATCGGGCAGATGCCCGGCAAAATCCCGGCGGAGCACGACACCTGCAAACCAGTGACCGTTGCGGACGTAATCCGGGTCCGGGAATGGCTCAACCATGTCGAGGTCGGCAAATGCATCACGATAGGCGATGGCAATGCGCCGCTTGGCATTCAGGAACAGATCCAGATTCTCCATCTGGGCGCAGCCGACCGCGGCCTGGAGATTGGTCATGCGGTAGTTGAAGCCGACCATGTCGTGATCGTAGTCGGCGCCGACGCGTGCGGTCGTGGTCAGATGCCGGAACAGCTTCGCCTTGGCCTCGTCATCCGTGACGATGGCACCGCCACCCCCGGCAGTGACCGTCTTGTTGCCATTGAAAGAAAACATGGTGAAATCCGCGCCCAGCGCGCCTGACGGACGGTTCTTGTAGCTGGTGCCGAGCGCCGCGGCCGCATCGGAGACAATCGGCAGGCCGTAGCGTTCCGCCAGAGCGACGATCGGGTCCATGTCGGCCGGGATTCCGAGCGTGTAGACCGGAAGAATGGCTGCGACGCGCTGCCCGGTCGCCCTGTGGCGCAGGATTCCGTCTTCCGCCCGTTCGGTTTCCGCCTCAAGCGTTGCCGCAAGCAGTCGCGGATCGAGTGTCCAGCTGTCGGCGGCCACGTCAAAGAGCCATGGTTGGGCGCCGCAATGGGCGATCGCGGCAACCGAGGCAATGAAGGTAAACGACGGCGCGATGACCAGATCACCGTGCCGCACGCCGGAGGCAACAAGGGCTGCGTGCAGGGCCGTGGTTCCGGCCGAGGTCGCGACCGCGTATTTCGCGCCTGAAGCTTCAGCCACCATTTCCTCGAAGCGTCCCACGAAGGGGCCGACCGTCGATACGAAGGTCGATGTGATGCATTCCTGGAGGTACTCTGCCTCGCGGCCGGCAAGGTTCGGGACGGCTAAGGGGATCATCGGCTCATACTCTAAGATCGAGTGATTTATCGCTGGATTTGTGGGTCGTGAGAAAGGACGGCTCGATCCGCGCAACCAGGTTCTTGAGGTGATCCTTGTCGATACTCGGCGGACGCGCAGCGGTAGCACCTTCACGGAAAATCGCCTCGACGTCATCGATCAATGCCGAGACAAGCCCCTTTTCGGCCGGCTTGTAGGCGATCGCCATCAGCTCGTTGAACCCCACGTCCAGCGCAGTTTCGCCTTCGGCGATGAATTCCTCGTAGGGCTTTTCGCCGGCCGTATCGAGCGGCGTCAGCAACAGCGGCCAGCGGCCTTCGGCGCGAAGCCTGCCAACCGATGCCCGCGCCTCGGCTTCGTCGGTCATGATTTCCGGCTTGAAGCCGGATTTCTCGAGAAAGCCGCTTGCCATGCTCTCAAGCAGAAGCAGGTGTTCATCCGGATTGAGCTTCGGCACGATGATGTGCTGATCCGGTCCGCAGATCGATGCCAGGGCGCAGAGCTGCCCGGATTCCTCGAGCGAGACGAAATAGCGGCGGGTGTCGCGCGGCGCGGCCAATGGCTGGCCTTGCTGCAGTCGCCGCTCGAAGCTCTGCAGCAGCGATCCGTTGGAGAACGCAACATTGGCAAAGCGCGCGGATGTAATGGTCGCTTCCAGTCCTTCGGCCGCCTCGCCGCTGAACATGACGTGTTCCATCAGCCGTTTGCTGGCCCCCATGAAGGAGCTGGGGTTTGCGGCCTTGTCCGTCGAAACCGAGAAGAAGCGTCCCGAGAATCCGGTCTCCTTCAACCAGCGCAGCAATTGCGCCTGCTTGCGGAAATTGGTGTCGAACATCTGCAACATGGAGAAGACGTCCTTCTCCGAGCGGACATGCTTGATGGCGGCGAAGTTAAGGACGATGTCATAAGGCGCCTGCTCGTGAATAAGCAGCCGCATCGCCGGAGAGCCATAATCCAGCGGCAGGGTCCGGAAATCCTCGACGGCGAGCGCCTGTTCACGCGAGCGGAGGGTGCGCACCAGTTCGGCAAGCTCGTTTTCGTTCTGGTCGACCACATGCAAGGATGCCGGTTCATAGCCGGCAAGCACTTCAACGGTCGAGGAGCCAATGGAGCCGGCTGCGCCGATCGCCAGAATCCGCCGCCCCTTGACCCGTTCCTCCAGTGTACTCGCAAGCTTCCGGAGGTCACCGGAAAACAGTGGCGTCGATCGTCCGGTGGCGAGGCTGGCGAGTGTGTTCGGCACGAATTCACCTATTGCTTAGTGTTTACGCGAGCGCGTGCGCTCAAGTGGTGGAGCCGGTGTCCGGAGATCCCTTTCCGCCGGCCACGGCGGAGAACGTGTTGTTGGCGCGCTCGAGATCGTCCGGCCGACCAATGTCGAGCCAGTGTTCGCGCACCGGGAACGCCACAATCGGCTTGTCGAGATCGATCAGGCGGTCAAAGAAGCTGTTCATGTCGAAAAACTCGTCAGACGGGACATGATCAAGCACCTCCGGCTCAAACAGGTAGATACCTGCATTTACCAGGAAGTTGCATTGCGGCTTTTCACTCAGTCCGGTGATGCGCCGGTCCCGGACATCAACGACGCCGAAGGGGACCTCATAGCTGAAGTTGTTGACTGCCATGGTCGCCAACGAGTTGTTTTCCTGGTGAAAACTGCGCATCGCCATCAAATCGACGGAGGTCAGAATGTCGCCGTTCATGACAAAAAACGAGGTTTCAGGCCGCTTGTCGAGCAGAGAGAGGGCACCAGCTGTTCCCATGCGCTTGTTCTCGCGCACGTAGGTGAATCTCGCGCCGTAGCGCGATCCGTCACCCAGATGCTCCTCAAGCATATGGCCGAGGTAATTGACGCACAGCGTGATGTTGGACAGCCCCTGCGCCACCAGCCGGTCGACGATCGTGTCGATGAGCGGCCGGCCGCCGACCGAAATCAGCGGCTTGGGAACTTTCTCGGTCAGGGGACGAAGACGGGTTCCCAGACCTCCGGCCATGATCACCACCTCGTTGAGATGGCTGGACTGCTGCTCGAGCATCGGCAGATAGGCAAGGTCGCGGACCCGCCCCTCGTCATCGACAATCGGCATGTGGAGGATTTGCTCATGCCGCAAGCGGCTCAACAGTACCTGCTTGTCGGATCCCCAGTTGGCAGTCCGCGGCTTGGCCTGCATGAATTCCCGAATCGGTGTCTCAAGACCATGCCCCTGTAGCAGGGACCGCCGTATGTCGCCGTCAGTTACCAATCCCAGCAGCCGCCGGCTGTCATCAATGATGATCGCGATTTTCAGCCCGCTGGTATCGATTGCCTCGATCGCGGCGCGCATCGGCTGGTCAGGAAGCAACAGAACTTTTTCTATATCGACATACACGGTATTCACCTACCTAGCATTTTTGCGCCCGCGATGCGCCCCATCCATCATTTCCGGTCTGCAGCACGTCTTCAACGAGTGCGTCGAAGACTCTGAAAAGCCGCGGATGCAGAAAGCATTCATTACCTTCAACCCGTTTGACTTGCCACCCCCTTTGTTGCCGCTTTTGTATACATGAAGAACAAAAACCGCTGCTGCTGCGATTGCAGCAATGCTCATCCGCGGGAACAACTATCGAGAGGCCGGGACGGCAGAGGGGCGCTGGCCAAAGGCCGGGCGGATCGCGCCGCCTGACCCAGTCGACAGGCGCATTTTCCTTTTCGTCAGCGGCGCCATACCCGGCGATTGACATAGTCGGTATAGCTCATGACGATCCGGACGATCTTGTCGGACACATTAGTGGGCAGGTAGTCATTGGGTATCCTGAGGCTGCGGTCCTCGCCGCGAGGCTGCTGTTCGAGAATATCGAGCGCCTGCAGGATCCGCTCGGAATCAAGCCCGACCATCATCACCGACGCTTCCTCGAAGCCTTCCGGTCGTTCGTGCACTTCACGCATATTGAGCGCCGGAAAATTCAGGATCGCACTTTCCTCGGTGATGGTTCCGCTGTCCGACAGCACGGCGCGAGCCCGGATCTGCAACTGGATGTAGTCGAGGAATCCGAAGGGCTTTTCGAACCTGACCAGCGGATGGGCCGCCAGTCCCAGTGCATCCAGGCGATTGCGCGTGCGCGGATGAGTAGAAACGATCACCGGCTCGCCGTTACGCTCTGCCAGGCCATTGACGATCCTGATGAGAGCCGAGAGCCGTTCCGGGGCGTCGACATTTTCCTCCCGATGCGCGCTGATGACGAAGTAACGCCCCTGCTCTAGGCCGAGCTGCGCCAGAACGTCGGATTTCCGGATATCCTCGAGGTAATGCTCGAGCACTTCTCCCATCGGGCTTCCGGTAACAATCACCTGGTCGGGGGGGAAACCTTCGCGCAGCAGATATTGGCGCGCAATCTGGCTGTAGGTCAGATTGATGTCCGAGACATTGTCGACAATCTTGCGGTTGATTTCTTCAGGAACCCGCTGATCAAAGCAGCGATTTCCCGCCTCCATGTGAAAGACCGGTATCTTGCGCCGCTTGGCTGAAATGGCCGCGATGCAGCTGTTGGTGTCACCCAGCAATAAGACGGCGTCGGGCTTGTGTCTTTCGAGCGCAGCGTCCGACTTGACAATGACATTGGCAATGGTCTCGGCGCTACTCTGACCTGCGGCCTCAAGGAACTCGTCAGGACGGCGAATGTTCAACTGGCCAAAGAAGATCTCGTTAAGTTCGTAGTCATAATTCTGGCCGGAGTGGACAAGCACGTGTTCGAAATGCTGGTCGAACTTGGCGATGATACGTGACAGCCGGATGATTTCCGGACGCGTTCCGACGATAGTCATAATCTTGAGCATGGGTTTCCCTGGGGCTTTCGATTTGCTACCAAACTGCAGATGTTGAACGCCATGGTAAGCCCCTTTGCGGCTTCTTCTTGTTTCATGCCATATCCCTGTATTGCAAGCACACAACTAAAAAAGTGAGCCGCGCTAGGTTTGTTTGGCCCCTGGAAATTTTCGCTTACGCTGGCCCAAAATTGGGTAGACCTTCAAAACGTATCAGCCTTTCTGTGTCACGTGGTCCGGCTCGCAGGTTCACTCCCATAAGGGGTCGATATTCATTGCTGTCTAAAACCGTTGCGCAAACTTAACCGTAAATGCGTAACGGCTCATATGTTGTGACAATTTTCTTATCGGAAATTGGCTTGCGCACGAACCAAACTCCTTTACTCTCGCCTGCAACTCGTTCGGGTTTGGTTGGCTGTCCGGCAAAGAACTCATCCACTGCCAGCGAAGCTCCAGGCCATTTTGCTTGGGCATAGTCATCAAACACGATCACGCCGCCAGGGACCAGCTGATCGTAGAGGACATTGAGGCAATCAAGGTGCGATTCGTAAAGGTCGCAATCGATAAAAATGAAGCAGTATTCGCGAGGTGTTAGCTTTGGCAAAGTGTCGGAAAAAAAGCCTTTAACAATGTTGCCTCTGATGCCATAGACATCAAAAAACTGTGTGAGCCTATAAGGCACATCAAGTGCATGCTTAAATTTTCGGCGAATCTTGAAGCGGAAACGGAACGGCCCAAGGTCGGAGTCCAGAATACGGTCTTGCGGGAAACCTTCAAAACTATCGCAGGCAAAGAGGTTCTTTGTCGGGGCGAGGTCACGCATTCGTCTGCCTAAAAGACGTGTCGTGTTGCCGCGATAAACACCGCATTCGATCACATCCCCATCAAGCTTAAGACTTTCCTCGAACAGCTTCATGAGCGGGTTCTCATGACATGCGACATCGAGCTGTTGCCAGTATTCAGCCCTTCCAGCTTCGGTTTCCATCAGCCTTGCGATCTGATCGTCAAGTCGAATTCTTTGACGATCAATCCGCTTCATAATTGAAGCCCGCTCGAGCATATATTTTCCGCGCCTTAGGAATCGAAGGCCCATCTCCCAATAATTCAAATTTTCGCATCCGTTTTTGGCTCTGATACAAATGGATCTAGTTTTGTTAGACCGCTGATGTGTGGACAGGTGACCTTCACACATCTGTTCCTTGGTTGGGCCGCTTCCACCTACGCAATATTTGTTGCAGGGGAAGCTTGCCACTGGCTGACCACCCGCTGGGTCTGGGGCCGCGAATTTCCGGCTCCCAAAATAAATCTGAAAATCCGACAAGCGCCGTCCGTGATTCTATCTCCAAACTCCGCCGGAGAAGGTCTATCCATTTGGTCGCGGTTTGCGGCCTTTGAATCGTGGTCCAGCAAATTGTCTTGCACGACTGTCCCCCAGGAGTGTATGACAATTGTCTTACAAGAACTGAGGTGATCCGTTTTTTCCTAATTATTTCAGAGCTTTGAGATAGGGTAGAAAACCCTTAGCTGGGAATCCAGGTTCCCCAGCCACTCTTTTCAAGTTTTTGATCTGATTTACTTTCTCGCTCGGATTGCAGCTATATTTCAATGGCTTGCAAGCGCACTCGTGTGACTGAGACCGGATATTTGGCTTTTCCCGGCCCCTGAAACGCCGAAAGTCTCAGTCGGCCAATTTGGGGCTGACAGTTTGCCGAAAGAGCATCACCAGGCCATCGGGGTTCTTGGGGTATTTGGGGTTTGGTGCTCAATCAGAGAGTCGCAAGGATGCGCCGTTGGGCCGGTAGTGTCCGTACACGTGGTGTAATTTCATCGGCATTGCCGGTGTAATCTGGGTGGCCATCGAGGTGTATGGTCGAGGTGGAGTTAGCAGCTTCAACTACGAGCCACACGGAGACCCCGATGACCAAGACCAATATGGACCTTTCAGAGCTTCTGCAAAAGCACGATCAGGGCGACTTGCTGCGCTCGATTGCCGAGGCTGTTCTTCAGCTGATGATGGAGAGCGATGTCGACGGCCTGATCGGCGCAGGACGCCACGAACGGGCCGAGCAGCGGACGACCTGGCGCAATGGCTACCGTGACCGTTGTCTCGATACCCGATTGGGGACGCTGAACCTGAAGGTGCCGAAGTTGCGGCAGGGCACCTATTTCCCCGGCTTCCTCGAAGCCCGCAAGACCTCTGAGCAGGCTCTGGTTGCGGTGATACAGGAAGCCTGGATTGGCGGAGTGTCCACAAGGCGGGTGGACGAACTGGTTCAGGCTATGGGGCTGAGCGGCATCTCGAAGAGCACGGTGTCCAAGCTGTGCAAGGACATCGACGAGCGGGTCGGCGAGTTCCTCAATCGCCCGCTCTCCGGCGAATGGCCCTATGTCTGGCTCGACGCCACCTACCTCAAGCAGCGCCAGGGCGGTCGGATCGTCAGCGTGGCCGCCATAATCGCTGTTGCCGCCAATACCGAGGGCCGCAGGGAAATCATCGGCCTTGGCGTCGGCCCCTCGGAAGCTGAGACCTTCTGGATGGACTTCCTGCGCTCGCTGAAGGCCCGCGGTCTTGACGGCGTGAAGCTGGTGATCAGCGATGCCCACAGCGGCTTGAAGGGCGCGATCTCCCGGGTCTTCGAGGCAACCTGGCAGCGGTGCCGCGTTCACTGGATGCGCAACGCCCTGGCTCATGTCTCAAAGGGCCAGCACACGGTCGTCGCGGCCGCCATCCGGCAGGCCTTCGATCAGCCAGACCGCAAGCATGCAGGCGAAACATGGCAACGGGTCGCAGATCAGCTCCGCCCGAGATGGCCCAAGCTCGCCGATCTGATGGATGTCAGCGAAAACGATGTGCTGGCCTACATGGCGTTCCCCCGCCAACACAGGACCAAGCTTCACAGCACCAATCCGATCGAGCGGCTGAACAAGGAAGTGAAACGACGTGCCGACGTCGTCGGGATATTCCCCAACGAGGCCTCGATCATGCGTCTCATAGGCGCGGTGTTGTTCGAACAGAATGACGAGTGGCAGACTTCAAGCCGCTACATGATGGTCGAAGCCTTCGCCCAGATCGACAAGGAGGAGATCGACCCCATCCTCAGCATAACAATGAAAGCCGCCTGATCATGACCTCAGGCCATCTGGAAAATTACACCACCTTGACGGACGTGACCGTTGGGCCTGCCAGTCCGAGGGCAGCGGATTGATGCCAAGCCATTTCGCGGTAAGGCCATCGGGCTGGTCACCCTGGACGATGAGCTTGACGATGTCCGGGGCGAGGAAGGCCAGGTCGATCACCTGCATGATCCGTCTCTTGGAGAGGTTTTCGCTTTCCGCGATCTCCTCAAATGTCTGACCGTTCTTGATCGCGCTGTAGTACTGATGCGCCTTGGCGATGCTGCGGATCAGGTTGGTGTCGGCTGGTTTCGAAGTGTCCGACCCGATCGTGAGTTTCGTTTCAACTCCACGCTTTCTGAACTGGAACGGCAGTCTGAGCACCAGACCATCCGGGTTCAGCTCGTCTTCCGAGATCTCTATTGTGTCGGCGATCGCCTCTGGATTGAGGCTGATCTCGATTGCACCTGGCCTGACGGTTCCCTTTTCGATGCAGGACAGGATGCTGTTCGGACCTTTTGTGCGCGACTGCGCATCAAGCAGATCGAGGTGGTTGCCGATCTTTGAAAGTGCATCAGCTGCGGGATTGATCAGGAGATCGACCGGGAGCCGGTTGCGAAGGTGGGACAAGGTTGCCTTGGCGATCTGATCTTCAAGCGCCTTGGCTGGCAGCCTCCAGCCACCGGTCTTCCTGTTGCTACCGTCTTTCCCGGCAGTGTTGTGCAGGCGGTTGGAGACATAATAACGGTAGCGCTTTCCCTTCTTGCTGGCATGACTTGGGGTGAACTTGTCACCGGTCTCATCAACAAGCGTGCCGGCAAGAGGACTGATGATTGACCCATCCTTCCCCTCACCACGCTTTCGGCCGGCACTTTCCTTCATATGCTCCTGGACCCGAACCCAAACATCCGGATCGATGATTGGCGGATGCTGCCCCTCGTGGATTGTCTCCTTATGCCGGATGCGACCGGCATAGACCGGGTTGGTCAGCAGGTAGTGAAGTGCTGCGCGCTCGAAAGGGACACTATAAGCATCAGGGTTGGTTGAAGGCGTTGTGGCATCGCTTCTGTTTTCGTCAGGCCACATGTTAGCCTTCTTCTGCTTCCTCAACTTTACCTTGCCGCGCAGCCGCAGCCGGTTGGCGTGATCCACCACCGCGAGGATCGAACGATGCTTAAGGTAGAGATCATAGAGCGTTCTCACCGTCTCAGCTTCTTCCGGTACAATCTTCAACGTTCGCCCATCCGGCTCATAGCCTAGCGGGATCGTGCCTCCCATCCAGAGCCCCCTCTTCTTGGAAGCCGCGATCTTGTCCCTGATCCTCTCCGCCGTGACTTCGCGTTCGAACTGGGCGAAGGAGAGAAGCACGTTGAGCGTCAACCGCCCCATGCTGGTCGCGGTGTTGAAGGATTGTGTCACGGAGACAAACGACGCATCGGCTGCATCCAGCCGATCGACCAGCTTGGCGAAGTCTGCAAGCGATCTCGTCAGCCGGTCGATTTTGTAGACGACGATCTGGTCGACCAACCCCTCATCCACATGCTCGAGGAGTTTCTTGAGCCCGGCCCTTTCCAACGTACCACCGGAGATGCCGCCATCATCATAGTGCTCGGGTAATGCCACCCAGCCCTCATGCTTCTGGCTGGCGATGTAGGCGGCACAGGCTTCCCGCTGGGCATGGAGGGAATTGAACTCCTGGTCTAGTCCCTCTTCCGATGATTTCCGTGTGTAGATGGCACAGCGGATCTTCTTCATGGTCTACCCCAATCCGAAGAAGCGCGGACCCGACCAATGAGCGCCCGTAATCTTCCTGGCGATGGCGCTGAGCGACCGATACCGTTTGCCATCCATCTGGAAGCCATCGTCCAGAACCTCAATCTGATAGGTCCTGCCGTTCCACTCGCGGACCAGATGGGTTCCGGGTCTGAGCGTGGATTGGAGAGCCGGTCTAGGACGACCTCCCCCTTCGGATGTTCTTTGATCGGCCTTCAAAGCGGCTTTGAGGGCCTTTCGAACCGCCGTTGAAGGGCCACCATGGGTTTTCATCTGTGCTTCATATGCCAGCGCGCTGCGCATGAACTGCACCGAGACATACTTCAGCGACTGACCTCCCATCGTACGCCGCCATTCGTCGATGCAGTCCTCGCGAGACATTGTTTCGAAGCGAGCGATCTTGACAAACTCCCCTGCCCTTGCCGCCCGATTCATGACGACGCCTCGGCGGCATCGGCTTCATTCTCCTTCGAGTTGGCATTGATCGCGTAGACCATCTCGCCGGTCTTTGGGGACTTCGACGTCACGATCTCATGCCCACGTTTGCGCAGACCCGAGATTGCAGCGCGCACAGTATGGGCCTGCCATCCCAGCCGGTCCGAGATCACCGAGACCCGCACGCCATTCGGCTTCGACAGCAGGGCCACCAACTGATCTTGCTTGCTCTTGGCGCCTTTGTTGCCCGACTTCGCTGAAGTGGCCCCACGCTTCCTTTTCGACGCATTCGCTGTCGCGGCGCCCGGGAGCGCATTCTGGTCTGCGTCATTCTCGATCTTCTGCGTATTCATCGTGATCTCACTCAGGTTCCAGGACCGGAACATCCGGCCCCGCACTGAGTGAAGCCCGCTATGCGGGCAGGATCAGCAGCGACACGATTTCGCTGACCCGACATCAGGAATGCTTGCTTTGACGTGGAAGTCCAGTGGGAGTTCCGAAAGGTTGCTGAGCGGAGAACCCAGGGGTGGCCGTCGCTTTCAGAACGACCGCAATACGCCCCCGAAACGGTCACCCGCGTAACGGGACTCTAATACCGAAAGCGGTCATTCGCTTCATACCCGGTTGATGTCCTTAAAGGGCGGGAAGCGGTCGTTTGCTGCGCTCCGAGCGAGCGGCTGCGTTGCGGACTCTACCGCCGTTCAGTGGATTGTCATCAAGGTCCGCTTTGTTCTGTTCGCGGCGGCGGCGTGAAACACCATGTTCGTGAACCCGACGTTCTCTGTGGTTATGATGCGCCCTGACCGCTTCAGTGCAAGCTGAAATTCATATAAGACTTTTGCCGGATTGAAGTTTGTATTGGCGCACATTGTCTTCGAGTTGATGGTGACGACGTCCATGCCTTTCATCAGCTGTAGCCATTGAAGAAGCTGGCTTTGCCACTTGGTGTACCCAGGCGGGTTATGGACCAAGCGCTGGCGACACATAGTGTGATGTTGAACTCTGGTCTATTTGACGTGGTTGGCTCCAGTGGTGTGAAAACCAATCATTTGCCTGTCCGAGATAGCATATGACCCTATAAAGGCGGAGTTGGCGCAAGTTATCAACGCGGAGGTAGCACAAATTTTGCGAAAGGGTTTTCAACAGGGGATTACACTTCGGCACTTGCGTGCTCTTGTTGCGTTGTCGGATCTGAAACTAATCGCGAGGGTTTCTGAAGCGCTTGGGGTGACGCAGCCAGCCGTGTCAAAACAAATTGCCGAGTTGGAAAAGATCGTTGGCGTGCCCGTCGTGACCCGGGATCGCAACAGGCTTTACCTGACGCCGATCGGCGCGAGGCTTGCTGAACATGCGCGTCAGGCGCTTGGGCAACTTGATCGCGCCGCCTTTGATATCGAGGCGATGACAAGCGGTGTGTCGGGCTCTGTTGCGGTCGGTGTCGTCAGTTCCGTTGCGCCGACACTCTTGCCCAGCACGATTTCCTTGTTCAAGCGCAGCACGCCACAGGCAAACGTTTCGGTCTCCGAAGGACATTTCGTCGAACTATTGCCGCAACTTGAAGCTGGCGCACTGGATCTGTTGATTGCGCGGGTTTGGCAGCCTCAGGAACTGGCTGGTATTGATCAAATGGCTTTGTTTTCTGAACCAGTCGTCGTCGTCGCGGGGCGCGATCATCAGCTTGCACAAGAGGCTGCCGTCAAATGGGCGGATGTTGCAAATTTCCCTTGGATACTACCGAAACCAAACTCGGTCGCCAGACAAGCCGTGGATGCGCTTTTTGCCGCAAATGGATTATCGCCGCCCACGAACACAGTTTCATCCTTGTCACTGGCGCTAAATACCGAACTTTTGCGAGCCATGCCGGTTCTTGGGTTGCTGCCACAGCGGCTGGCACAGACGCAGGCTGGGCGCGGCGAGTTGGTCACGCTGCCGCTGGATACGCATGATTTACTTTCAGAGGTGCGGTGCTTCTGGCGAACAGACCAGATCGCACAGAATGTGGCGCTTGTCTTGTTCTTGAAGTGTCTGGGGCAAGCGACGCAAGATATCGAAACCATTCCGTTTAGTTAATGTTTCCGACATATTTTTCATTATTAATTGCCAAGATCATCTTTTAGCTTAACCAAACACACGGTTTGGGAGGGCTATTGTGTCTATTCGTATCAACTTAAAGAATCGTGCGCGCTCGTGAGCAGCTCCGAGCTTTGCGCGCTCTCCGCTGGTGATGTACTAGCCGCTTTTGCGGCCAAATCCCTGACGCCGAGCGAATATCTTGCAGCTTGCCTAGAGCAGATAACGCAGTTCAATCCCAAAATTAATGCCTTGGCGGCGATGGACGTCGAAGGCGCTGTTGTCAGCGCCGAAGAGGCGACACGGCGCTGGCAGTCTGACACGCCCATGGGGCCGCTGGATGGTCTGCCAATTGGTGTCAAGGATTTGCAGGACACGAAGGGATTGCTGACCACGCATGGCAGCATCCGCGCAAGGGGTCATGTGCCTAACGATGATATGCCAATGGTCGCACGCCTGCGCGCGGCGGGCGCCATTATTCTTGCCAAGACAAACGTTCCCGAGGTGGGGGCCGGAGGAAACAGTTGTAATCCCGTCTGGGGTGCGACAGGCAACCCGTTTGATGCCAATTTGATTGCGGGTGGCTCGTCGGGTGGCTCGGCCGCGGCGCTGGCGGCCAACTTGCTGCCGCTGTGCACCGGCTCTGATACGGGCGGCTCGCTCCGGATGCCCGCGGCCCTTTGCGGCATCGTTGGCTATCGCCCGTCAGTTGGTGTGATCGCCCACCCAACGCGCCCCTTGGGGTGGTCAGGGATTTCGGTGTTGGGCCCAATGGCGCGTACAATGGATGACCTGACGTTGATGCTAGGGGTTTGTCAGGGGCATGATTGGGACGATCCTTTGTCCGTTTCTTCAGTGCCGGATCGCTTCGAAGCATTGCCTCCAGTGTCCCTGAAAGACCTGCGTGTAGGGTTCAGCGAAGATTTTGGTGGCGCCCCTGTCGAACCGACCATCCGCCAGACATTTCGTGCCCGCCTTGATCTGCTGCGCCCGCACGTCAAAGAATGCCGCCTTGTTGACCTCAATCTTGGTGATATGGATCGCTGCTTTGATGTACTGCGGGCCGAAAGCTTTGGCGCAGCCTTTGGCGCGGGTGTCCAAGAAGACCCCGACGGCTTCGGCCCGCATATCAACGAGAATGTTGCGCTCGGTCAGACCATGTCCCTGGCGGATCGCGGTTGGGCGCACAATGAGCAGACTCGCATTCTGCGCCGTTTCAACGCGCTTATGCGCGAAGTTGATGTGATTGTGCTGCCGACTTCGCCGGTGTCACCCTTTCCGTGGACCCAATCACACCCTTCCCGGATCGACGGGCAGGACATGGACATCTACTATCGCTGGCTGGCGCTGTGCTATCGCGGTTCGCTTAGCGGGGGGCCTGCGATTACGCTGCCTTGCGGACGCGATGCTTTTGGCATGCCCTTTGGACTCCAGATGCTAGGAGCGGTGCGAGGCGACGAACAGCTTCTGAGCGCAGCAAAGGCCATCGAAGGTCTGTTTGCTGCCGAAGCAGAAACGGCACGCCCGTTGGCCGATATGAAGACCCTTGCCCTTTCGAAGATCAATCTGCGGTCGATCGTGACGCACCCGCCGATCCTAGCCGAATCCGGGCAATCGGCGCGCGCGTCCCTGCAAACGGCGGTGTAGCGTGATGTGGTATGTTCCGATAGTTTTCATCATCCTGCTGATCAGTGGCACGGCTTTTGCCTATCTCATGGGGGCGGTCTCGGTCCTGACGTTTGTCGCCGTTGATAAAACCCAGTTTCTGTCGATCCTGCCGCAGCGCATCTTTGCACAGCTCGACGTCTTTGCCTTCATGGCAATGCCGCTGTTTATCCTGACGGCCGAGATTATGAGCCGCGCAGGGGTGACCCGCAGCCTGATTGATTTCGCCATGTCTATTGTCGGACGCTTTCGCGGTGGTCTGGGTCATGTGAACATTCTCACGAGTGTATTCTTCGCAGGCATTTCAGGTTCTGCGATTGCCGATAGTGCCGCCTTGTCCCGCACATTTGTGCCCGAGATGAAGGCACGCGGCTATGATCCTTATTATGCAGGCGCGATTACGGCGGCGTCTTCGATGATCGGCCCGATCATTCCTCCGTCGATCATCATGATCATCTATGGCGGCCTGACGGGTGCTTCTGTTGCAGCTTTGTTCATTGCAGGCGTGATCCCCGGCCTGATGCTTGCCGCTGCGCTGATGATCTTGAACGCAGTCATCGCGCATGTGAAGGGGCATCCAGGCGGTGCATCCGACGACCTGCCGCGCTTTCTGCCCAGCTTGCTGAACGCAGCCCCTGCTTTGTGCTTGCCTGTAGTGATCCTTGGCTCGCTGGTCTTTGGGCTTGCCACCCCGACTGAAGGCTCTGCCATCGCCGTGTTTTTCGCGCTCATGGCCGGCCAGTTCTACAAGGGGCTGAACTGGCGCATGATTTTTGACGCGGTCGAAGCCACTGCAAAGATGACCGGGACGATCTTTATTATCCTCGCTGCGATTTCAGTATTGGGGTATCTTGCGGGCCAGTTAGGCTGGTCCAGCGCACTGGCCAATTGGGTGGAGTCCTTCGGGCTGACAGGTACGAAATACCTGTTTTTCCTTGTGATCATATTCCTGATCGCGGGCATGTTCATGGACACGCCCGTCGCCCTCACTCTGCTGATCCCGCTCTTTGCTCCGCAGGCGATGGAGCAAGGCATCAGCCCGATTCAGCTTGGAATTGTGCTGTGCTTCAATCTGTGCATCGGCCTGATCACGCCGCCTTTGGGCAAATGCCTCGTGGTCGTCTCGGCGCTGACAAATCTTAACTACTGGCGGCTGGCCTACGCTGTGCTGCCCTTCATTCTCGTTCAGGTGATGCTCCTGCTGGCGCTGGTCTATTGGCCCGCAATCAGCCTCACGTTGCCACGCCTGTTCGGGTTTTCTGTGAACTAACCAAACCTAAGGGAGGACTACCAATGAAACTCAAGGCACTTACACTCGCGGCATTGCTCGCGATGGCCACAACTGCGTCCGCAGAGGTAAAAATCGCATTGGACAGCAAGCCGGATCTGGAAACCTCTGGCTCGTATAACTGGGCATATGCCTTTGGCAATGCGCTGAAAGAGGCGGGCATGGAAGTGCGGGAAATGCCGCGCGGTTCTGTGGGCAATGAAGCCGAAAAATTCGATCAGGTCTCAACTGGTCTGCTTGAAGTCTCGCTGTCCGATGTGCGCGCGGTTGCGCAGGTTGATCCATTCATCTATGGCGTCCGCCTGCCTTATATCTTTGACAACATCGACCATATGGACCGTGCAATGGCTGCCGGGGATGTCTACACGCGCGTCAACGAAAACCTTGCTAAACAAGACGCAATCCTGCTGGCGCTTGCGCCGCTCGGGCCTGCCTCTGGCGTGATCACCACAACCAAGGCCGTGCGCTCGCCCGCGGATATGTCAGACCTACGGATGCGTGCCTTGGATGATGCACAGATCGCGATGTATCAGGCATGGGGATCGAGCGGCACCATCGTGCCTTGGGGCGAAGTGCCTGCGGGTCTGCAAACCGGTGTGATCGACGGTTACCTGAACTCGCCCTTCATCCCTGTAATGTTTGGACAAACCGACTTTGTAAAGAACTTCGCCACGGCAGATGTAATCTGGCCGCTGCGCGCTGTGATCGTGTCCAAAACATGGTATGACGGCCTGTCTGATGACGACCGCGCCGCTGTGGATGCCGCCGTCGAAACAGCCGATGCGGCAACCCGTGCATGGCTTGCCGAAGCGTCTGAGAATGGCCTGACAGCTCTCGAGGAAAAAGGCGTGACCGTCCAGCGCTTGACCGACGAAGAGCGCGCAGTCTTCCGCGAAGCCTCTTTGCCGGTCTACAATTCCGACCTGATGTCGGCCGAGGACACGGCTCTGTGGAAGAAACTCTCTGACGAGAACCGCTAAACCGATATGGGCGGGCCGCATGACGTGGCCCGCCTCTTGCATAACCGGGGAAGTCAAATGCAGCATTTCATCATCAGCACCAGCGACCGCCTGCACTTGATCATACGCCGCGTGGCCGTGTTTGCAGTCTGTGTGATGTTCCTGACGGTCGTCGTGCAGATTATCGCGCGCTATGTCTTCTCTTCTCCCCCCGTCTGGACCGAAGATGTCGCCCGCTATGCAATGGTCTGGACCGGATTGCTGGGCGCGACCCTGTCCTTCAAGACACGCTCGGATGCTGTTCTGATGGACAGCGTCTTTCCCAAACGCCCACATTACCTTGGGCTTCTCGCGGAGGCGATCCAAAGCGCGGCGGTGCTGATCTTTGTCTTGCCGGTGGTTTATTTCTGCTTCATCGGCCTGCGGGGCGGTTTCGCAAAGGGCTACCTTGCGCGCCAATCGGGGCTGACAGCGGATACCCTTGGGATACCAATGGTGTGGATCTCAGTGGCCGTGCCCCTGTCCATGATCATCATTCTCATCCATCTTTTCGCCCGTTGGGCCGGGGATGACGTTTTGGATGAAACGGGCACCGAGCTCGATTGAACGATTTGATTAATCAAGAACGAGAACACGTTTGAAGTGAGTGTCGGGTGCCGTGTGTACCCTTAATCCGAACTTGACTCATTCAGAGGATCGATCTCGATGACGCAGCAGAGCTTTTTGAGCGAGATCCTTGCAAGGATCGCAGGGGCGGGTCGGAGCCGGACACAAGCAGTAGAAGATACCGCAGCCAGCCTGATATCGCTGTGTCATTCCCTGGTCCGCGACGTAAGCGAGGCTGAAGGACTGAAGATATCGCGTCAGATTCTCGACATTTACGCGGCAGCCGACGTCGCAGAAAAGGCGGCCTTCTTTTTCGCTGTCAGCCGAGAATTCGGACCCGACGATGCAGCGCTGAGCGCAGCCGTCGCCAATTGGACCCCCGGAGACATCGACGCTGCACGCGCACTTCATTTCGTGGCAGAACCCCAAACCCAGGAGTTGATCCGCACCATCAACCGGGTCCCCGGAGCAACTGTTGAATTGGTCGCGATGCGGGCTGATTTGCTCGCGCATGCAAAACAGAACCCACATTTGCGCGGGCTGGACTCGGACTTTCAACACCTCTTTAAGTCTTGGTTCAACCGCGGCTTTCTGGAGATGCGACAGATCAATTGGTCAACTTCGGCACAAATTCTGGAAAAGATCATCACATACGAGGCAGTCCACGAAATCGCCGACTGGGATGATTTGCGCCAGCGCGTCGGGGATCCTGACCGGATGCTCTTCGCCTTTTTCCACCCCGCGATGCCAGACGATCCACTGATCTTTGTTGAAGTCGCTTTGCTTAGCGAGGTTCCGAATGCAATCGGGCCAATCCTTGCGGTCGATCGCAAGCAGACCGATCTCGACACCGCCACCGTTGCGACCTTTTATTCGATCTCCAATTGCCACGCGGGGCTGCGCGGCGTGTCTTTCGGCAACTTCCTGATCAAACAGGTTGTCGCGGAGCTGCAAAAATTGCGCCCGAACCTAAAGACATTCGTCACGCTGTCGCCGGTGCCGGGCCTTAGGAAATGGGCCGAGCAATCCTTGCTGAACGGCGACGCTTTGCTAAGCGATACCGACAAGGCGACGCTAAGCGAGCTTGGCGAAAACTACCTGCCGCAGGATGACTTCGTCACCAAGCTGGCTGCGCGCTTTCTGACCGAAGCCAAAAGGGCGTCGGGCACGGCGGCTGATCCCGTGGCTCATTTCCATCTGGGCAACGGGGCCACCTTGTTACGCGTTCATCCGGGCGCCGATCAAAGCCCGCGCGGCATCGCCAGTTCGTGGGGTGTGATGGTCAACTATCTCTATGACGGTGAGACGATAGAACAAAACCATCAGGCCTACGCAAATCATCACGATGTTTCGGCATCACCCAGTATCATCGCACTGAGCAAAGGGTAAAAGGACGCCCCATGTATCACGGAAACCACTTGGCCGAGAGATTGCGTGCAGCCAGCCTGGGCGCAGAAAACAATCCGTTCCTGCGCAATCATCAAACTGGCGAAAAGGTCTCGTACAAGGCGTTTTTTGCCAACGCCGAACGTATGGCGCAGGCCTTGGTGGCATCAGGCGTAAAGCCCGGCGACCGCGTGGCCGTGCAGGCTCCAAAGACGCAGGCAATGTTGGAGCTATACGTCGCAACAGTTCTTGCAGGAGCCGTATTTTTACCCCTCAACACGGCCTATACTGCCGCCGAGATCACCTATTTCCTGACTGATGCGGAACCGCGGATTTTTGTCTGCGATCCAAATTGCGAGGATGAGCTGTCAGCCGTCGCAAAAGACGCTGGTGTGGCCGAAGTGCTGACCATCGGCGCGGATGAAGGTGGGTCGCTGCCAGAGCGACGCGATGCAGCAGCCCCCGGGTTCACCCCAGTCCCTCGCGGACCCGACGATTTGGCCGCGATCCTCTATACCTCGGGTACGACGGGGCGGTCTAAAGGGGCCATGCTGACGCATCAGGCGCTGGCGTCGAATGCCCAAACTCTCAAGGAAAGCTGGCACTTCAGCGCGGATGACGTCCTGATCCACGCTTTGCCGATCTTTCACACACATGGCTTGTTCGTCGCCACAAATATCACGCTGATTGCCGGGTCGTCCTGCATTTTCATGTCAAAGTTCGACGCCGATGAAATCCTTGATTACATGCCAGAAGCCACGGTTCTGATGGGCGTGCCGACCTTCTATGTGCGCCTTCTTGAAACCGAAGGGCTGCGCAAGGCGTCGGCCAACATGCGCCTGTTCGTATCCGGCTCGGCTCCATTGTTGGCCGAAACCCATAGTCGCTGGCGCAATGTGACCGGACACGCGATTCTGGAGCGTTATGGGATGACCGAAACCAACATGAACACCTCGAACCCATATGACGGCGATAGGCGGGCCGGAACGGTGGGGTTCCCATTGCCAGGGGTTGAGTTGATCGTCACCGACCCGGCAACCGGCGCACCCTTGCCGCAGGGCGAAACTGGCGTGTTGGAAGTGCGCGGGCCCAACGTATTTGCAGGCTACTGGAAGATGCCTGATAAAACAGCGGAAGAGTTGCGCGACAATGGGTTTTTCATCACCGGTGATCTTGGGCGCATCGACGCAGACGGTTATGTTCATATCGTTGGACGCGGAAAAGACCTGATCATCTCGGGCGGCTACAACATCTATCCCAAAGAGATCGAGCTGGTGATCGACGACCTGCCGGGCGTCGTTGAAAGCGCGGTCATTGGTGTCCCGCACAAGGATTTTGGCGAAGCCGTCGTGGCGGTCATTGTCGCCCAGGATGGTGTCGAGATTTCAGCGCAAGACGTCTCTAACATGATCAAAGATAATCTGGCCCGCTTCAAACAACCCAAGAGCATCGAGTTTGTCGAAGCCCTGCCACGGAACGCCATGGGCAAAGTTCAGAAAAATGCGCTGCGCGAGGCTTATGACGGGGTATTCCAATAAAGCGCGCCTACAACGCTGATCGAACATTAAAAAGAGAAATAGGGAGTTGGTATGACACAGCACAATACCGCTTTGGCAATTGCCGCCTTGAATGACCTGTTAGGAGATCGCCTGTCCACCGGCGAGTCCATCCGGGAAATCCACGGCAGGGATGAGGCCTATTCCGAACCCGCTTTGCCGGACGCAGTCGCGTTTCCGGAAAGCACTGACGAGGTTTCGGCGATCGTGAAGATCTGCGCGCAGCATAAGGTGCCGGTTGTGCCGTTCGGTATCGGCACATCACTGGAGGGTCACGTCATCCCGACCCATGGAGGGATCAGTGTTGATACCAGCCGGATGAACAAGATCCTTGAAATCCATGAAAGCGATCTGGACGCGGTTGTGCAGCCTGGGGTTTCACGCACTCAGCTGAACGAGGAACTGCGCGCCACCGGGCTGATGTTCACCGTCGACCCTGGCGCGGATGCGACGCTTGGCGGAATGGCCGCAACGCGCGCGTCCGGTACCAACACCGTGCGCTATGGCACCATGCGCGAGAATGTCTTGGCGCTAGAGGTTGTGTTGCCCGACGGCACGGTGATCGAGACCGGATCGCGGGCGCGGAAATCCTCGGCCGGATATGATCTAACGCATCTCTTTGTTGGCTCAGAAGGCACGCTTGGGATCATTACACGGCTGACAGTGCGTTTGTTCGGCCAACCGGACACGATACTTGCCGCCACCTGCGGATTTGAAACGGTCGACGACGCTGTGAATAGCGTCATCATGGCCATCCAGATGGGTATTCCAATGGCCCGGATCGAGTTGCTGGATGAGATCCAGATGAAAGGGATGAACATCTTCAATCCGGATCTGAGTCTGCCGGAAAAACCCCATCTTTTCCTGGAATTTCATGGTTCAGACGCCAGCGTGAAGGAACAGGTGGAGTTTTTCGAAGGTGTCGCTGAGGAATTCGGCGTTTCGGGCTTCGCGTGGGCGACAAAGGCCGAAGATCGCGGTCGCCTGTGGGCGGCGCGGCATAACGCCTATTACGCGGGGAAGTCACTTCGCAAAGGCTGCGAGAGCGTTGTCACTGATTGCTGTGTCCCCATCTCGGCGCTGGCGGACTGCATCTCACGCACCAAGGAGATTATCAACAAGGCTGGTTTGATCGCCCCAATCGTTGGGCATGTGGGGGACGGCAATTTCCACCTGCTGATCCTGTTTGACCCCAACGATCCCGAAGAACTGACAAAAGCCAAGCAGCTTGCATCTGATGTAAACCGAGTCGCATTGTCTTTTGGCGGGACTGTAACCGGTGAGCATGGCGTGGGTACGGGCAAGAAGAAATATATGGCCGAAGAACACGGCGCAGCCTATGCGCTAATGGCGACGCTGAAGCGTGCGGTGGATCCGGATAATATCATGAACCCGGGGAAAACCGTCGATATCAACTGACACATCATAGGGAAAGTGGTTGAGATCGGCAGGGTGGTTGTTTTCTTGACAGCGTCCAGAACCGCCAATTTCTGCATGTTCTCAACGCCTGTTCCGCTGAGCGAGCGAACCAAACCACGCAAAATCTGTACTCTCAGCGAATGTCAGCAATGCGCAAAAACAGTGCAGCATTTTGACGGCAGAAAGAAAGCCCGCTCTGGGCCGTCCTTGTGGAGTGCCCCTATCGGGTGGTCCGGCTTGATTGTTAGTGCATCATGGGCCTCTGGTCCATCGGGACGATGCTTTCCGGTGCTGGCGGACGATACCCCAAGGAGCTGTGCGGCCTGACGGCGTTGTAGTGAACTCGCCATTGCTCGATCAGGATTTTCGCCTCCCTTAGGCTGTAGAAGATTTCGCCGTTCAGCAGTTCGTCGCGGAAACGGGCGTTGAAGCTTTCGCAGTATCCGTTCTCCCATGGTGAGCCTGGCTCGATGTAGGCCGTCTTGGCTCCGACAGCTGCAATCCAGTCCCGCACTTTCTGGGCGATAAATTCCGGCCCATTGTCCGACCGAATGTACTCCGGTGGGCCGCACAGGATGAACAGGTCTGTCAGAGCATCCAGCACGTCCGTTGAGTTGAGCTTGCGGTCCACGCGGATCATGAGTGCCTCCCTGGTATATTCGTCGATGATATTCAGCGTCCGATAGACGCGGCCGTCAGCGGTTCGATCCTGGACGAAGTCGTAGGACCAAACGTGATCGGGGCGTTCTGGGCGCAACCGCACGCAAGAGCCATCGTTCAGCCAGAGCCGACCTTTCTTCTTTTGTTTCTGCGGGACTTTCAGCCCTTCGCGTCGCCAGATGCGCTCGACCCGCTTGTGGTTCACGTGCCAGCCCGCGTTGTTCAGCAAGCCGGTCACCATCCGATATCCGTAGCGCCCGTACTTTTCGGCCAGTTCGATGATATCGTCTGTCAGACGTTCTTCATCAGCGCGGCCCAGTGGCACCTTGCGCTGTGTAGATCGATGCTGACCCAAAGTGCGGCAGGCGCGGCGCTCTGATACACCAAGCTCCTGCCGCACATGGTCGATGCATTTGCGGCGACGGGAAGGGCTTAGAAGTTTCCCTTTGCCGCCTCGGTCAGAATGAGCTTGTCCAGTGTCAGGTCCGATACCGCGCGCCGAAGCCGTTGGTTCTCCTTCTCAAGCTCCTTGAGCCGGGCGAGCTGTGACCGCCCCATCCCGCCATAGAGCTTCCGTCCCTTTGACCGGCAGGCAATTGCGAAGCAAATGCCGAGAGGGGGCGATAGAACGTCTGCTGCGTCACGCCGATCTGACGCACAGCCTCGGCGATCGTCGCGCCTTGTCCCTGCAGAACTTCAACCTGACGAAGCTTCGATACAATCTCTTCAGCCTTCTCTCTTTTTCCAGCCATCGCTGATCCTCCAATTGCGGGACAAAACTATCCCAATTGATGGACCACTTTCAGGGGGCTACTCCAAGCTTGCCGTCTGGCTGTACTTCCGATTTCCGCTGAACTTCCGCGATGTGGAGGACCTGCTCGCAGAGCGCGGCATTGACACTTCCTATGAGACCGTTCGGCGTTGGTCCTTGAAGTTCGGGCTGGTTTTCGCCGCCAAACTCAGACGTGCACGGCCAACGCCTGGTACATGCTGACATCTCGACGAGGTTTTCGTCTTGATCAATGGCCAGCGCATGTACCTGTGGCGCGCCGTCGACAGCGAAGGCGACGTGCTTGATATCCTGGTCCAGGCCCGTCGAAACAGGAAAACTGCGCTAAAGCTGATGCGCAAACTGTTGAAGAAGCAGGGATACTCGCCGGATGCCGTTGTGACAGACAAACTGCCATCCTATTCCGCCGCCCTCGGAAATCTCGGCATGAAGGCGAAACACGTCACTGTCTGGCGCAGCAACAACCGAGCGGAAAATTCACACCTGCCGGTCAGGTTGAGGGAGCGACGAATGCAGCACTTCAAGTCGGCTGGATCTGCACAGAGATTTCTTTCAACCCATGCCGCCGTCTACAACACCTTCAACGTCCAACGCCATCTCATCTCCCGCAAGACACTTCGAAAGTTCCGCGGCGATGCAATGGCTACGTGGCAGTCAGCGGCGGCTATCATATGATCGAAGAGTACGCATCGGTCTCGTGCGGCTAGCGGTGCTTACCGTGACAAGGCCAATCAATCAGTCAGGGAATCCCGAATCTGAAAAGCTGCGACACGCTTTGGAAAACGATCGCCCGGTCGTTTGAGACGAGTTAGAATTCGTCTGACAGCCCAACGGCGGATGCCCCACCAAACGGAAATGATCAACAGGTTTCGCCGGGGATGAGACGAAAACCCAGGTCGATCACACTCGGCGATGGCAGACTCTCCGATGGCTCAGATGCTTGCATCACATGTGCGGCTGCGCGCCTTCCCATTTCCAGACGAGGCGTCTCAACGGTCGTCAGGCGTATCGGCAGCGCTTCGAGGAAAGACAGTCCGTTGAACCCGGCAAGCGCGAGCTCTGACGGAATTTCGATGCCCTCGCTCAGGCAATGCATGATGCCCCCTGCGGCAAGGTCGTCGTTGGAGAAATAGATCGCATCGGGACGGTCTGCCGAGGCGACCATCTGCGCTGTCGACCGCCGGCCCGCCACCATCGAGGAGGGGCCTTCGACCAGAATTTCATTGACTATTTGGGCGCCAGATTCCCGAACGACGTCCCGGAATGCGGCGAAGCGCTTTTCGGCTCGCAGATCCTTGCCATCTCGGCTGCCAATATACCCGAAACGGCGATAACCCTTCGATATCATATGGGACGCAGTCGTGCGGCCTGCCTGGGTTTGCGACAGCCCGAAGGCTGCGGATATCGGGTCGCCATCGGTGTCCATGACTTCGACCACCTGGACACCGGATGCAAGAACCGCAGCGCGCGTGGCATCGGAATGCTCCAGGCCTGAGAGGATGATGCCTCTGGGCCGCCATGACAGCAGGTCGAGCACCAGTTCTTCCTCCCGCTCCTGGGAATATTCGGTCACACCGAAAACCGGCCGGTACCCGCCGGTTGAGAGGACCTCATTGATCCCGTCAAGCACTTCAGAAAACACACGGTTGCGCAGGGTTGGCAAGACAACGGCGACAAGTGTGGAGCTTTCATCACGCAATGCGGTCGCCAGCCGGTTCTGAACATAACCGAGCTTGCGCGCCGCATCATGAACCCTTTCGCGGACTTCCACAGAGGTCTGTCCGGTGCCTCTGATGACCCGCGAGACGGTCATTTGGCTGACCCCGGCTTCGACCGCAATATCGCCCATTGTAGGCCGCAAATCCGGTCTTCCTGACACCGACTTCATTCCCTTCGATCATTGCGCGAACCACTCGCCCACTCCTATCTCCTGAGAAAGGTCTTGACAATTGTTTACGTAAACGCGATGAAAAAGACGATATGTTTACGTAAACATCAAAGAATGAAAGTCAGTTGAGCTTGTATGATTGAAGCCACAGACCGTCATGGATGAACCGCGCGAAGCCAAGAAGATGCCGATGGTCAATGGCCTTCCGGGCAACTGGGGCACCGGCGCCAGTCAGCAGGTTGTGTCCGACCACGTCCGGCATGGCACTTGGACCCGTTGAGGCGCAACACGTTGCGCAAAAGCGTAGGAAAGGCAGGATAGTATGTCAGAGTTGAAGACTGCCGTGGTCGGCCTTGGGTCGATGGGATACGGGATGGCTTTGTCCTGTGTGCGCGCCGGTCACCGGACCTGGGGGATCGACATCAACGCCAGCGCCGTTGAGCGCTTCGAAAAGGCGGGGGGGGCAGACTGGCGTGCTGCCATCAGATCTCGATGCACTGGTTGTGGTGGTGCTGAACGCGGCACAGACCGAAGCGGTGCTCTTTGGCGAGAAGGGCATTGCCCCGGGCCTGCCCGCAGGCGCTGTGGTCATCGCCTGCGCCACGGTCGCGCCAGAGTTTGCCCGCACCATGGAAGCGCGATGTGCCGGTTTGGGGCTGCATTATCTCGATGCGCCGATTTCGGGCGGGGCCACGAAGGCGGCCAATGGCGAGCTCTCCATCATGGCCTCGGGCAAGGGTGAGGCCTTTGCCGCCGCGCGTCCGGTGCTTGATGCCTGCGCGCAAACGGTTTTTGAACTGGGCGATCAGGCCGGACCGGGCTCGGCCATGAAGGCCGTCAATCAGCTTTTGGCAGGCGTGCATATCGCCACCATGGCCGAGGCGCTGACCTTTGGCATGACGCAAGGGGTAGAGCCGGCCAAGTTCGTTGAGGTGATATCAAAATGTGCCGGCACCAGCTGGATGCTGGAAAACCGGGCGCCCCATATTGTGGAGGGCGATTACACGCCCCGGAGCCAGATAAACATCTGGCCCAAGGATCTCGGCATCGTGCTCGACGTGGCAAAATCGGCGGGGTTCTCGGCCCCGATCACGGCTGCGGCCCTGCAGCAATACATGGTGGCGGTCGGCATGGGGCTGGGGGGCGATGACGATGCGGCAATCGCAAAGGTCTATGCGCGAAATGCCGGTCTGAGCTTGCCGGGTGAGGACAAATGACGACGCTACTTGGCTGCATCGCCGATGATTTCACCGGCGCGACAGACCTGGCCGGACTGTTGGCGCGCTCGGGCGTGCAGGTCTCGCTGCGGATCGGCATACCGGACACGCCGCCCCATGAGACGGCCCCTTTCGAGGTGATTGCGCTTAAGTGCCGGACCGCCCCGGTTGCTGACGCGGTGGCAGAATGCCGCGCGGCGCTGGCCTGGTTGCAGGCTGCCGGGACCGAGCGCTTCTTCTGGAAATACTGCTCGACGTTCGATTCGACGCCTGAGGGCAATATCGGGCCGGTCGCAGAGGCCTTGATGGACGATCTGGCGGTGCAGCAGACAATCTACTGCCCGGCTTTTCCAGAGAACGGCCGCTCGATCTTCATGGGCAATCTCTTTGTGGGCCGCGAACCTCTCTGCGAGAGCCCCATGAAGGATCATCCACTGACGCCGATGCGCGATTCCAACCTGATGCGTCTGCTCGAGCCGCAGGTGACCCGTCCGGTGGGGCTGGCCGACCGGCTGAGCGTTGCCAAGGGCGCAGCGGCGTTGCGTGCGGAACTGGATCAACTGTCGCTCAAAGGCGTGGCGCACGTGGTTGTCGACGCTGTGGCAGATGAGGACCTTGGGGTGATTGCGCAGGCTTGCCGCGACATGAAACTGCTCACCGGCGGAAGCGCAGTGGCTATGCCGCTGCCTGCCTTGTACCGGGCCGATGGCGCGCTGGCCTTCGACGCGCCACGCATGGAGACGCCAAACTTGCCGCTGGCGGCAGTGATCTTGTCAGGCAGTTGCTCGGCCATGACCAACGCCCAGGTCGCGGCCTACCGCGCCACGGGCGCACCGGCGTTGCAGCTCCACCCGCTGGTGCTTGCGCAAAGCGGTCCGCAGCCAGCGCTTGACTGGCTGTCGCGGCAAGACCTTGGCCAGGCGCCGCTGATTTACGCCACCGCAGACCCCGCCAGTGTCCGCGCTGCACAGGAGCAGCTGGGCCGTGACCGTGCGGGTGAGCTTGTCGAGAATGTGCTGGCGGCCTGTGCCGTGGCAGCGCGGGAGAAGGGCGCACGACGCTTTGTGGTGGCCGGAGGTGAAACCTCTGGCGCGGTGACACAGGCGCTTGCCGTGGACCGGCTGGACATCGGGCAGGAAATCGCTCCCGGCGTCCCCTGGACATTCTGCAACACCGGCGGCCACCGCATTGCATTGACACTCAAATCAGGCAATTTCGGCCAACCGACTTTCTTCATCAACGCCCTGGAGGCCCTTTGAGCAACGAAACCGCATTGCGCGAACAGATCTGTCTTCTGGCCAAATCGCTGTTTGACCGGGGACTGACCCATGGCAGCACCGGCAACATATCGGCGCGGACACCGGATGGCGGGCTTCTGGTTTCTCCGACCGGAACAAGCTTCGGGCGGCTCGATCCGGCCAGGCTCAGCCACTTCAATGCCGCCGGACACCTCATCGGCGGTGACAAGCCCACCAAGGAGATGCCGCTGCACAGCGCCTTCTATGAGACACGGTCGACGGCGGGCGCCGTTGTGCATCTGCATTCCTGTCATTCCGTGGCGCTGTCGATGATGCCAGACGCGAACCCCGATGATTTCCTGCCGCCGCTCACCCCCTACGGCATCATGAAGCTGGGCCGGGTCAAGCTCTTGCCGTTCTTCCTGCCGGGCGACCCGGAGATGGGCGCGGCGGTGCGCGGACTTGCCGGCAAACGCTCGGCGGTGATGCTCGCCAATCACGGCCCGGTCGTCGCCGGAAAGGATGTGGAGGCTGCCTGCAACGCCATTGAAGAGCTCGAAGATACCGCCCGGCTGGCGATGATGGTGCGTGGCCAGAACCCAAATGCGCTGACAGAGACCCAGGTTCAGGCCATCGTGTCGAAATTCGATGTGGAGTGGGAGGCGTGAAGTTTTCCGCAAATCTCGGCTTTCTCTGGACCGACCGTTCCTTGCCCGATGCGATCCGGACCGCGAAGGCGGCTGGTTTCGATGCGGTTGAGTGCCACTGGCCCTATGAGACGCCTCCGGAGCAGGTGAAGGCCGCGCTCGAAGAAACCGGGCTGCCGATGCTGGGGCTGAACACGGTCCGTGGAAACCCCGGCGAGAACGGGCTCTGCGCTCTTCCCGGCCGCCAGCCCGAGGCGCGCGCCGCCATCGATCAGGCAATCGATTATGCGACCGCCATCGGTGCCGGGGCCATCCACGTCATGGCGGGTTTTGCCGACGGCCCCGAAGCAGAGGCTGCGTTTCTTGAAAACCTCCGCTATGCGCGGCGGAATTGTCCGGCCGGGATCGACTTGCTCATCGAGCCACTCAACCGTCACGATGCGCCTGGATATTTCCTGCGCACAACCGATCAGGCGGCTGCGATCCTGAAGCAACTCGATATGCCCGGGATCAAACTGATGTTTGACTGCTACCATGTCGGCAGGACCGAAGGGGACGTCGTGACCCGCCTCAAGGCGCTGGCCCAGGTCATTGGCCATATCCAGTTCGCCTCTGTTCCGAGCAGGGGGGCACCGGATCAGGGAGAACTGGACTACAGGTTTGTGTTTGCAAAGATCGCCGAGATGGGCTGGTCACAGCCTTTGGGGGCCGAATACAAACCGGGTGGCGCAACCGACGACAGCCTTGGCTGGTTGCGCAGTTTAAGGTGACCTGGTCCACGGGCGGCGCTTGTTGCGTGCGCCCTATGCTTCTCGAAATTCGCACTGCCGCATACAGGGCCTCGGGCGATCTAGCGTTGACCGATCTTTGAATCCTTGAAAAGCGCGGGAAACTCCCGCGGAGCTGATCGCCAGTACTGTTTGGGGGCGCTCACCTTTGCCCCCAGTGCGGCGGCGGCGTGCCACGGCCAGTGCGGATCGTACAAGATACCCCGAGCCAGCGCTATTGCGTCGGCTTCGCCGTTTTGCACAATCGCATCGGCCTGTTGGGGATCTGTGATGAGGCCCACTGCAATGGTGGGCAAGCCGGTTTCCGCCTTTATCCTTGTGGCGAACGGCACCTGGAACCCGGGTCCGACCGGTATTTTCTGCTTTGGCGACACACCACCCGTCGACACATGGATCGCAGCACACCCGCGCTCCTTCACCGCCGCGCAGAGCGCAAGCGTGCTTTCGAGATCCCAGCCGCCTTCCACCCAGTCTGTCGCCGAAACCCGGATCCAGACGGGTATATGCGGGGCAACTGCGGCTCTGATTGCATCAAACACCTCCAGTGGAAACCGCATCCGGTTCTCAAGCGTTCCGCCATAGGCGTCGTTGCGCTGGTTCGACAAGGGCGAAAGAAACTGATGCAGGAGATAGCCGTGGGCCATATGCACCTCAATCCCGCAAAATCCCAGACGCACCGCCCTTTCAGCCGCCCGTACGAAATCCTCGCGAACCCGCGCCAGCCCGGCTTCATCAAGCGCGATGGGCACATCCTCGCCATCGGCATGGGGCAAGGCAGATGGAGCCTCTGCTTTCCATCCTTCCGGTTCCCCGGGCCGGATTTGCGACCCTCCGTCCCAAGGCGCGTGGCTCGATCCCTTGCGCCCGGCATGCCCGAGCTGGATGGCAACGGGCATGTTTGACTGCTTGGCGAGCACCTTCATGACATGTCCCAGCGCCGCTTCGTTCTCGTCCGAATAGAGTCCCAGATCCGCCGGTGAAATGCGCCCTTCCGGCGAAACAGCGGTGGCTTCGATGATCAACAGTCCTGCTCCTGACAGGGCCAGGTTCCCCAGATGGATCAGATGCCAATTCTGCGCGCTGCCATCGACGGCGGAATACTGACACATCGGCGCAATCACAATCCGGTTTTCAAGCTCAAGCGTGCCGAGTTTCAGTGGTTCAAAGAGATGGCTCATTCGATCAGTTCCAGTCTTCATGTGCTTGTTGAACCTTATGCCGGATGCAACAGTGCCCCGACGGCAGCTGCACCCCGGTCAGAGTGCGTTTTTAAAGTCAGGAGAACGCCGCTCCAGAAAAGCCTTCACCCCTTCGCGCCCCTCGGGGCTTTTACCGGCTTGGGCGATGGCGGAGAGTTCCCGATCCATCTGGCTGGCAAATCCGGACGCGAAGCTTTCGTGCAGCAGCTTGCGGGCAGTGCCCATCGACGCCACCGCGCCCAAAGCCAGCCGGGCAGCCAGTTCGCTCCCCTCACGTTCAAGTGCCGCGTCCTCCACCACACGGGTGACAATCCCGATGGCGGCCGCCTCCGCCGCTTCAACGCGGCGGTTGGTCAGGATGATATCCTGCGCCTGACGCATTCCCACAAGCCGCGGCAGCAGCCAGGTCATGCCGCCATCGGGCGTCAGTCCGATCCCCAGATAGGCTGCGGTAAAATGCGCGGACGGATGAGCCAGAACAACATCACCACACATCGCCATGCTCAGCCCTGCCCCTGCGGCAGGTCCGTTGACCAGGCAGATCAGGGGCTTCTTCATCGACACCAGCAGCGTCATCGTTTGATGCAGTGTGCCTGCCAAGCGCCCCAGAAATTCGCCGATGCTTGCGCTATTGTCGGCAAAGTCACCAATATCGCCGCCGACGCAGAACATCTTTCCCGCTCCGGTGAGAACCACGCATCGAACCTCGGGATCGTTGGCTGAATGCAAGACTGCGTCCAGAAGCCCATCGGCCATTGGCTGATTGAGCGCGTTGCCCCGCTCCGGGCGGTTCAGCGTGATGCGCGCAATCCGACCCGTAACATCGAGCAGAACCGGCGGCGAGGCCGTGGGGTCAGCGGGGGATGTCATACCGCGTGCTCCGTTTTCCAGTCTCGCTTGATCTTCTTGGCAAGGCTCCATTTGTGGACCTCGGTCGGACCGTCATATATCCGGAAAGCACGGATCTCCCGGAACACCTGTTCGACCATGGTATCGCCAGCCACACCTTGCCCGCCCATGCATTGCACACAGCGGTCGGCAACACGCATCAGCGCCTCGGAGACAGCCACCTTTGCCATCGAGCTCTCGGCGCCACCCTGCGCGCCCGTGTCGAGCACATCGGCGCACCAGTAGATCATCAGCTCCGCCTGCTTGAGGTCCATCAGGTTCTCGGCCAGCATGAAGCCGACCCCCTCATGGTCGATCAATGGCTTGCCGAAGGCCATGCGGCGGTTGGCGTAGTCGGTGGCAATCTCGTTGGCGCGCACGCATGCCCCGAGCCAGCGCATGCAATGGCTCAGCCGCGCAGGCGCGAGACGGACCTGGGCATATTTGAAGCCTTCCCCGGATTCGCCCAGCATCTGGTCGGCGGGCACACGCAGATTCTCGATGGCAATGACGGCATGACCGCCGGGCATGGAGTTGTCGATGGTGTCGAGGACCCGCTCGATGCGGATCGCCGGGTTGGGCAGATCGACAAGGAACATGCAGGCGCCATCGTCGGATTTGGCCATGATGATGCCCATGCCGGCGCCGTCCGCTCCGGTGATAAAGGTCTTGCGGCCATTCACCACCCAGTGATTTCCGTCCATCTTGCAGGTGGTCAGCATCATTGACGGATCGGACCCCGCGCCGCCTTCTTCGGCAGGTTCTGTCATGAAGAAGGCAGAACGCATGCTGCCGTTGATCATCCGGGGCAGAAAGCGTTGCTTGAGCTCCGGCGAAGCGACCTTGCCCAGAAGATACATGTTTCCTTCGTCAGGCGCACAGGTATGGCAGGCCAGCGGCCCCAAGATCGAAAGGCCCGAGCGGATCAGCACAGCGGCGGTTTCGCGTTGTGTCAGGTGATCACCATTATCAAGGATATGCGGAGTCATGACACCGGCCGCGCGTGCCAGTGCTTTCATCTCGTCGGCCAGCGGCTCGGAAGGACCGTGGCTGCCAAGCCTCGGATCGCGCTCATAGGGCACGATCTTCTCACGGACAAAGCTTTCAACCCTGTCGGAAATCTGGAGTGCCCGGGCCGACACTCCCGCTCTTTGCAACAGTTTGCTCATATTGAATCAGTCCTGATTTGGGCTGCCGGCCTTGGGCTTGGCCGGCGGGCCTTGGCGTGGAAGGGTTCACCTGCCGCATGTCTGCGGTGTCGCGCATAAGGTCATGGATCGAGGAAGCCCAATTCCTGCCTGATCTGACGCTTGAGGATCTTGCCATTGGCGTTTCGCGGCAGCGGCGCCTGATAAAACGTGTAGCTTTCGGGGCATTGGTAATCTGCGAGCTGGGCGGCGCATTGTGCAGACACGGCCTCCTGCTTTGCCTCGTCCTGATTGACCGAAAGCACCGCATGCACGCGCTCGCCGAGGATCGGACAGGGTTTGGCGACCACGGCGGCTTCGATCACGCCGGGACAGGCTGTCAGCACGCTTTCCACCTGGGCGGTGAACACCTTATAGCCACCGCGGTTGATCATGTCCTTCTTGCGATCATGAACATGGACAAAGCCGTCCTCATCCACCGAGCCAATATCTCCCGATTTCCAGAACCCGGCGGAAAACTCGCGCGCGTCCGCTTCAGGGTTGCGCCAGTATCCCGGAACCACCATCGCGCCCCGGATCCACAGCTCCCCGTCAACGCCCGCCGGCACTTCGCGGCCCGCCTCGTCCATGACGCAAATCTCGGCGCCCGGAACCGGCAGCCCCACCGACAACCGCCGTGCCGCGGTCTGGTCCGACGGCATGACAGTTGCCGGAGACGTCACTTCCGTTGCGCCATAGGCGTTCATCAGCCCCAGGCCAGGCAGCGCATCCGCCAGCCGTTCAATGGTCGCCGCAGGCATCGGCGCGCCCCCGTAACCGCCAACACGCCAGGCCGACAGATCATAGTCACTCAGATTGGCCTGAAGCAGGCAGAGATTGTACATCGCAGGCACCATCAGCGAGCAGGTCATGCCTTCGCGCGCGGCACATTCGAGAAAACGCTCGGCTTTGAAATCGCGCATGATAGCGATGCTGCCGCCTGCACAAATTAACGTGTGGATCCCCGCAACCAGCCCCGTGACATGGTTCATCGGCACGACCACGATGGTCTTGTCTGTCGGGCCCAAATCCATCGTGGTCACGAAATTGATGGACGAATGGACGATCCCGAGGCCCGTCAGCATCGCGCCTTTGGGGACCCCGGTTGTGCCGGAGGTATAGAGGATGGTCGCAACCTCGTCTTCGCTCACATCGGCGGCGTCTGCCAGCGGCCCGGTCCTGCGCAGCCGGTCATAGTCGAGATACCCGGACGCCTGTCCGACTGCGATACGGGAACTGAGATTTGGCGTCTCGTCGGGCGGAGGAACCAGATCGATGAACTCGGCCTCAACGATGAGTGCGATTGCCTCCGAGTTCAGCAGCGCATGGCGGATGCCGGGCATCTGCTCGCGGATGCTCAAAGGGACCGTCACGGCGCCGAGCCGGGCCGCCGCATAGGTCACCACCACGAAAGGCACGCCATTGCCCAGCAGCATCGCCACCCTGTCGCCCTGCCCCACGCCGAGCGCGGCCAACCCCGCAGCGACACGCCCGACCTCGTCATCAAGCTCAGCATAGCTCAACCGGGTCTCGCCGCAGATCAGGGCTTGCCTTCGCGGATGGCGGGCGACGGCACTGGCCAGCATTGCATGGACATTGCGCGGGCGTTCGGCGTGGCACGCGACCACGCGATTGCCGTAGTGAAGTTCCCTGCGCAATGCCACCTGTGTTGTCATCTGCGGTCCTCGACCCAATCCGACCCGCCAGCCGAGCGGCGGTACCCCCTGTCTCTGTTTCGCCTTGTCATGACGGCTGGCTCAAACCGGCCAGCCGGCCAGCCGGACTGGCGATCGGCTCGTCAATCGGCAATCCGGCATGCAGGTAACCGCGCATGAAATCATCGATATGCCGGGTCATCCACAGCCGGGCAGTGTCAGCGTCCTTGCCCCGTATCGCTTCAATGATGTGATGATGCGCGACCAATTGCCGTGACATGGCCTGCGGCAGCTTGGGGATCAGCACATCAACGCCGCTATAAAGCAAAAAACCGATCGGCTCGCGCGCCAGCTGCAAAACCCGGTTTTTGCTTGCCGCTGCCACACGGGAATGAAAGGCAGTGTCGATTTCCACCGTCGCCTGGCCCTGGCCTTCCGCGGCCACCAGCGCCCGGTGGATCTCGTCCAGCGCGGCCATGTCGTCGGCATCGGCGTGTTTTGCAGCCAGTTCGGCAGCCAGCGGCTCGGTGGCGATCGCCACATTCCAAAGTTCTTCGAAGGTGACATCGAGCATGCTCAGCGCGCGGGTTTGCCGTGACGACAGCTCGGCCATGCGCGGGATCGAGACCACAAGCTTGCGCGGCGAAATCCGGCGGACAAAGCCCTCGCTTTCAAGCCGCCGGATGCCCTCGCGCACGGTGGAGCGGTTGACGTTGAACATGCTCGCCATCTCGACCTCACCCGGAAGCCGGTCGCCGGGTTTGAGTGAGGCGTTGAGAATCTGGGCTTCGATTTCGGTCGATACCTGTTCATAGGCATGCTGGACACGAAGGTGTTTGGGCTTGAGCGGCATGGGGACTTATCTCTTCAAATCCTGTCCTTGGAAGCAGGACCCCGCTGCAGGCAGGTGTTGGCGTGTCGCTCTCATAACTTCTCCCTCAGCGTTGAATCAATCACGTTCACCCTGATGATCTCGCCGCGTTCGATGACGCTTTCTCGCTGCAGCAGATCGACCGAATGACTGAGCTCGGACTGCGCGATCAGTACCGACAGACCCTCTCCCTTCAGAGAGGTAATGACTTCCGAAATCCGCTTGGCCAGTGCCGGCGCAACGCCCTCGAACGGTTCATCGAGCAAGAGGAGTTTGCCACCGGCAATCAGAGCCCGCCCCAGAGCCACCATCTTCTGCTGTCCACCCGAGAGCAGCAGCGCCTTGCGCGACGCCATCTTGGTCAGCTCAGGCATCAGGTCGTAGACAAATTCCAGACCTTTCGGGCCATCGATCTCATCATTGGCCCATGCCGGCAGCAGCATGTTCTCCTCGACCGTAAGATCGGGCACCAGGCGGCGGTCTTCCGGCATGTAGCCAAAGCCCAGCCGCGCGCGGTCGCGCGGCGCCATGTCGGAAATGTCCTCGTCATTCCAAAACACCTTGCCGGCTGACATGCCGGCCAGCCCGGTGATGGTGCGCATCACCGTGGTCTTGCCTGCTCCATTGCGGCCGACAAGCCCCATGCGTTCGCCGCTGCCAACCTCCAGACTGACCCCGCGCAGGATGGGCGCCGCCTGGATGCTGACTTCGACTTTCTCGAGTTTCAGGGTCATGCCGGGGCCCCCGTCACATAGCGCTGGACTTCCGGGTCCGAAAGAACCTCGTCGGGCGCATCATCGGCAATGATCCGGCCATCGTAAAAGGCCAGCACCCGCTCGGAGTAGCGGGTGACGATGTCCATGTCATGCTCGACGAAAATCACGGTAACGCCGGCGGAGCGCAGAGCGTCCATCACCAGGTCCATGATCGGAAATTTTTCGTCAGAGGCGACGCCCGAAGTCGGCTCATCGAGCATCATGATCTGGGTGTCCCCGGCCATGGCCATGGCAATGTCCAGCAACTTCTTGACCCCTCCCGAAAGCTCCGGAATCAGCCGGTCACGGTGTTCGGCGATGTGAAAGCGCTCCAGCGTGGCCACCGCGCGTTCTCGTGCCTCTGCATCATGCGCCCGGCGCAGGAACGAAGGCCCCGAACGGCCATGGATCGCCGCAGCCACCAGCATGTTTTCCTCTACCGTGAGTTCCGTGCACAGTTGCGCGATCTGGAAGGAACGGTGAATGCCCAATCGGGTGATCTGGCGCGGCGCCAGTCCGGCAATGTTGCGGTTGCCAAAATTGATCGTACCGGAATCAGGCTTGAGATAGCCTGTCACTATGTTGACGAAAGTGGTCTTGCCGGCACCATTGGATCCGATCAGCGAATAGACAGCCCCTTCAGGCACCGTGACTGAGATATCCTTGGCAGCGGTGACTGCGCCAAAGGTTTTCTGCACGTCGCGGACTTCAAGCACACCCTTGCTCATGCCGCCTTTCCTTTCCGGCGTTTGACCAAAGATCCCAGTCCGTTGGGCAGGACGATGATCACCACAAGCAGGAAGATCCCGAGCGCCAATTGCCAGGTGTTGGGGAAGTAGAGATTGGAAAACGACCGCACCAGTTCGAGGATGATCGCCGCGACGAAGACCGACGGAACGGACAGAAAACCAGCAAGGATCGCGACGAAGACAAACTCGCCGGAGGTCGTCCAGAAGGCAAATTCCGGGTCGACATGGCCCAGAGCCAGCGCCGCAATGGTTCCGCCAATTCCGCCCAGCACCGCGCCAAAGACGTAGTTGTAGGTCATGACATTGCGCACCGAGGCGCCGAGATACTCGACCCTGAGTTCATTGTCGCGGGTGGCGAGCGTGATCAGTCCGCGTTCACTGTCAAAATAGACGCGCATCAGCGTGCCCGCGATCACGACAATCGCCACCACATAAATATAGAGCGCTGTCTGGAGCGCGCGGCCTTCCGGCGCCCAGCCCAGAAATGTCGGCGCGGCAATGTTCAATCCATCCGTCCCGCCGATGAAGCTCATCTTGGACAGCGAGCCATAGAGCACCATCGACAGCGCCAACGACAGCATGGCGAAGAAGATGCCCCGGTAGTTCGACAACAGCGGCCCAAAAGCCATCCCGACCAGAAGGCAGACCGCCGCACTCAACAGCGTCAGCAGGAAGATGTCGGAGACACCGAAATTGTTGGCCACAAGCGTCGCGGTGTAGGCGCCGAGGCAATAATAGAGCCCCTGCCCGAACGACACGACGCCGCCGCGCATCATGCCGACAATGCCGAGGCAGACCAGGCCCTTGGCCAGCGCCATGGCGAACAGGAACATCGCCCAGTCCGGCAGGACCACCGATCCTGCCGCCAGCACGACAAAGGCGACGACGGCCGCGAGGATGAGATTGTACCGCATCAGATTTTCCTCGCCTGGGTTTTCGCAAACAGCCCCTCAGGCCGGAACAGCAAGACAATCGCCATGACGAAATAGATGATGAAGAGCTCGGCCTCAGGCAGCAGATGAACAGAGGCCGCACGGCTGATCCCGACCATCAACGCTCCAATGGCAGCCCCCGGAACCGATCCGAGCCCGCCGATGATCACCACGGCGAAGGCGACGATGATGACATTGACGCCCAGCCCCGGGGTCACGGATATCATCGGTGCAGTCAGCGCGCCGCCAAGAGCGGCCAGGAACGTCCCGGCCATGAAGGCGCCCAGATAAATGCGTTGCACGTTCACACCCATGGTCTGGCTCATCTCGGAATCATGGATGACCGCCAGCACAACCTTGCCGACCCGGGTCCTGTTGAGCGTCAGCCAAACCGCCAGACCGACGATTATGGCCGCCGCGATCACCGCGAAATCGTAACCGACATAAAACAGCGGCCCGATCTCGACATCGCCAAGCAGCGTGTAGGGTTCGTAGACGAAATAGGGGTTCACGCCCCAGATCAGCTTCATCACGTCCTCGAGTATGAGGAACACCGCATAAGTCACCAGCACGTTCAGCACTTCATCGCGGCCGTAGAAAAACCGCAGCAGGCCGCGTTCCAAAAGCGGGCCGAGCACCAGCGCAACCAGCACCGCCGCCAGGATCATGGCAACATAGCTGCCATAGGGAAAAGCTTCGCCGCCGAGGGCAAAATAGGCTCCCACCATTGAGGCGGCCGCATAGGCGCCGATGGCATAGAGACTGCCATGCGCAATGTTGAGAATGTTGAGCACACCGAAAACGAGCGTCAGGCCAACGGAGACGATAAACAGCCAGCCCGCATAAATGAGTCCATCAACAAGGATGGTTGCCGCAAGATCCATGGGTCAGGGGTCCGAACACTTGTACATGAGAAGGGATCCCGTCGCATGTCTGCGACGGGTCTGTTCAGGTTTCAGTGTCAGTCGCACTCGGCGCCGGGGAAACCCTGCGCCAACCAATCCTGAGACTTCATGCCTTCCGGCGGATTGACGCAACGGGCAGCGTAGTACTCCACGTCAACCAGTTCCATTTCGCCGGCATCAGCATTCCACTTTGTGGTGCCGATGGCGTTTGGCTGGATTGCCTGGTGCCCGCCTGCAAGCGCCATCTCGATGCGGCCCGAGGGTGCATCCCATGACAGGCCCTTCATGGCTGCGGCCAGCTCCTCGCTGGTCGGCTTTGTACCGCCATTGTCGGCCATCGCCTTTTCGACCGCCGTCTTCAGACCGAACAGCGCCTGCCACATGCGGAACGGGGCCTGAACCGGGAAGGTGTTGTATTCCACCTCATAGGCATCCCACATCGTGTCGGTCAGCTCCTTGAGCTCGCCGCCGCGGGCGTGAGCGGCCAGACCGTTGACGCCGCGCGCGCCAAGGAAAATCCCGTCAGGCATCTTGTCCTGAAGCTGCGGAATCACGTGATCGCCCGCTGCCAGCGCCAGTTGCGCCCGCTTGTGCAAGCCACGCGCCGTGGCCTGGATCAGGAAACCCTGCAAGTCGCCGCCCCAATTGGACGAGTGGACCAGCGCCGGTTTTTCACGCAATAACGCCGAGATTTCCGTTCCGTACTGTCCGGCACCGAATTTCGGAAACAGCGCGGTTTTGACTTCGGCATCGGGATAGAGCTGCTTCATTGCGCCTGTAAAGTCGGCCCAGCTGTCCTGCCCCCAGGCATAATCCTGATTCAGTCCGGCGAAGCTCGGGACATCGAAACTACGGGATTTGAGGTAGCGTGCAAGGCTCACATTGTCCATCGTGGCATGAGCCGCGGTGCGGAACACATATTCGTAGCTGCCATCCTCGAAGACCCGCGGGGTGCCGCAGTCATACAGGATCGTGAAGGCTTTCAGTTCATCGGCAACCGGCGGAATGGCCAGACAATCGCCGGAGGAGACGTAACCGACGACTGCGTCGACTTCCTCACGCTGCACGAGGTTGCGGAACTCCTGCACCTGCTTGGTGGCGCCACCGGCTTCATCAACGATGACGGCCTCGATCTTCATGCCGCCAAAGCCCATCTTGTCATAGGGCGCGGGCAGTTTTCCGCCTTCGTTGAGCATGTCGACCAGCAGCTTGCCACCGTTCCAGGCCGGCACGCCAAAGCTTTCGGCCGCCTGCCCGGACAGGAACGTGATCACGCCGATCTTGAACGTATCATCTGCGGCCGTTGCCGGCCCTGCCATGCAGGTGGCAAGTGCTGTTGCGGCAAGTGCACCGCCTATCTTGGATTTCATCATTTTCATTGTCTCCTCCCTGAGAAATGTCCGGACAGGGCTTTCGACAAAAGCTGTGGTCGCGACTGTGCTCCTCCAGCACATGACTTGCCGCACCCACCATCGCCATCAGCCCAGACTGCTACCTTTAGTGTCCGATTGTTGGACACTAAAGGCTATTTTCGCATGGCGTCAACCGAATCCGGCCCCAGGCCGCAAAGGAGGCTCTGCAACGGCCCTGAACGGGAAAGGGCATATTAGAAGGAGCTTGGGTCCTGGGTGCGGAGAGATGGAAGGCGACCAACTGCGCGCCGCGCCCTTGTCCGAAGCGCGACGTGCCACCAGTTGAAGTCAGCATGTTGGGAGTGCCATTCGCGCCGACCTAGCCGCCGGATCCGAGCAAATTCAGCAGCGATCACCCCGGCAGGCCATCCTCGAACAAAACACAATCGCTACTGCGGCCTTGGCCTGAGCGTCCGGCGCATTGCCCGAGGCAATGGCTTCCTGCCCCCCGTGCCCTGGATCGGGGAGGCACATTTTCATAATCGGTGCTTAATTCAGTGCCGACAAAGGGGGGTCTTCTTGGGCGCTGTCCGCCTGCATCAGGATTTCAAGGATCTCGGGATCAACCAATCCTGCGACAATTGGATGGATGTTGAGCGGCTGAGCCTTGGCGATCTGCTTGAAGCTCACGAGCATCGCGGTCGCCAGGTCGCGGTTCGGCGCGATGATATCGAGGAGCCAGACCCGGTCGCCGCTTTTCCAGTCCATAACCTTGAGGCGGACCGGGAAAGCACCCGCCTCGATCTGTTCCTTGATTTTCTTGTCGACCTGATCGGAAACGCTCGCCCAGATGGCAATTGCCGCCGGTGCCAGAGCCGTCTCCGGATCGGCGTCTTCGATCGGTTTTGCTGAAGCGATGGAAATGCAATCACGCACCAGCGGATCGATGACAAGGTGGGCCAGATCCGCAAGCGAATGGTTCCGGTAGCGCGGCACCGAACTCATCGCCAGCACCACCTGTCCGATCGAGGAATGCATCTGCGCCTTGACGCCTTCGATCATGGCGAGCGCTTCCGGCGACAACTTCACCAGATCGGAACCTTCAATACTGATTTCGCACATCCTGATATCCTCGTGATCGATCTGTGGAACGCGTTCGGATACGCCCACACATCGGCACACCTTATCAATTAGCCCAACATTACAACCTGAAGACGAACATGGTATTGGGCTTTGACACAAGTCTTGATTTTCGGAGTAAGGCCTTGGTGTCACCAGTTTTGTTCAGGCAGGGTAACCAAATGGTGCAGACCAGTTGCCCAGTCTGCATCACAATGAAACACAATGTCTTTCTGGGACAACCGGCCCGGGCCAAGGCAAACGGACAATCCGGAGTCTTGCCGATAGCCATGAGCCGCATCGCCCTCAAAGATGTGACGTGGTCCAGCTCCGGGACTCAAAACGCTGACTTCACTCTTTACCCAACGTCATCAGACTCACGGACACCGTTTTGTGTTTAATGAAATGATTGGACCTTGAGCGACCGGGTGGAGAAACGGAACAGAAAGCGCGGCCGGCAGATTGGACGGACCTTTGCAAAGCCGCGCGATCGCATCCGGCTTGTGGCGCCGGCAGGTTCGTCATGGAGGATTGGCTGAGATAGACACAGCCGGAACTTCAGAGACAGCGGGCGGCTTGATTTCCAACCACTCACCACGGCAAAACATCACGCAACCTAAACGCGATTTAGTGATTGCTTTTGAGCGGGCCGTTTCATCACAGCTTGCGCAAATGCGTCGACCAGTCCGGATGTTCCATGATCGCGCGCGCCCGCATTTTCTTCCACATACCATACTTGTGAAAGTCGAACCTGAGCCGTGAAACCTTGAGCTGAACCATCGACCACAGGCACCATTTCACATCGGCAAGAGCTTTGTGGACAATCACACGGGACACAATGTCGGAGCGCACTTCACCGAAATACTCCTCAATCAGCTCAAGCTCCCGCTCGGGTGAAAAGAACATCTCGCCGAACCAGATGCCGAAATCGTAACAGCGGTCATTCATCGACGCATATTCGTAATCGATCAGCATGATGGAGCCATCTTCACCGATCATGAAATTGCCCGGCATCGGGTCGTTGAAAGACGTTACCAGATCAAGGCCAGAGGCGTTCATCGCGTCGCGTGCGATCGCAGTGTTGAGCAGGATCCAGTCACTGTCCTTGTACATCGGCGCACCGAGATCGCGCACCTGACCGACATGTTCATCGATCATGTCGAAAACCGTCTTGGTGAGCCCCAGAGCCGGCAAACCGTGAAGGATGCGGTAGGCGCCGATTGCCGTCTTGCAGGTCTCCAGATCGGCGAAATCACCATGGTTCGAAGGGCGATGTCCGGGAAGGAAATCATTGATCTCCACGCCCCTGTCGGCAAGATCATCATAGACCCTTGGCCCAAGACCGGCTGCGGCAGCCTTCTTGGAGGCATCAATCGCCGTGATGCGGTCGATGAACATCTCCGTGCCGTTGCCGGGAACCTTGACGAACCAGTCTCCAGCCCCTTGCGTATTTTTCACACGCCAGTTCTCATTGGAAATACCGCCTGAAACGGGTCCATAGACCATTCCGGCACCGCCTTGGAACAGCGGTGCTTCGCGGATAACGCTTTCGATTGTGTCTTCCATCGGGTGCTGTGCACTTCCAAGAGCTTTCATCATGATGCCGCTCCCGAAGTGCGGATTTTCTCTTCGAAGAGCGGATGGACCAAGGCCATCCGCAGTCGCAGAAGCCGCCATTCGCCATACTTGATCCACTCGACTGCCTTGCGCTCGGAGCGGTGCGCCATTCGTCGGCTCCAGAGCGCATGGAGCATGTCGTCGACGTGGGACCAAAGCCGCGAGCGCGCAAACCCGACCGGATCAAAAGCGCCTGCATAGGCGGCATAGCCGTCATGCATATCGCGTTCGTGATCCGTCATCTCGGCCAGAAGACAGCCCACATCATAGAGCGGATCGTTCATCCCGGCACGATCGTAATCGATCAGCAAGACCTTTCCCTCGGGACCGATCATCAGGTTCGACGAGGATCCGTCATTCCGGCATGGCGCAAGTGTTGCGCTGTCAAGCAGCGGCTCGGCCATGGCGATGACCCGGCGCAACCAGACAACATCGTCAGGGAGCGCAACACCTTCGCTGGAACAAGATTCCATCAGCTCATCGATCCTGGCAAAGGGGTCGAACCGATGGGAAATGGCGGCGCAGCCATGGAGCTTCTTCATTGCCTGCATCGCAGCTTCGATTACAGCGGGGATTTGCAAGTCATTCTGACGGGCCGTCGTCCAGCCATCTCCCAGGGTCTCCATCGCAATTGTCCCCGATGCAAGATCGCTCCACCAGATCTCAGGCCCTGCGCCCGCCTGCCCGGCTCGTTTGGCGAGTTCAAACGCGGTGGCAAGATCGAAGTCTTGCTGCATTTCGGGATGAATGCGCTTAACAAAGCTCCCACCGGTGATGATCGAACGGCTCTCCAAGGCCTGATAGCTGGGAGAGGCGAGCGCTGCCGGGCCGGCAATGGCCCCCTCCATCCCAAGACCGGCTGCCGAGACGGCCTCTGCCATCATGGTGTCGCTCACAAGTCCATTCATTTGACGTCTCCTGCGTTGTCCAAAGAGCCACCCGCCAAGTCCAGTTGCCGGATCATGTCGAGAAGAACATTGCCACCGGCGGCAAGATCCTCTGGCGAGGTGTATTCATCACAGCGGTGGATGACTCCATTGACCGATGGCACTGCAATAACGATCGCGGGCATGACTGCGTTGACGGCCACGGCATCATGACCGGCAATCGTATCCAGCCGCATCCGCGGATAGCCAAACTTGTCAGCACCCTGCTCTGCCAGACCCACCAGCCTTTGGTCGAATTTGCCGGCGGGGCGATGATCGATTGCAATGATCTGGGCCTCGACCGAGGCATTTTCCGCAAGCGTTGGAAGCGCTGCTTTCAACTGCGCCTCGGACCATTCAAGCATGTCCGGTTCAGGCGCTCTCAGTTCCACAAAAAGGACAGCCTTGCCGGGAACGATGTTGGGTGAGTTTGGCGAAATGTCGACGCGGGCAACAGAGGTGTAAAGCGTGCCGGCGGCAGTGTCGGCGAGTTCCCGGACCTTGGCGATGATGTATGCGGCACCGAGCACAGCATCATGGCGGTCTTCCATGGGTGTCGGGCCGGTATGGTTCTGCTGGCCGATCACTTCGATGCGGATCTTGAGTGCACCCCAATGGCGCACAAAGGGTGCAATCCGCTTGCCGGCCTGCTCCAGGGCGGTGTCGCCTTCGATGTGCACTTCAAGAAAGCAATCGGGCTGCGGAGGCTCATCAGTGCCCAGATAGCCTGTGCGAAGCAGCTCCTGCTCCACGGTCTTGCCATCGCGATCGGTGCGCGCCAACGCAAAGTCGCGCGTCAAGCTGCCCGCATAGACCGAAGATCCCAGCAACGAGGGCTGAAACCTCGCCCCCTCCTCATTCATCCAGTCAACGATGACGTAGTTGCAACTCGGTGCGATGCCACATTCGGCAGCTTCTCTTCGCCATGTCTCAACCGCCGTCAGCGCCACAACCACGCCATAGGCCCCATCAAAGCGTCCGCCCTTGGGTTGACTGTCGAGATGCGACCCCACCATCACCCTTGGTGCGTCCGGACCAGCCAGATCAAGGCAGCCAAAGACATTGCCGATATTGTCCACCAGCACCGTATAGCCACGCTCGCGCAACTCGCTGCACAGCCAATCACGCGCTGCCTTGTGATTGTCGCTCAATGCCGGCCGGTCCACACCACCATCACCGGTGTCGCCGAAGCTTGACACCTGTTCCATCAGGGCCTCCAACAGCGCAGTGTCGATCGGGAAGAGATCATGGGCCTCAGACAAAAGCGGTGTCCTTCCATGCCCTGTTTCCGCTTGGAAAATGAACTTCCAGCGCTTCCCTGCCACAGAGGTTTGATGACGGTTTCTTCTTTCCCCGCCAAGGTGCCCTGCCCTTGGTTGGATGAGGACCGGCAATGCGGGTCTTCAACCCCATGCGAAGCAAACGCCCACGCGACTTGGCAGCACCTGCTGTCTGACTTGAGCAAAATGCAGTCTGCGACCTGGTCATGAGCGGTTCCACCCGGCCTATTCGACCGCTGGTTTTCGATGCAGCGTGGCCTGCTCATAGGCATATGCCATTCCGATCAACTCCGTCTCGGACCATTGCAGGCCCAGGAAAATGAGTTCGAACGGAGAACCGGATGCGTAGTATCCGGCAGGAACCGTGACCGCGGGGATTCCCGCGATGTTCAACTCTCCAACGGTCGTCTCCATGAGCGGCTCGCCGGAATGAAGCCCGGGCAACTCATACTGCATTTGCGGGAACACCAGGCCGTCGAGGGAATGCTTGTCAAACACCTCGGACAACAAGCCCAGGTAAGCCGCTTTCAAGGCGATGAATTCAGGCAGCTCCGGCGGGGCTGTCGGGTTTTCCATGGCCGTGCGGAAATCCGGCAAGGACGGCATGAAGCTCAACACACCACCGGGCGAGAAGGGATCTTCGGATTTGACGACCTCGACGAACTCGCTCCAGCTTTTGATTGCAGCGCTCGGGCCAAGCCGCTTCAGGTAACAGTCGACATCCCAGGCGATGGACTCCAGTCCGCGCCCGTCAAAATGAGGCGTTGGCGGGGTCACTTCGCGCAGATCCGCAAAGCCGGTTCCGGCAAAGGGATCCTCAATGAGAATGGCGCCGGCATCCGAGAGTTCAGCCTGGGCCCTTTTGTAAAGAGCAATCGCTTCATCGGACAATGTGTCAGGGCGCCAGCCCGGACCATAAAGGCCGAGCCGCTTTCCGCTGAGCGCGCCCGTGGACATCTTGGATCCAAAGCCACCGGCAGGAATTTTGCCCACGCTTGCCAGCGTTTTGGGATCCTCCGCGCTCCATCCGGCCAACACATCAAGACAGCTGGCCGCATCGGCAACGGTGCGGGCGATCGGGCCGACAACGTCACGGTTGCCTGAAAGCGGCACCACGCCGGCGTTCGGCACCAGACCCATGGTAGGCTTTATGCCGACAAGGTCATGGGCCGATGCCGGGTTCTGGATCGAGCCGCCGGTTTCTTCGGCCAGGCCCACAACACACATGTTGCAGGCAACTGCAGACGCGGTACCGGCGCTGCTGCCGCCTGGCAATCGGTCCTCCATAACCACGTTGATCGTCGGGCCTGCCCAACTGTCATTGGCGTGGGAGCCCGTGTGACTGAGAACAGGAACATTGGTCTTGCCCAGGATCACGGCATCGGCCGCCCGCATCCGTGCCACAACCGGCGAGTCCGTCTCTGGCATCAAATCCACACCGCCGGTCTTGCTGTACAAAAGATGCCAACCGGCGGTGGTGGGGAAGCCTTTCATGTCCATCGGATCCTTGACAACGACGGGCACGCCGGCGAGCGGGCCCAAGGCTTCTCCGGCGGCGCGGCGCTTGTCGATCTCCCGGGCGGTTTCGAGCGCTTCGGGGTTTTCAAGAATGATCGCGTTGTAGGTGCCGTTGAGCTTTTTCACCTGTTCGAGGCTTGCCAGAGCAAGGTCTTCAGCGGTGAAGCTCCCGCTGGCCAGGCCCTCGCTGATCGAGGCAATGCTGAGGGTCTCCAGATTGATTGAAGGATGTGTCATTGCAGGTCCTTTCCAAGGCGGATCGTGGTGAAATGTCGAAGCTGCGACCGATGATTGATCCGGCTCTTCATCGCGAGAGTTTCAGATAAAGCGCGGCAAGCTTCGCAGGCAGTTCCTGAACCGTGGCGATGTTTGCAAAACCGTTGCGGCCAAAGATCGAGTTTTGAACGTCGAGAGCGGTTGCGCCCAAGCCGACGCAAAACACATCAACGCCGCTGGCGGCCAACAACCGAACAGCCCGCCGCGCATCGTGCAGAAGGTAATCAGGGTCATCACAATCGATGTCGGAGGGTTCGCCATCGCTCAACAAGAGCACCAGGCGCCGACGAGCCCTGACCTTCATGAGTTCTGATCCGGCACAGCGAAGAGCAGCGCCCATACGTGTCGAATAACCGGACCTGAGCGCAGACAGGGCGCGCCCCGTCTTCTCGTCCGCCGGTTGGTCAAAGCTCTTGATGGGATAAAAACGGACATCATGCCTGCCGACGGAACAAAAGGCATTGATGGCGAAGCGGTCTCCAACCTCTTCAAGCGCAGCTGCCAGAACCGCCACCGCCTCCATTTCCAGCTCAAGAAGCGTAGCGGTTGTCTCCCTCATCTGGTCACCTGTTGATTGGGAAATGTCTATGAGGATGCTGACCGCCAGTTCGCGCGCCGGATTGCCGCGTTTTTCGTAGATGCCCGGATCCGGCATCTGCCCCATTTTCAATTGAGAGAGCGCAGCGACGCAGGCATCGATGTCCAGAGACTCGCCATCCGGCTGGCGCTTCCGGTTTCTTGTTTCGCCAAATGCGCTGGATTTGATCAGCGACGTCAGACGGCTGATCAGCTGCGATTTCTCGGAAAGGATTTTATCCCAGAAGTCTCCCGAACCCTGCACTGCCTCGTAGCGGTTGACCGTGACCCAGTCGGCTCTCTCACGATTGATCTGGACGTCGAATTCGGGGAAGCGGCCAATCAACCGGCCAGTGTCCCGGCTTTGATCTGCCTCCATCGGTTTTGCGGTTTGGCGTTCATCCTGCTCACTGTCCCGAGTGCTGTTGTTTCTGGACGAGCCGTTTTCTTCCTTTCGGACTTTTATCGCTTCGGTCTGCAGTTCCACGGTTTCGGGATTGTCGGCCAGAGGCGGATCAAGGGAATCCCAGATTCCATGATTGTCGTCACGATAGGCGGGCTGGACAGTGTAGTTCTTGGCATTGAGCTGAACACGCATTTGCCCCAGATCATTCCCCAGGCCGTTTCCAAGCCGGCGGCTGAGATCAGGGTCCTCCCACTCATCGCGTGCATCAAAAAACATCCTGCTGGCTTTGCCGACCCAGCTGTTTTCCTGGCCCTTATCCGGAATTAAATCGGGAGCAAAGAGCGCGTGCGTCAGGGAGGTCAACATATGTGGCGCGGTCTGCATGGCAGAGGGTTTGGCGGCGTGAAATGGCTGCCACAAACGCCTCAGACCCGGCATGTCGCGCATCGCCAAATGCTCCACGCGCGCATCTTCGATCACGGAAACAACCGCAATCTGGATCGGGCGGAGACGTCCCTTGGTTATCTTGCATGGCGAATACGCCAGATGCGCCCCGACATGTGCCAGACTCGCCCGATAAAGCGCCTTGAGCTCAGACCGTCCAAGCCCGGGCATGGCGGCAGGAACACTGATCACGCCGTGTGAAAATGTCGCCCGGTAATCAGTTGGATCGACATTCGCGGGGACGTTCTCCCTGAGTTTCAATCGCAAACCGTAAAGCCCCGCCAGATAGGCTTCCATACCGGTTGAGAAATCGGCGAAACTTGCTTCTCCGGCAGCCTGTGCCAGCCCGCGTATCGCTTCAGGAGCCTCGAGTTTGAAATAGGCCAGCTGCCGGGCTTGATCACTGCCTGAGCTCCGAATGCCGGACCACACCCAGAATTCAAGACCTTCAATCGTGAGGCGCTGTGTCAGCAGTTCCATCTGCTTGAGTGCGAATCCCAATGACGCAGCGGCGCGGCTTATGAGCAGACCGATGAGAGCCAGCCAACGCTCGAACGCGTCTGGTTCATCATATCTTCTGTTCACCAGAACAGCCTTGGCACAGAGATCTTCAGCCACCGATGATCCGGATTTGATTGCTGCCATCGAGACCGTGTCGGCCAATTGGATTGCGGCGGCGGGGCCTCTTCTGTCAGCGATTTCGACAGATGCTTTTTGGTACGCCCTTGCGACCCGAGGGGCATAGCCTGCCGATCTCAACCGCTCACAAGCCTGCGCCCAGATCTCATGCTGGTCATGCAACGGACTGCTGATCGATGATCCGCGCGACAAAGCGCACATGACATTGGAAGAGACCGTGGCTTGCCTGATGCGGGTTGGCGCAGCGCTCATATCAGGCTCCCGGAAGACAGGCATCGACAATCCCGCTCAGGGCATCCCGTATGTCCAGATCATCGGTGAGCGGTATGATGAGTGCGAATTGCGCGGCCTGGTCGAGCGGCAAGCCGGCAGCCGCCAGTCGCGCCATCTGAACAAGAATCCGCGTCGATGCCCCTTCGGCAAGCCCCTCTCCGCCAAGGTTGCGGGACTTTTCGCCAATCTCGACAATGGTCCTTGCAAGCCGGTCTGAGACATTGCCTTCATCGCGCACGATCTGCGCTTCCAAAGCCCGGTCCGGATAGGCAAAATCAAGCGCACAGAAGCGCTGTTTGGTGGATTCCTTGAGGTCCTTGAGAATGCTCTGATAGCCAGGATTGTAGGAGATCACCAGTTGGAAATCCGGATGCGCCCGGACCATCTCACCTTTCTTCTCAAGTGGCAGCATACGCCGGTCATCGGTAAGCGAATGGGTGACAACTATGGTGTCCTGCCGCGCCTCGACGACTTCATCAAGGTAACAGATGGCGCCCATTCGAACCGCCATTGTCAAAGGTCCATCCTGCCAATAGGTGCCATCGGAACCGAGCAGGAAACGGCCGACCAGATCCGCCGCGGTCATGTCTTCATGGCAGGAAACGGTGACCAGCGGCTTTTGCAACCGCCACGCCATATGCTCGACGAACCGGGTCTTGCCGCATCCGGTCGGCCCTTTGAGCATGACCGGCAACCGCATGGAATATGCCGCCTCGTACAATGCAAGCTCATTGCCAGCGGGGTAGTAGCGCGGCTCGCTCTCCAACATGTACTGATCGCAATCCAAACCGATCGCCTCCGGGATAAAAGGTCCAGAAGCCCGCCATCAAAGGCGAGCTTCCATGGGCTTTGCGGCCTAACGATGCGTCGCAGCGGTCTTCTGGTTTGGAATATTGTCCATCGGACATTGATCCGTCCCGACAGTGGGCCGGGTCATTGCCTCGACCATTTCGCGGGTGCCCTCGGGGTCTTCCGCCCATTTGGTGTAGAACTCGTAGGGACAGGCGGCGAGCCCCTTGTCGCCATCACCGGAGTTGATCATGCCGGTGTATCCACGGTGGACCAGCTTGAACAAATGGTTCTGGGACTGACCGTTTGCACGTGCGTCGCGGATCGCCGAGACCGAGAGCTGTCCGTACTGTATCCCCATTTCCTCTTCGCCGCATTCGCCCAGCGTCCGGCCATCAAATCCGATCAACGCGGAATGCCCGAAATAGGAATAGACGCCGTCAAAACCGGCCGCGTTGGCAACGGCCACATAGACATTGTTGGCCCATGCCATGGCCTTTGACATGACAACCTGCTGCTCCTTGGCCGGATACATATAGCCCTGGCAGCGCACGATCAGTTCTGCGCCCTTCATTGCGCAATCGCGCCAGATTTCCGGATAGTTGCCATCATCGCAGATGATCAGGCTGATTTTCAGGCCCTTCGGCCCTTCTGCGACATAGGTGCAATCGCCCGGATACCAGCCTTCAATGGGAACCCACGGCATGATCTTTCTGTACTTCTGAACGATCTCGCCCTTGTTGTTCATCAGGATCAGCGTGTTGTAGGGGGCCTTCCTGGGATGTTCCTCATGCCGTTCGCCGGTGAGCGAAAACACGCCCCAGACATTAGCTTCCCTGCAGGCGGCTGCGAAGATCTCCGTCTCTTCGCCGGGAATTGCCGAGGCTGTCTCATACATTTCCCGCTCGTCATACATAATGCCATGCGTCGAATATTCGGGAAAAATGACAAGATCCAAACCCGGAAGACCCTGCTTCATGCCTTTGAGCATGTCCGCGATCTTGTGGCAGTTCTCGATCACCTCGGCCTTGGAGTGCATGCGAGGCATCTTGTAGTTGACCACTGCAACCCCAGCGGTATCGTTGCTGCTTGAGATATCTCCATGATACATGACGCTAACTTCCTCTCTGTTGTTTCGGCCATCACGCGTGGCCGATGGCTCACTATTTTCGTCTGGGCATGGGAGTTTTACCTGTCAGGGCAACGCGTATTGCACTCCAGAGGGCCTGCATTGCATTGGTCAGGTTTGCACCGCTGGTGGCGATCAACCGAACAACAACAACAGAGCGGTCGGCCAGATGGGTTTGGCCGGCGTAGACGCAGCCTGGATCAAACCCGGCAATGCAGCCTTCAAGTGCAGATGAGATCAGCGCTGCGTTGCCGGCGTCATAGACAAGGAAGGTGCCTGCGCATTGGCGACCGTCCGTTGCGCCAAACCAGTTTTCTCCCCGCACCACCGCCCGATCGACATAGAAGGTCTCGCCCTCTTCGTTATTGAGGCTGATCTTGTTGTCGAGTTCGTTGAACGTGGCGCCATCGCCTTCCGGATCATGGCAGAGCTGCGCATCGCAGAACAAAAGCTTGCTGGTAGGATGAACCTTGGCCGTCAGCGTGCTTGTCAGCCGTGCACCCGGAAACAGGATTGCCGGTTCGGGACAGAATTCCAGCCAGCCGTTTTCACCAACCTTCAGTTCGACATCGATCCTTGAACTGCTCTGATGTGAATTGTGAATGATGGTCGACGCCTGGCTGGTGACATGCGCGCAGGCTCCATCGTCCACCTCAACGCAGAGATGATGGTCATCATCATGATAGAGCCCGCCGGCGCTTGACTGCAGATACAGGGTCGCCATGCCTTCGGGGTCGCCGCTGATCGCGAACGGGCGGGTAATGTGAAACGGGTGCGGCGTGTGCTGGTCCGCAAGATAGGTCCTGCTTCCAGACTTGCGGAACTGAAGCCTGGCACGAACACTTCTGCCGAGACTCGTTGAGCGGAACGGCAGATCCTGGACCGAAACCGGGATGTTCATGCCGGAACCTCGGCACCGAAGAACAACACCTGATGGCAGATGAGATCCACGATCTCATCAAGGCCCTTTCTTTCCGCAAGCCCTCGGCTGATGCAGCCAATGGTCGGGCGCTCACCGCGAATGGCTGACGCCTCCGCAAGAATATTGGCGGCATCCACCAGAACATGGCGCGCGAGATCAAGCTTGTTGATGACCAGCAAATCGCATTGCAGCGTGCCCGGTCCGCGCTTGCGGGGAATGTCATCGCCCTGCGCCACATCGATCACGAACATCCACCAATCAACCAGATCAAGCGAAAAGGTTGACGCCAGATTGTCACCACCGCTTTCGATCAGGATCAGATCGAGCTCGGGGAACTTGGCCGCCAGATCGTCGGCAGCCGCAATGTTGAGGGTCGGATCTTCTCGGATCACGGTGTGCGGGCATGCGCCCGCCTCTACCGCCACCACCCGCTCGGGATCGATCAGGCCGCTGGCCTGGACCCGCCGTGCATCCTCCTTGGTCACCAGATCATTGGTGATCACGGCCAGTTCGACACCCCGGTCATGAAACAGCGGAATGAGCGCTTCAATGAGCGCCGTCTTGCCTGAGCCGACAGGGCCACCAATCCCGATGCGGGCAGCAAACTGGCTCTTGCGATTGGCCGGCTCGGGTGCCGCGATTTTCTCTTGAATGGTCATCGCAGCATGTACCTCTGGGCCAGAGGCAATTGGGTCGCCGGCTCGCAGGTCGCCAATTTGCCATCAACGAAAACGTCGAAGGTTGAAGGGTCCACTTCGATGTGCGGGCAGGCATCATTGTGCAGCATATCGGCCTTGGTCAGCACTCTGGTGCCTTGTGCGGGCAGCAGCTTCTTTTTCAGGTCGAGGGTCTTGTCGAGACCGTTGTCGATTGCCCGCGGATTGACGAAGCAGGCGCTGAGGCTTTGAGCGGCGCGCCCGAACGCACCCCATTGCGGGCGCATGATCAGCGGCTCGCAGGTCATCAGGCTGGCGGCGGAATCTCCCATCGCACCCCAGGCGATGAAGCCGCCCTTGACGATAAGCTCCGGCTTGCTGCCGAAGTAACCGGGCCGCCAAAGCACGATATCCGCCATCTTGCCGTCTTCCAGCGAGCCGATATGGGCGTCGATGCCGAAGCTCTTGGCGGCGTTGATGGTGTATTTGGCGATGTAGCGCTTGATACGCTCATTGTCGCCCTTGGCTGATCTCTCCTCGGGAAGCCGGCCACGCTGCGTGCGCATCTTGGAAGCCAGTTGCCAGGTGCGGGTGATCACCTCATGGATACGGCCCATCCCCTGGCTGTCCGACCCGAGCATCGAGATCGCACCGATGTCATGAAGCACGTCTTCCGCAGCGATTGTCTGGGCCCGAATCCGGCTTTCGGCAAAGGCCACATCTTCCGGGATCGACGGATTGAGGTGATGGCACACCATCGTCATGTCGAGGTGCTCGTCAAAGGTGTTGATGGTGAAGGGATTGGTCGGATTGGTCGAAGACGGAAGGCAATTGGCAACACCTGCGACGCGAATGATGTCGGGCGCATGCCCGCCGCCCGCGCCTTCGGTGTGATACATGTGAATGGTCCGATCGCCGATGGCAGCCAAGGTATCTTCCAGAAACCCGCTCTCGTTGAGCGTGTCGGTGTGGAGCTGAACCTGGAAATCGAGTTCATCGGCGACACTCAGACAGCAATTGATCGCCGCCGGCATAGCCCCCCAATCCTCATGGATCTTGAGCCCCAGACACCCCGTGTTGATCTGCTCGATCATGGCTTCGGGCTTGTGCGAATTGCCGCGCCCCAGAAATCCGAAATTCATCGGCCAGTGTTCAGCGGCCTGCAGCATCTTGCCGACATTGAACGGGCCGCCTGAATCGATGCCCACCGTAATCGGTCCGAGCGAACCGCCGAGCATGGTGGTGATGCCGCTCGACATCGCATGTTCGACAAGCTGTGCACTGTCAAAATGCACATGGACATCAATGGCACCGGCCGTGGCAATCAAGCCTTCCGCATCGCGGACCGTGGTAGACGCTCCAACGATCAGGCGCGGATCGACGCCGTCCATGATGTCCGGGTTGCCTGCCTTGCCAACGCCGACGATCTTGCCATCCTTGATGCCTATGTCGCCCTTGACGATGCCCAGCACCGCGTCGATGACCACGACATTGCAGATCAGCATGTCCAGCACACCTTCGGTGCTGGTCTTGCCCGCGACCAGTCCCAGCCCGTCACGCAACGTCTTGCCGCCACCATGCATGCATTCGTCGCCATAGACCGCATAGTCATGTTCGATTTCGGCCCAAAGCTCTGTATCGCCCAGGCGAATACAATCCCCCTTGGTGGGGCCGAACATCGCCGCATATTCTGATCTTGTCATTTCAACCACGGCTCACGCTCCCTTGAATCCGGATGCGCGCGCCTTTTCCAAGGCAGCCGGCTTCGCATCTTCTGTTGTTTCGCCGTTGGTCAGCGAATTCAGGCCTCCGACCTTGCGGGCACCACCAAAGCGCACCAGCGCAACTTCGCGGCTTTGACCGGGCTCGAAGCGAACCGCCGTGCCTGCGGGGATGTCGAGCCGGAAGCCGAAGGTTTGCGCGCGGTCGAACTCGAGCGCCTTGTTGACTTCGAAGAAGTGGAAATGACTGCCGATCTGAACCGGCCGGTCGGCGGTGTTGACCACATGAACGGCGGTTTTCTCTCTGCCCGCATTGAGTTCAATCGTGCCTTCGGCGGCCCTGATGTGGCCGATCACGCCCAGGCTTTCGTCCGGTGCCATTTTGCCGGGCCGGATCGGATCGTGAACCGTGACCAGCTTTGTGCCATCGGGAAATGTCGCCTCCACCTGGATCATCGGGACCAGGTCGGCGATGCCGGGCATGACATCATCCTGGTTCAAAATGGTGGATCCGAGGGAAATCAGCTCCGCCACAGATTGGCCGTCGCGCGCACCTTCCAATATCTCGTCGCAGATGATTGCGATCGCCTCCGGCGCGTTGAGACGCCGCCCTCGTGCCCGGCGCTTGCGCGCCAATTCCGCAGCCGAGAAAATGGTCAGTCGTTCCAGTTCGGTGGGTGTCAAAAGCATTGCTAGTTCCTGACCATCTAGGTTGAAAACAGGTTTGCGCCGCCGGATGACTTGCGCATCACCGCGATGTCGGCCAAAGGCGAAAAGCTGCTCGGGAAGGGTTGCGGCTCGTCTTCAAGCTGTCTGGCCGCAACGACGGAGACATCTGCAAGGATGCCTTGCGCCTCAATGGCGCCAAGCTTGCCAAGCCGAACGGCAGAAGACACGAACCCCATCAGGGTGCTGTTCAGCGCGGCGACTTCCGCCTGGTGCTTGCCCAGTCCCAGAGCATGAGACACCAGCCCCTGGATCACGGGCTCGTAACCCGCACGGTCCATGGTCTGGCTCGACGCAATCAGCGCCTTGTAGGCAGCCGCCCCGGGGGTTTCGATCCTGGAGTGCACATTGAGGAGCGCCCTGCCAATCCGCCGGGATGCCTGCGCAAGATCATTGTTGGTGTTGTAGAGATGGCATTGCTGATCAACTGCTGTGACCCGTTCGAGATCACCAACGCATTGAAAGGCCTGCCCGACGAAGTACCGGTCCAGCGACAGCCAGCGCGGCAGGATTTGCGTTTCAATGACTTCGGCAATCCCCTTCGCGCTTTGAACCCGGCCCTCGTTGACCAGCGTTTCCAGGCCATTGGAAAATGCAAAGGCGCCCGACGGAAAGGAACTGTCGTTGCACTGCATGAGACGCAACAGATTCAGGATCTCAGCCATTCACCGCACCTCTTTCGAACTGCGCCTTGACCGAGCCGTCCTTGATGAGAGTGTCAATCCTGTCCGTGTAGCTCTGCAACTCCCGCTCAACAGCGACGAGCAGGTCATCACCGTCGAAGCGTACCCGCCAATGCAGGTTTCCGGCATGAAACCCGACCTGGAGCGCAGAGGACTGATCCCTTGGCGTAAGCCGTAGCCAGTCCTCGGCTTCAACCTTCACCACCAGCGCATTGTGCTGATCCAGCATCAGGACTGCACCATCAAACAGCTGCTCGTCACGCGCCAGGCTTATGGCGATGTCGCATCCTTTTTCGCTCGACGAACGAAACCGCCGCCGTGAGAGGTCCTGCCGGGGCAGCAACAAAAAATCGACGGCATGGGCATGCTCCAGATCGTGAATGCGATCATGAAGTGCGGCGTCCGACACGGAGCCGATGATGTGGTCGATCTTCAGCATCGGGCCACCCCGGACTCTGCATCGCTCGACGCCCGATCAGGAAATTCCGGCTGCAAATGTCCGCTACGCTGCAACATGGCTTTTCGCTTTCCTGTACATCAAGACCCAATTTCTCTCCGCACCAACAGGCACGGGAACGGTGTCCTCGGACGGGCTGTTCATCCCGAAGCGTGAGACCATGTGCTCCTTGATGAGGGTCGCCGCGCGTTCGCTCAGCGTTGGTTTGCAGATCCAGATCATGGATCCGGCTTCACCATCACGAAGGCACAGAACGGCCTGATCATCAGTCCCCGTGGTCAGTTGGATGGTCCAATCCGCGCCATCGGTTCCGAACTCCTTGAGGTAACTCAGGAGCTCGAACTTGATTTGCTGGATGCTGTATTTCTGTTCCATCTTCGCCGCCTATTGCAGTGTCGGATCGATGACAGCCTGGCTGGATATCGAGCTTGTCTTGCGGCGCCATGAGTGGATCAACGCGGCTCCCTCGCGCTTTTCCTCGGCGGACATGTCCTGCAAGATGCGTTCAAGTGAGCTCAACGCCGTGCCAACGCCGTGCTGCGCGGCGAGCGCATACCAGACATAGGCGTTGACCCGGCTCTTTGGGACGCCGGAACCATGCTGGTAGCAATAACCCAGGCGCGCCTGGGAGGGATAATGCCCCTGCTCCGCAGCACGCTTGTACCAGTGCGCAGCGCGGTCCATATCGGGTTCCACGTCCTTGCCCGATGACAGTATGGTGGCGAGATTGAACTGGGCGCCGACATCATTGAGTTCCGATGCCATCTCCAGCCATTTCAGACCGGCCTCCACATCCCGCGCACATCCCTGCCCGGTCGCCAGCATCGCTCCCACATTTGTCATGGCTTGCGCAAATCCGGCCTTGGCGGAGCGTTCGAAACACTCGAACGCCTTGGCCGGGGACACCGGTTTGCCCTCACCATTGGCGTAGCAGGAGCCGAGCCACATCATGGCTTCCGCGTCGCCGCCATCGGAGAGACTGGTGAAGATCTCAGCCGCGGTTTCAAACGATCCCGAGACGTACATCGCGACACCGTCGGCGACCGTCTGATTTGCAATTGTCAGGTTCATTGCTCACTCCACGCGCATTGTTGCTAGATCAGATAGTGCTTGAGAGGCTGATACAGCGGGTCATCGGCAATGGTCCGCGGCATGGTCATCAGCCGGTCGATCAGCACGGATTGGGCCCAGTGTTCGATAGGCGAAACACGGCCATTCGCCGGTGAGATGCCAGGTTCGACAAGTTGCCTGTTCTCCTGGCTGACGAGATTTCTCTGGGCTTGTTCAGCGGTTTCACGGGTCTGGGCGATAACCCTCACCAACGCCTCAAGGCTGCTGGCCGAACCAGCGTCAGCGGCGTCAGCAAAATACTGGATGCGGCACATGGCCTTGCCGAGTGCTGTCGGCTGAATTCCGATGGTGCATGCTGCACCTGCCGCGCGGAGCAAGAAGAGATTGGGGTACAGCCAGGTTGCGAAAACCTCGACAGGGCCATTTTCGCCATCGGACGTCTGCAGCATCGCGGAGAGCACGTCCGGTTTGCCGGAACCGGCTGTCGCCACAGCCCCGAACATCGCCTCACCGACGGATTTCCAGTTGCACTGAAATTCAAGCCAAGCCTTGGAGGTGCGATCCCTCGAGACCGCTGACACCATGCCGGCGTCCAGATCGGCGGCACGATTTGCGAAGTCCTTGTCCGGCCCATCCAGGTTGACGAAAATCAGCTTGCCCGCTTGCGCCACCGAAACCCGCAACAGCCGCTCGGGACGCAGGCCGACATATTGAAACATCAAAGCTGTTGAGGTTTCGGCGTCCGACGCGGATATGGCGTCCCTGTCACGGCTGTAGCCGCAGGATGTGAAACTGCATTTGGTCTTGCTACCGCTTTGGCATTGCTGCGGCACGACGCGGCAGCCGCCATGCTGGGCATTGTTGAAGCGGCCCTCCAGCGTGCCGTCAGCCATGCGTTGCACATGAATGCCGTGATTGCCGATCGTGTAGGGCAGCAGATCGCCTTCATCGGGGATATCGTCAGTGGTCCCGATGAAGATCCAGTCCCGTGTCCAGATCGCCTCGTTCTCGAGCAGAGAAAAGGTCAGGGATCGATAGACCAGAGTATTTATGTGCTCCGCCTGTTCGACGGGCAGCCGGGCATTGCTCCAGGTGGATGCATCCAGAAGATCCAGATCATCTTCAAAATATCCAATATCCGGACGTCTCGCCATCAGCCTGTCTCCCGTTCCTCTGGTTTGCGTGGTCGGCCACCGCGCCCGAAAGCGCGGCAGCGGTTTGATGCTGGGATCAATAGTCGGCGCGGCCCCGATACTTGACCGCTTCGGCAGGGGCTGGCGGCAAGGGTCCATCGACCATGAAACGGTCAAGGACGTTCTTGGTCAGCGTCGATATGTTGTTGTTGCACTCGTTCCAGGGCAGCGAACCGCAATAGGCGATCGATGAGAACGAGAAGCAGGCACCACCATTGGGGGTCTCATGGTAGGCGATGTCACCCCGAACACGCGGGTGGGTGGTGCCATCAAGACCCTGCTGGTTGAAGCCGAAGTCTTCCATAACCAGCAGATAGGCTTCGGTATGCCGGCCCGCGGATGTGGCCACGGTCAGCGTGTGCGGCGGAGATCCGAGCATCGTGTCCACGATGTCGAGCTCGAGACCGGCAGCACCGCCGCCGACGAGACCGAAATTGCCGAGCTTTTCGTCGTAATCGATGCCTTCGAAGGCCCAGCTCACACGGCTGTCATTGCTCTCCGGCGTGCGTGAGAAGTACGACGAGATATCGAAGCCTTCCGATGACATGCCGACACCCGCGACGGAGTGCAGGTAGCGGCCACGGAAGCGCCACATGCCGCCGAGCTCGCCGGTGCCCTGATGATAATATTCGCCCGGGTCGGCACGCCAGGTCCGGATGCCCGATTCACAGCGGCGCATTTCGGTGATGACGCCACGGCCGAGTTCATCATAGGCCGGGTGGAACGAGTGCACCCAGTACCAGGCGTCGGCGCCCATATACATGAGCCGGCCGCCACGCTGGGTGTAGTTGTGCAACGCATCCAGCTGGGTTCCGGAATTGTGCTCGGGATGCGAGCCAGTAATGATGACGTTGTAGTTCTCAAGCCGGGCGATACCGTCATAGGTGAGATCTTCGTCCGTGATGCAGTCGTAATCATAGCCCATCGTCTCCAGCCAGTAGATCAGGTGGAGGTCGGCCGGGTACTGCCACGGCGCCTGGGCCAGGAAGTGGTCGTATTTGGGCCTGATGCTAAGGATTGGCCGCAGGCGCGATGACAGGCAGATGCCCGATCCATCGGTATGGGTGTCATAGATCGAACCGCCATACTCGCGGTGCTCGGACAGGAACATGTTCTGGTGCTGCATGATCGGCACGCGGTAGATGAACAGCTCCGCGCCACCCGCATTACAGGCCACGTGCTCATTGGCGTAGGCCATGTAGCTGATGGTCGGTACCATGAAGGCGATCTTGGACTGCTCCTTGCCGATCTCCGGGACAACCCAGAACGGAATGTAGTCCTCATCGCCGTCTTCGGTCGTCAGCTTGGCGGCGTAAAACCGGCTCAGGCAATCCTCTGGAACGGTCCATTCGAAGTCGACATCCCAGCGGGCGTCATCGACATCATCATCGTGGAAATGGATTGCGCCGTATTGCTCAGGCGCCTGCTTCCAGTCAAACACGGTGCCGGACCAGTTGTACCCAGTCAGGGCGCGGGTCGGACAATTCACCAGATGGGCGTTAAGGCGATACGGGCCAAGATCCGTCGCGACGATCGTGTTGATGCCCTCGGAGAAGTCCCAGGCACCGACGATGACTTCGGACAGGGCGCCCGTCGGGCCGCTGTTGCGACGCTCGGTGAGGCCAGGCTGAGCGCCCAGTTTCATCATTTCGATTTCAGCCCGATTAAGGGCCTTGGCGCAAAGCCGCGGCGAGTCGATCTTGCCGTTGTATTTGCCTGTGAACACCACACCTGCCGGCTTTGAAGACTTTGCCAAGGGATCATCGGTGACTTCGTCGACATAAGCCGCGATCGCGAGCGGAACCGGAACATTTTCGATGCCCGAAGAGAGCGTCGTCTCCACAGGTTCGATCACCGGGTCGAGCGCATACTGGATCTGCGGTTCATGAATGAGAACCAATTTGCCGGTTGCCGCATCGAAGGTCGCGGCGAGAAAATGCCAGGCGTGATCACGCAGCGGTGTCGGGGTCTCGATCGACTGACCGTTGACGCGAACTTCGGCATGGCCCTTTTCGTTGATGAACAGACCGTAGCCTTTGCCGCCAGACCATTTGGTCACCAGGCCCTGGGCACCGTGCTTCCAGTATTTCGGGTGCGTGATCGGTGTCGTCGGCCAGACATAAAGCTGCAACGTGAAGCTCTCGACGTTGAGCGCCTTAACATCCGGCACATATCCATAGGAGCCGCCGTGAATGATCTGCCTCTTGCCCGGCAATGTCTCGGTGAGACCACCGGCGACCGGCTTTTCAATGAAGCCTGGTCCGCGCGGATTGGTATCGCCGTTGATCATCTGGACGATCTCGGCCTTGTAAGATGAAGGTCCGTCGCAGTTGACGTAGAACTTGATTGTCTCCCCTGGATGGACCCCGAACTTGTCGGCGTATCCGGTCAACTTCATTGCTGTCATATCCATTCTCCTAATCAAAGATCGTTCCAGTGGAGCGTCCCGTTGGACAAAGCTCCGCCGTTCGCGCCGCAGCGCGTCAATATTTGCCTCAACGAATCAAGGGCTTGTCTCTCTCCCTAGGTGAGCGACGTCAGGTTACCGGCCAGTTGTCGCTGCGGCGCTTCCACCCCTCGTTATAGTGCTCCGGCATGCCCGCGGACTCGGGCAGTTCGTCCAGACGCATCAGGAAGATGTCGTGCTGAATCTCCTGCTCGTTGTCGTAGACCTTGTCGTCAATGAACTCTGGCGGGACGCCGCGGATGCCGGAGAGCCGGGCAATGCGCCATTCCTTCTCCACCTTGGTGCAGATGACAATCAGCTTGCCGGCCGGGCTCTCGCCGCGCATGCGCAGCAACACGCGTTTGAGAAGCGGGCTTTCATGCACGCCGCCGGTGATCACGGTGGTATCGCCTGGTGTCTCGCATTTGAGAACCGAGAAGCCGGCGACGCCCTTCATGGAGTCGACGCAGGCGCGATGTTCGGCGATCAATGCTTCCCTCTCGGGAGAGCCCTTCGGAGGTATGTCAATCATTGTTCTCTTCCTTTGCTTCTATCCAACTTCACTCAAATCAAACCGTCATGTGGCGCTCGACCACCTCATCGGTGAGGGCCGAAATGTCGCCGCTGTCGACAACGCGCCCGTTGTCCATCATCACAAAGGAGTCACCGAGTTTGCGGGCGACCTTGATGTGCTGTTCTGTCAGGATGAGCGTGATGCCGAGCTTCTTGTTGAGCATCTGCAGGGTCTCGCCGATCTCAGCCACGATGTTGGGCTGAATGCCCTCGGTGGGCTCGTCCAGCAGCAAGATCTGCGGATCAACGGCAAGCGCGCGGGCGATCGCCAATTGCTGTTGCTGCCCGCCGGACAAGAGGCCGGCACGCCGGCCCAGATTTTCGCGCAGATAGGGAAACAGCTCGAGACAGATCTCCGGAATGGCGTCCGTTTCCTGCTTGCTGGCAAATGTGCCAAGCACAATGTTCTCGCGGACGGTGAACTTGCCCAAGATCTGGCGGCCCTGCGGAATGTAGCCAATGCCAAGCTTGGCGCGCTCATCGGTTCGCTGGGTTGTCAGCTCGGATCCATCAAGACTGATTGAGCCCTCCGTCTTGTCGGTCAATCCCATGATGGTGCGCACAAGCGTGGTCTTGCCGACACCGTTGCGTCCCAGAACGCAGACACATGAGCCCTTGGGCACACCGATGGAAATGTTCCGGAGGATTTGAGTTTCACCGTAATAGGATGAGACGTTTTTGAGGTCCAAAAGCATCAGTGATCCTCCGTTCCAAGATAGACGTCCCGAACACGCTGATCTTTTTCGATTTCCTCAATGGTTCCCTGTGCGAGCAACGAGCCCATGTGCATGACAACCACCTCATCCGCGATCTCGCGGACAAATCCCATGTCATGTTCCACTACGATGAGCGTCTTCTTCTTCTTGAGTTCATTCAAGATCTCAGCTGTTTTTGCGATTTCCTGTTCGGTCATTCCCGCGACCGGCTCATCGAGCAAGAGCAAGGTCGGGTCCTGCATCAGGACCATACCGATCTCAAGCCACTGGGTCTCACCATGCGAGAGCGTGCCGGCGACAATCTCCAACCGCTGAGACAAGCCGACCATTTCGGCGACTTCATCAATGCGCTCTTCGCATTTCGGATTGAAAAAGCTGAACAGGTTGCGCAGCGCACTGACCTCGAGGCTGTAGGCGACCTCAAGGTTCTGCGCGACGGTCAGTTCCTTGAAAATGGACGGGATCTGGAACTTCCGGCCCAATCCGCGGCGTGCGATGTCCGGCTCGGTTTGTCCGCTGATCACATCGCCCCGGAAGATGACCTCCCCGGATGTCGGCTTGAGACGTCCCGTGATCAGGTCCATCGTGGTTGTCTTGCCTGCGCCGTTTGGCCCAACCAGGCAACACAATGTGCCTTCGACAACAGACATGCTGAAGTCATTGATGACTTTCGCAGCATCGAAGTTCTTCTGCAGATTCTTGATTTCCAAAACGCCAACCATGACCGGTTATTCCTACTCAGATGACTTGCTGGGTTGTTCGATGCCGGGGGACAGGCTGATGCCGCCGGAGACAAGACGCCCCAACAGGGTCTCGACCAGGCCAGCCAGGCCCGTGGGCAGAAACCGAACAACCAGAATGAAGAAGAAGCCGAGGATCAGGATCCACGTGTTGAGAAATTCGTCACCCAGATAACTCTGCGCACCCTGCACGATGAAGGCGCCAAGAATGGCCCAGAGCAAGGATCCGCGACCGCCGATTGCGGCCCAGATGACAATGGAAATGCTGAAGCTGACATCGAACTGGCTGGGCGATACATACTGCGTCAGATAGGCAAAGCAGCATCCGGCCAAGGCAGCCATCAAACCCGAGATCGTGTAAATCAGGGTTTCATAGACAGCGACATTGTAGCCCAGGAACCGGACCCGCTCGGCGTCATTGTTCTGGGCACGAACGATGAGACCGAACTTGCTCAGCGTGATCAGTTTCGCGGCAATCGTGCACACCAGCAGAACAATATAGACGCCCCAGAATGACGTGGTGGAATAGGGATCAACCTCAAGCGATCCCAACATCAGCGATTGCGGCGGGCTGATGCCGTTGACGCCATTGGTCAGATATTGAAGGTCGATGAAGACGGTGTAGATCGCGCTGAGCATGGCGAGGGTCATGATCGCGAAGAAAGGTCCTGACACGCGAGCCTGGAACATGAGCGCGCCAAAGATCAGGCAATAGAGCGTCGGGACTGCAAGCGCCAGGAAGATACCAAGACCGGTGTTGGCAAAAGGCTCCCAGATTGCGGGCAAGGCATCAAGACCGTTGTTGAGCATGAAGGGCGGGATCGGGTCGGCCGCGTCCTGGGTCTGCATCTGCATGGTCATTGCCATGCCGTATGCCCCCAGCCCGAAGGCAATTCCCTGCCCCAGGTTCAGGATGCCGCCGAAGCCCCAGCACAGGCTCAGGGACAGCGCCAGTATCCCGTAAACGCCATAGGTCGAGAGCTGGTTGAGCAGGAAGGCGTCATCCATGGACAGCGGGATCAATGCGATCAGGGCAAAGAAGACGGCATATGCCCCCCACTGATACCTCACATTCTGATAGGGATTCTGTTTCAGCACTTTTGAACTCCGGTCATTCTGACTCACCACGGGTTTGATCGGGATAGGCTCTCCGATCAGCGGCGGCTTGCTCCCGCGCTAATCATGCCTTGCGGCCTGAATCTGAGGAAAATTACGATCAACACGAACACGAGGAACCTTGCGTATGTGTCGTTGTAGATGAATGCGAATGCTGACTGGATCTGGCCCGTCAAAGCGCTTGCAAGGATACTGCCGAGCAGGCCTCCGCCTCCCGCAACCACCATCAGGAAGGCTTCAACCACGTAACTGGTGCCCATGGTCGGAAGCACGATGTTCATGGCGCCAAACAGGGATCCGGCCACACCTGCCAGGCCCGCGCCGATGGCGAAGGTGATGGAATAGATACGGCTCGAATTGATGCCGAAGGACGCTGCCATGTCCTTGTTCTGGGTGACCGCCCTGACCTTGATGCCAAAGGTTGTCCGGTAGAAAAGATACCAGGTGGCGAGCACCATGATCAGGCAGATGAACATTACGAACAGTCGGAACGTCGACAGGTTGACGATCCCGAGGTCAATGTTGGTCGACAGGAAGGACGGGACCTCGACATATTTGGGGTCGCTGCCGAAGATGATGCGAACGCCCTGCATCAGCACAAGCGACACGCCCCAGGTGGCGAGCAATGTGTCCAATGGGCGGTTGTAGAGACTGCTGATCAGGACTTTCTCGATCAGGTATCCGATAAAGCCAACTATGACGAAAGACAGCGGAATACAGATGAAAAAGGGCAGGCCCAGAACGGTTTGCATCATGAAGGTGCTGTAGGCGCCAAGCATGATCAGTTCGCCATGGGCCATATTGATCACGCCGGCGGTGCCATAGATGATCGCCAAACCAAGAGCAGCCACCAGGAAGACGCTGCCAATACTCAGACCGAGAAACACGGCGCTCGTGATAGAGCCAATATCCATTGGGTGCCTCTACAAATATCGAAACAGGAACAGGCGGGTCCGGACGGGCGCGCGGAGAATGAGCGCCCGTCCAAAAGCGGGATCTGCGATCAGATCACGTCAGTCTTGAGCGTCCCATCGGGGGCCAGAAGGCCATCAGCCGTGCAAGTGCCGAGGTCGGGATAAATCGAGTAGGGATCCGGCGCGACGTGCTCTGGTGCCTCCTTGACGATCTTGAAGCTGCCGTCGGCCTGGCACTGACCGATCTTGGGGACAAGCCAGGTGTTGAAGTTCTTCTCGTCGATCCAGATCAGGCCTTCCGGAGACACATCCGCCTCGACACGAACGCCAGCAGCCGCATCGCGGATTTTGCGTGGCGTGACGTCAGCAATGCCATGCATCTCGATGGCTTTTTCCAGCGCAGCCTTGAAGACGTAGGCCGAGAGGTAGGTCTCCTCCATGTTGTAGTGGGTGGTTCCGTTCTTGCCATATTTACTGGATAGGAAGCCCTCCACGAACTTGGCGTTGGTTTCGTTTTCCATGTTCTGGAAATATGGAGCCGAGAGGAAGTGGCCGGCGCCGAACTCAGCACCCATGGCCTTGGTTTCGATTTCACCCGTCGTCAACGAGGCGATCGGCATCGTGTCAACATTCAGGCCGGCCTGCTTGAACTGGCGGTGGAAAGCGATGTCGGAGGCGCCAACCACAGTTGAGAAGATGAAGTCCGGATTGGCGGCCCTGATTTTTTCAAGGACCGGACCGAACTCGGAAGATCCGAGCGGAATGTACTCTTCGCCCAGAAGTTCGCCATTTGCATTTTCAAGCCAGATCTTGGCGTTCTTGTTGGACTCTTTCGGCCAGACATAGTTCGAGCCCACGAAGAACACGCGCGGTCCGAACTGCTCGACCATATAGGGGATCAGATCAAAGGAGTGCTGGTTGGCCAGAGGACCTGTGCAGATGGTGTTCTGCGTGCATTCCGCGCCTTCATAACAGGTCGGATAGAACAGCAGGTTGTCCCGCTGCATGATCGTCGGCAGGACCGCTTTGCGGCTTGCGGATGTGTAGCAGCCGAAGATCGAGGTGACCTTGTCGCGCAGAATGAGTTCGCGGGTCTTTTCGGAGTAAACCTTGAAGTCGGATTTCGCGTCGACGATGACCGGGTCGATCGGCAAGCCGGCCACACCGCCTGCAGCGTTGATCTCATCGATCGCATACTGCATCACCAGGGTTGAATCCTCTTCGGGGACCGCGAGGCCACCGGTGAGGGAAAACAGCAAGCCCACCTTGATCGGCTCGCCTTCGGTCAATGTGGCGCCCCAGGCTTCACGGGTACCGGGCATCCAGATATGCGGGGTTGCGAGTGCAGCGGCACCCAAAGCGGATGTTTTCAGCAATTTTCTGCGGGTTACAGACATGATTTTCTCTTCCTTTTCACAGTTCCACCGGATTATTGGCCAGCACGTCTCACGGCGCCGGCAATTTTCACCCCTGGTAATATTTTTTTCTCCGCCTGAAATGGTCGAGCGAAAACTCCGTCATCCAAGTGACGAGCGCAGACATGGCTCAAGTGAATCCCCAGAGGTCGGGATCACAACACTTAAAAGACAGAGGATTATGAGAAACGGACAGTCAGTGGGAAACTACTCGTATTCCTTACTGAGTAGATCCAAGACCCAATCACCTGGTTCCGGCGACGGTATCTTTGTCCGCATAGCGCTTAAAGAACATCGTTCGTCAGGCTTATTTCGCCAAAAAAAACGAATACGATTCTTATCAAGCAAACTGCTATTTTGGAGCAGCTAGTGGGACATCGTTGGCCCACAATTTCAGACTATACACGATCAATGCCCTTTGACAAGAGGTCATTTGCGTTGATGACAGCGACCGCCATTTCTTCAATCGAGACCCGCTTGGCCATCGCTTTGCTGCGCAAGACGCGATAGGCCTCGCTCTCACTAATCGACTGTAATTCCATAATTATTTCTTTTGCGCTGGCGATATTTTTTTGCGCAACGATCTTCTTCTGCAACCGGACAGACTTCTCGGCGAGTTGAATTGACTCCTCCCATTTCGACCGCGCGACCACAAGATTGATCAGCATTCCAAACTCTCTTATTGGCTTGGAAATTACTGCGAACGCGCCCAACTCCAGCACATTTTGAAGCATGGCAGGATTTTCATAATTCACGATGGCAAGCACGGTCGGAGACGATGCCTTGGTTTTCTTCAGCATCGCTTTCAACTCGTTTTGCCATTCGAAGAAAACACCAGCAATCACGATATCGGTGCCGGGGGGCAGTGCTTTGGTCGGCGGCCAAACCAGCTCGGTCCGGCACCCAATTCTGTTGAGTTGGTCCAGAAGCGCTTTTCCATCCTGGTCCAATGGATGCACGACGATGACCGATAAATCTCTTAGATCCTTAAGCCGGAACGTCGTCATTTAAGTGCAATCCTCCCTACTAGAATGACTTTTCGTCATTCTGGCTGTTTCCGGGATCAAAGCCTTTCAGGTAAGGGTCGGGAGGGACCGGCTCGAAAGACTCCCGAACGATCCTGAACTCACCGTTGGCATCAACTATGGCGACTTTCGGCCAGAGATGCGTGTGGTGATTTTCCCTGCTGACACGCACGACCCCCTGGGGCGCCTCGAAGCTGAATGTCGGCAGCACACGCAAGATACTCTCCCTGTCGACAGCTCCCGCCCTTTTCGCGGCCTCTGCAAACAGATGCACCTGAAGGTAAGCAGCTTCGGCGGCAGCACAGATAGGAGATTGCTTGCCATATCGGTCCCGATAATGGGCCACAAATTTCAAATTCTGCGGAGTATCAATGGAGCTGAAATAGGGTGCGGCTGTCACATGCCCCGCAGATGCCCGGGCACCGATCTGCTCAACTTCCGCTTCTCCAGTGATCAGGCTGGCAATCGGACTGGTCTTCGGATCGATCCCCGCTTCGTGATAGGCCTTGTAGAAAGACACGGCCCCTTGCCCCACCAGCGTCGAAAACACAACGATCGGCAGCGCAGCTTTGATCTTTTCAATAACCCGGGCGATCTCTTCGGGACTTGGGTTCAGTGGAATGTAGATTTCATCGACAACATCGCCGCCCCGATTGGCCACAAGGTCGCGCATGACCCGGTTCGTTTCATAGGGGAATACATAGTTCGAACCGACAAGCAGGTATTTCTTCTCATAGCTGTCGAGGAGGTAATCCGCCAGCCAGAACGTGTTCTGGTTGGGCACGGCGCCCGAATAGATGCAGTTCGGGGAGAACTCGAAGCCTTCATAGAAGGTCGGGTAAAACAACAATTTCTGATGTTGGGCGATGATTGGCAGCGTCACCTTGCGCGTGGATGACAAATAACAACCGAAAAAATTGGATACGCCAGATTCAAGCAGTCTGAGCGTCTCCGCTTCAAACAATTTCAAATCACCTTTCGGATCCGCCTCTTCCAAAACAAGATGCCGACCGCCTATTCCGCCAGCCGAGTTGACTTCGGAAACGGCCAGAGAGACAGCATTGCTTAGCGTTCGCTCCACAAAAGCTGTTACGCCCGTTCTGGAAAACAGGCTGCCTATCTTTATGAAATCAGAATTTGTTTCGGTCGACATAGTTCTTACAAAAATAAAATCCGCAAAATGCGCGCGGCGACAACTCAACTCATCAATACGCAAACGGCCTTTGAATGCAAGGAGGACGCTTGCCGTTCGCACAGCGGCAGCCACCGCAGCTTTTCCGATTGCCGTTCCATTCGTGCGTGAACGGTTCCGGTTGGGCGAAGCACCCAACACGCTTGACGTTTTCCGTGAACACACCGGAGTTCTGAACATGCCGGCAGCATCCTGCGTGCCGAAATAAATTGAGCCAGTTAGGTCAACCCAGCTCAAAGCTGGTCACGCCATAGACTTTGGACCACGGTATCTCTGGCGCCGAGCCGCGGTACATGCGTGCTGTTTCGAACACCGGCGTAAGGCCGGCGCTCTGAGCCATCGTCATCGCCTTGTGATTGGTTTCCGGCACATCAAGTGTGATGTCTGCCCCGGATTGGACCTTTGCACAGCATGCCTGAAACAGCGCTTCCGCGGCTTGCTGCGTTGGCGCGAACAACGGTCCGATCTTATAGCCATCAACGCATTTGCGGATCGTGGCATAGCCGCTTACATCACCGTTCTCGATAGAAATAAAAGTGCTGCGCACGGCGTCAGGGGCAGCGAAGATCCATGCCTTGAGGAAGCCTGACCTTGGCACACCAGAACAGACCCGATCGAGCGTTTCGATCTGATCGGCATGGCCAGTGCGCGCCGCCTCAGTCTTTACGGCAGGCCCGGGGAGACCGGCCAGTCTGGGAACGCCCGTAAAGCGGATGTTGCGGCCAACGAGCTGAAAGCCGCTTTTGGTGTAATTGTCTTGCTGTGCGACAACGCCATCCAACCCGACCGTGCGGTCTGCGAGATAGGCCATGCTGGCGTTCCAGGTGGCGGTACCGAAACCTTTGCCTCTGGCTTCCGGGTGGACGATGTAGAAGCCGAGAAATCCCTGTTCGTCGCCATAGCGCACCACCGAGATGGAGGAGACCGGCTTGCCATCGTCAAACCCCATCAGAAAGCCGGAGGGATCGGCGGCAAAGAAGGCTTCGAGATCCGCGACGCCAGGATTCCAGCCCTCGTCGCGTGCCCAACTGAGCGCAACGGCGAACTCTTCCACCGTTGCGCTGCGCACCTCAAAATTGCCCGCAGACCCGGAACTCATGATCAGGCCATACCCGTGTTTTGCAGCCGATTTGTGGCTTCACGCTCACACCATGCGACCGCAGCGCTGACGCCTTCAATAACCGGAATAGAATAAGTGTTTTCAAGAATGAGCGCCATATCCGCCATGCCTGCGCATCCCAGCACGATGGAGCGGCATTGGTCCATCTCGATCGCATCCGCGATTTCCGAGCCAATGCGCGCCAGGGCCTGTTCAGGGTGATGTTCGAGGTCGAGCACCGGAATGTCGCTGGCGCGAACCCGCGCGCATTGTTCCGACAGGCCATAGGACTCGATGTTGTGCTCAAGCACGGGAATGGAAACCGGGAGTGTCGTGATCACCGAAAAGGGTGCAGCCGTTTTGGCTGCCTGCAGATAGGCGGCTTCGCCGATCCCGGTGATCGGCAGGTCAGACCGGGCCCGCAACTCACCCAATCCAGTATCATCAAAGCAGGCGATGATGACCGCATCAAAGGGATCCTCGACGCCCATATAGGTGTCGAAGACGGCGAAAAGGCCGGGCAGCGCCGCTTCGCCGTCTTCTGGCCCCTGGATGGAGGCCGGACCGTTGTCCGGGTTGACCGCAAGGATGGTCGTTCCGGCTGAAGCAACCTTTGCTGCAGCCGTTCCGATCGTCGCGGTCATGGAGGCCGTGGTGTTGGGATTGATGATCAGAATGCGCATGGCTGGTTACACCAGACCATTGCCAGAATCATTGCCGGTGCTGGCATGCTTCCGGTTCAGCAACCAGGCGCTCAGGATGAAGAGGGCGATGACAACAAGCGAGAAAACCGTGGTCAGCGTGCCGAGCGCATAGAGAACCGGCGAGGTAACATTGGTGGTCATGCCGAAGATTTCCAGCGGCAGGGTGTTGTAGGAACCTGCGGTCAGCAATGTCCGGGCGAATTCATCATAAGAAAGGGTGAAGCCGAACAAGGCGACACCGATCAGGCTCGGCGCGATGATCGGCAGCACAACATGGCGAATGGTCTGCCAGGAGGTTGCACCAAGATCGCGGGCTGCTTCCTCATAGGTCTTGTCGAAGCGGTTGAACACCGCGAACATGATCAACAGGCCGAACGGCAGGGTCCAGGTCAGTTGTGCGCCAAATCCCGAGGTGGTCCAGTGCACATCGAGATCAAGCTGATTGAAAATCAGCCCGACGCCGAGTGAAATCAGGATCGAGGGAATGATCAGGCTGGTGATGACCAGATAGAACAGCACGCCTGACCCTTTGAAGCGCTTGCGAAAGGCCAGGCCGCCCATCACCGAGACGATAACCGTCGTGACCATCACCATCAGGCCAAGCGCCAGAGAGCGCCGGAAAGACCCCCAGATATCGCCAACCGCCTGTTGCTCGAACAGATTGTGAAACCAGTGCAGCGAAACGCCGTTCATCGGAAAGGTCAGTCCGCCCTTAGGCCCCTGGAACGAAAGAATGGCGATGGTGATCGTCGGGCCATAGAGAAACAGGATGAAGAGGGCGAAAAAGCCCGCCAGCAGATAGAAGGAGCGTCCACGCTGTTCCAACATTTCAGAGCTCCTTCCGGATGTTGACGAAGCGCAGCATGATCCCGATCACGATAAGCACGGTGATCAGCAGCACCACGGAGGTGGCGGCCGCGGAGGGATATCTGAGCAACGCCACGTCGTTGGAGATCAACCGGCCGACATTGGCCGATTGAGAGCCGCTCATGAAGCGCACGGTGATGAAGTCGCCCATCACCAATGTGACGACAAAGATCGAGCCGATCATGATACCGGGCTTGGTCAGCGGCAGGATGACGTTGGTCAGTGTCTGGAAACCGGTGGCGCCGGCATCGCGGGCGGCTTCCAGCAGCGATTTGTCGATGCGCATCATGGTGTTGAAGATCGGAACCACCATGAACAGCGTGTAGAGATGGACGAAGGCCAGCACCACGGCAAAATCGGAAAACAGCAGCCATTCCAGCGGTTCATCGATCATGCCCATCGAGATCAACGTCTGGTTGGCGATGCCGTTGCGGCCGAGAAACGGTACCCAGGAAATCATCCGGATGATGTTGGAGGTCAGGAATGGCACCGTGCACACCAGAAACAGCACGATCTGCCAGGTCTGGGCGCGGATATGGAAGGCAAGGAAATAGGCAACCGTAAAGCCGATCGCGAGGCACAGCGCCCAGGAAATGATGGTGAACATGAAGGTCTTGAGAAAAACCGAATAGGTCACCGACGAGCGGAACAGGAATTCGTAATTGTCGAAAATGAATGCCGGATAGATCGAAAATTCGGTGGCGCCCCAGAAGCTGACGATGACAATCATGGCGATCGGCAACACCAGGAAAAGCGCAAGCACGAGGGCCAGTGGCGACGCCATCAGCCAGCCGGAAAGCGTGCTGGAAGGGGTTTGTTTGGAAGACATCTGCGACCTGGCCTTCTGGGGTGGGATCCCGCGCCCGGAATGGGCGCGGGGAATTGCGATGGGACCTCGCCTTAGGCGGCGATGAACTCATTCCATTTGCCGACCATGTACTGGTTTTCGTCCATAACGGCGTTCCAGCAGGCAACGGCGCCCATGCGGTCAATGTAGGAGCCGCCATCGCGCACGTCGCCGGCAGAGGCCAGCTTGTCGCCGGTCGGGCTGGTGATGTCGCCGGTTGCTGGCTTGCCTTCGTACCAGTAGCCCCACTCGTTTTCGGACATGAACAGCTTCGAGGTTTCCGGAACAGCGGAGTAGTAACCCTGACGCATCAGGTAACCACCGACCCAGCCGGAGAGATACCAGTTGATGTACTCGTAGGCAGCTTCCAGCTCGAGGCCCGAGAGGTTGGCTGACAGGCCGATGCCGCCGCCCCATGAGCGGTAGCCTTCCTTGAGCGGCTGGTAGACGCAGGGGATGCCCTTGGACTTCACGGCCGTAATCGCAGGCGACCACATGGACTGGATCACGACTTCGCCAGACGCCATCAGGTTGACGCTTTCGTCAAAGGACTTCCAGAAGGCGCGGAACTGGCCGGCCTTCTTGGCTTCCATGAAGATGCCGATGGTCTTGTCGATCTCTTCGCGGGTCATGTTGCCCTTGTCGGCATATTTGATTTCGCCCATGGCTTCGCAGACCATGGCCATATCCATGATGCCGATCGAAGAGATGTCGAGGATCGAGGCCTTGCCCTTGAATTCAGGGTTGAGCAGTTCGGCCCAGGTGTCGATCGGACGGCCAATCAGGTCGGGGCGAATGCCCAGCGTGTCGGCATTGTAGATGGTCGGGATCAGGGTCATCCAGCCGGTGACATCCTTGGCAAACGAGGTGCCATCCTTGCCATCGACAAAGCCGACCGTGCTTGGTGCAGTGCCCTGAGCAACGGTGCTTTCCGGCGTCAGCTTGCCGGTGGTGAAGATCGGCGCAATCTTGTCGAAGTTCGTGATCTTGGATGTGTCCATCGCTTGCAGGTTGCCTGTCGGCCAGACCTTCTTGCAGATCCAGTATTCGATATCGGCGATGTCGAAGCTCTTGGGCTGGGTGGCGGCACGCTGGGTCACGCTGTCGGAATCAAGCGCGGTCATCTCCAGAGTGAACCCCAGATCTTCCTTCACCTTGTTGGCAACATCGTTGAGGTTGGACACCCCGGTGCCGAACTGGCGAAGGGTCACATCCTTGATGTTCTGCGCCCAGATGGTCGGGAACCCGGTTACTACGCCCGAACCGATGGCGGTGCCTGCAACTGCGGCTGTGCCCTTGAGCATCGACCGGCGGCTGATGGCGTTGGATTTTGGCGTCTTAGTCATATTCATTCTCCTTGGTGGTGATTGGCATGGTGTTGGTTGTTGGCGTGGTTCAGTTCGCCAGACGGTGCGCGTCGTCCGGCTTCCAGTTGAGAAAGACCGTCTGGCCGATCTCCAAAGGTTCTTGGGAAAAGAGGGCGTCGGGAATGGTAACGCTGATCGGGTTGGAGCCTTCCACGCCCGCAGCGTCATTCAGGGCAACGGAGAAGGTGGTTCCCAGATACTCGATCTCGCGCACAACGGCCTTAAGCCCGGCGGCGCCCTTGGGCTTGGTCCTGGCGACCTTGATCTTGTCTGAGCGGATCGCCAGGTGAGACTGACCATCGCTCATGACATTGTGGCCGCCCATGAACTGGGCCACGAATTGGGTTTCCGGACGGTTGAAGACATCCTGCGCGTTGCCGACCTGCTCGATCCTGCCCTTGTTCATGACGATTATCTGATCGGCCAGAGACAACGCCTCGTCCTGGGAGTGGGTGACATGAATGAAGGAAATCCCCAACTCCCGCTGCAACCGCTTGAGCTCGGAGCGCATGCGCAGACGCAGGAACGGGTCAAGCGCCGACAAGGGTTCATCAAGCAACAGGATTGATGGATTGGTGATCAGCGCGCGGGCAAGCGCGACACGCTGCTGCTGGCCGCCCGAGAGTTGTGCCGGCAGACGACCGGCAAAGCCTGCCATATCCACCAGCTCAAGCAATTTCATCGACTCGGCAAGACGTGCGGCCTTGTCCACGCCCTTCATTTTCAGGCTGAAGGCGACATTGTCGGCGACGCTCAGATGCGGGAACAGCGCATAGTTCTGAAACATCATAGCCGTGCCGCGGCCGGCCGGCGGCAGATCGGTGATGTTCTTGCCCCCGAGCAGAATGTCGCCCCGGGAGACGGTCTCATGGCCTGCGATCATGCGCAGCGTCGATGATTTCCCGCATCCTGACGGCCCCAGAAGACAGGTGTAGGAAGCACCCGGGATCTTCAGCGAAATTTCGTCAACGGCAATCGATTGGCCATAGGATTTTGTTACTGAAATCAGCTCTGCTGCGGATTTGTCCATCATGGTCTGGCTCCTTGCCTACCGTTTGGGTTTTGCAAGCAGCGTGCCAGACTCTCGAAATTTATATACTATTGATTTTTCATGATATTTTATCTCACCCTCAGCAATGGACATGGGACCTGCCTAAATTGTAGCCAATTTTTTATACAATAAGCCTAATTATTGTATACAATTTTGCGTTGCCAAGTCGGGTGACGAATTCTATAAATAGGCCTCAAGATTCTAAGGTGTTTCAGGCATGCAGCGGTGATCAGAGCTCTACGCACAACCCAAGGCGAGCCGCATGGGCCCACAGGCGCGGCAAGCCGGTCGGACATGGTTGTTGCTGGTCTTCAACGTGCGATTTTTGAACACAAGATCGCGCCGGGCACCAAACTGTCTGAGGATGAAGTCGGTGAGATCTTCGGGGTCAGCCGGACCATTGTGCGCGCTGCGCTGCAGGCCCTGGCCCATTCACAGCTTGTCTCCATCGAAAAGAATCGCGGCGCGTTCATCGCCAGTCCGACTCCGAAGGAGGCGCATGAGGTTTTCGAGGCGCGCGGCCTGATCGAACCCCGGGTTGCCGCCATGGCAGCCAAGCGAATGACGGACCAGACGATTGAAACCTTGCGCCTCCATATCGAAGAAGAGCACGCGGCGATGGATTCGGGGGACAAGGGCCGGGCATTGTCGCTGTCGGGCGAATACCATCTCAAGATTGCGGACATTGCCGGACATGACGTCTTCACCGACGTCATCCGCTCCCTGATTTCGCGATCCTCCTTGATCATCGCACTTTACTGGCGCCGGGCCGACACCACCTGCGAAAGCCATTCTCACCACGCATTGATGAAGGCTTTCGAGCAACGCGACCCGGCTGCGGCGGAAGAAATCATGCGCAGCCATATTGTCGATCTGCATTCGGGATTGAATTTGAACGACCCGAACAGGCCGCCACTCTCGCTGGCGGATGCTTTGCGGGGTTAGCTTATCGCGAACCTGTCACGTTCGACCCGGATGCACGGGCGAATTCAAAACCGGGCCTTCGGTGTCCATTCACCCCAATTGAAAACTGCATTGCCAGCTTCAGCTTGGCAGATATTCCTTGCTCCAGCTTTCGCTGATCTGCCCGGTCTTGAGGACGGTCTCGATGGCCTTTTCGGCATATCCGAGCTCGCGCAGGATCGCGCGGGTCGATGTGCCGAATTTCTCCGTCGGTGGCAGCGCGAAAACGCGGCCGCGCTGGCTCCGCACCGCATAGGGATCAAGCTGGATGATTTCGTGGCCGCTGGGATGATCCCGGTAGACAGAAAAGGAGTAGCTGCCGTTCTGTGTGCCGGGTGTGCCATCGGCTTCACGGGTGTTCTGCGCGCGCAATGCGTCGATGTTGTCGCAGATAGCGCAGCCGATATCCGCCGCTCTGAGCCGCTCCACCCATTCGCTTGCCGGCTGTGACTGAAACGCGGCGGCGAGAAAACCGGCGCGGTCCTCTTCGGCAATATCGGGCAGCTCCTCAAGCCCTTCGGCATTGCGAAACCGTGGTATGTCAGTCTCATAGGCGCTCAGCAGGATGTAGATGCCTGAGGCCGTGCTGTAGAACCGGCTCAGCGGCCCATACCCAATCGCCTCGGGTCCGGACGGCTCGTCATACAGGCTGCGCCCGTCATAGTCGTAGCAGAACGGCACTTGCAGCAAGCCGCTGTTGGCATTGAGCGAGGTGCGGCCGCGGCCGATCCGTCCAAAGCGGTGCTTCTGGTAAAGCGCAGTCGCGACAGCGAGAGCCCCGCCGAAGCCACACATCACGTCGATCGTGCCGACATGCGCATGTTCCTCCGGGCGGTCCATCGCACCGCCAAAGCGCAGCATGATGCCGGTGATGGCCTGCACCAGATCGTCATAACCGATATAGTCGGTCCGCGTTCCACGGCGCACACCGCTGAAGCAGTCCAGCTTGCAAAACAGCGCATCGGGATTGAGCCTGCGCAGGCTTTCGGCATCCAGCCCCATGCGCTTGATCTGGGTATCGGGCGCATTCCAGACGATCACGTCAACCGTCTTGACCAGGTCCTCGAAGACCTTGCGGCCATGTTCGGATTTTATGTCCGCCAGGATCGAGCGTTTGCCCCGCCCCTGGCTCAAGCCGTAGACCACCGTATTCCAGCTATCATAATAAGGCTTGGCCGGATCAAGCTTGATGACCTCGGCGCCAAAGCGCGCCAGGTAGCTTGCTGAATGCGGGCCGGCGATGACGTTGCACAGATCCAAAACCCGGACACCAGAGAGCCAGCCTTCCTGCGTAACGCCTTCCGAGGGCTCGGGAATTTCGGTCCGGATCTTGCGCAGGACTTTCAGGGCTTCGTCAAACTCGACCCAACGGCGCGGCTTGGGTTCGAGAGACTCTTCGCCGCTCTCCTCCATCCAGACCACCGGACCGGGCTGGGTCATCGGGCCCAGTTCGGGATCGTCGACATCGATCATCAGTCCCGACATCTCGGCATATTCATCGTTGACCCACTCCTGCAGCCAGCGCTGGGCGGCGCCCGGTATTCCGGCACGGCCAAACATCCGGTTCCATTCATGCGAGGTGCGGGTCATGAACACCTCTTTCATCCGGGCGGCGAGCTTGTCGGCCCAGAACTTCGGCATCGGGTAGACCCCAAGCGAGGTGTCTGACGACCATTCCGACTGCGGCTTGTAAGTGTCCTCTTCCTCGGTCAGCCCCTCCTCGACCATTTCGTCATAGATGCCCAGCACCTGAAGGCAGCGGCGCGCATGGTTCTTGTGGCTGGGGCAGACGACATAAAACATCCGCCCGTCCTTGCACATGTAGCTGCGGAAGAACGGATCGAGCAGTTCCTGGAGATCTTCATAGGAGACGTTCATCGGCAGGCCTTCGACCCGCCGGCGCTCGATCTCGATTTCGCGCTGCGTGAGATAGCGCTCGGGCATGTCCGAGACCTTGATCGAGTTGTAGCAAAGTCCCTCCATCACCGCGGCGGCAAGCGGCACCTCGATCTGATCACCCAGACCGGTCAGCTGCCGCGACTGCAGTGCCAGGACGGTCGAGGACGCAGCTATTTGCGACGCATAGGCAGAAGCCAGCGGCAATGGCGAGAATGACGGGCTCAGCCCCATCAGAACGCGGTTCAGGCCCATATCGGTAAAGACGCCGGAACTCGCAGCGATCACGCTTTCAAAAGCCCGCAGCTCGCGCCGCTCATCATCGTTGGATGCAAAGCCGGGCAGCGAGACCGTGATCAGTTCGGGGCGTTCTTCGCGCATGGTGGCAAAGTCGAGTCCGAGCTTGGCGAGCTTGCCAGGGCGGAAGTTCTCGATGATGATGTCAGCCTCGGCACACAGCGCGCGCGCTTTCTCCAGGCCATCTTCGCTTTTCAGATCAAGATTGACGATCAGCTTGTTGCGCATCAGCGTTGCATTGGCGTGGCTCTGCCACATCGGTCCGTCCGGTGGATCGATGTGCACAACCGTGGCGCCCAGATCGCCGAGCAGCATTGCGACCGCCGGGCCCGCAATGTACTGGCCGAAATCAACCACTTTGACACCTGTCAAAGGCAGCTTGGAAAATGAAGTGCGCATTATTCCTCCAGGAAAAACGGAAACAGCCGGATGATGCTACTGAGCTGACAGCATCCAGCGCGCGGCTTTTTCCGCGATCATGAGGGTCGGAGAGTTGGTGTTCCCGCTGGTAATCTCGGGCATGATGCTGGCGTCCACAACGCGCAGGCCGTTCACACCCTTGAGCCGGAGATGCGGATCAAGCACTGCGCTCGGGTCATCAACGCGCCCCATCTTCACCGTGCCGACCGGATGGAAAATGGTGCTGCCGATGTCCCCGGCGAGCTTGGCCAGCTGCTCATCGCTCTGATACTCGATTCCGGGCTTGTACTCTTGTGGTTGATAGGCCTGCATCGCAGGCTGTGCCATGATCTGGCGAACCTGCCTCAAGCTGTCGGCGGCAACCTTCCGGTCTTCTTCGGTTGCAAGATAGTTGGGCGATATTTTCGGCGCATCGCGGAAATCGGCAGATCTGATCTGCACACGACCGCGGCTGGTTGGATTGAGATTGCAGACGCTGACCGTGATGGCGGGAAATTCGTGCAAATCTTCGCCAAAGGCCTCAAGGCTCAAGGGCTGCACATGATATTCAAGATTGGCGTGGGCGCGGTCGGGATCGGAGCGGGTGAACGCACCGAGCTGGCTGGGCGACATGCTCATCGGGCCGGAGCGGTTGAGCAGATATTGCAGCCCGATCTTCGCCTTGCCGAGCAGGCTGTTTGCAAGCGTGTTCAGGGTCGGCGTACCCTTGACCTTGAACACGGCACGGATCTGCAGATGGTCCTGCAGGTTCTCACCCACCGGCGCATCCTTGATCACCTCGATCCCGTGAGACTTCAAAAGCGCCGCAGGACCGATGCCCGACAGCTGCAGGATTTGCGGGGAATTGACCGCTCCAGCCGAAAGCACTGTCTCGCGGCGGGCCTTGACCGACACGGACCGGCCGGCGCGATTGACCACGGCGCCGGCACAGTGAAGCGAACCATCCGCCTTCGTTTCCAGGGTCAGCTTCTCGACCTGTGCCTCGGTCCAGACGGTGAGGTTCGGCCGAGATTTTGCCGGCCGCAGAAATGCCTTTGAGGTGTTCCAGCGCCAGCCGGAGCGTTGGTTTACATCAAAATAGCCGACGCCCGCATTGTCGCCGCCGTTGAAGTCATCGGTCTTATCGATCCCGGTTTCGACCGCAGCGTCAGCAAAGCTGTCGAGCACATCCCAGCGCAGCCGCTGCTTTTCGATGCGCCACTCCCCGCCATGGCCATGCATGTCGGAAAAGCGGCTGTTGCTCCCGGTGGCGGGATCAGCTCCATCGTCGAGCTTGTAGTGGTCTTCGTGCGCCTTGAAATCGGCCAGCGCATTCTCCCAGTTCCAATCGTCCTCACCGCTCTGGCGGGCCCAATTGTCATAGTCCCGTGCCTGGCCGCGCATGTAGATCATGCCGTTGATCGAGGAGCAGCCGCCCAGCGTCTTGCCACGGGGGTAGCGAAGACTGCGTCCGTTGAGCCCCTTGTCGGCTTCGGTGGAATACATCCAGTCCGCACGCGGATTGCCGATGCAATAGAGATAGCCAACGGGAATATGGATCCACGGATAGGTGTCGGGTTTGCCCGCTTCCAGAAGGAGCACACGGTTCGCCGGATCGGCGCTCAGCCGGTTTGCCAGCAGGCAACCCGCTGAGCCACCACCAATCACGATATAATCGAAACTCGTGTCTTGATCAGGCATGACGCCCCTTTGCTTGATGCCCCTTTTCGGAGCCCTGTTAGAAAGGAGGAGCAATGGACAAACCATACGCGCGTATCATGACAGAAGTCCGGAGCGCTGATCGGAGTGTCTTTTCGCGTCCTCCCAGTCCGCGAACAGGCACGACACTAGAAATGCTGATCTGAAAAATCCAATGACAAATCACACATTACGATATTAGTGTTTTTTATATGGACCGATTTACAAACATCAGCACCCTTCAGGCCTTCGTCACGGTCGCACGTGAAGGCAGCGTGTCGAAGGCAGCCGAAATCCAGAATCTGACCCAGCCCGCGGTCAGCCATCAGCTAAAACGGCTGAGCGAGGAGACCGGGATCACGCTGTTCCGCCGAACCGCCACCGGCCTTCAGATCACCCAGGATGGCGCCGCGATCTTGCAGAAGGCGGAGCAGGTGCTGGCAGCGATGAACGAGTTCCACCGCAGCGCCCGCCTGCAGCTGGGGCGCGTTGAAGGCAAATTGAAGATCGGAACCATCGTTGACCCCGAGTTCATTCGCCTTGGCCGATTGCTTGGCCAACTCAGGGATGAGTATCCGGACATCACCACAGAGCTCATTCACGGTGTCAGTGGCGACATTCTCAATCAGATCAAACGCGGCCGGATTGATGCAGGCTTTTACCTCAGCGCACCGGAAACCTTCGATCACCACGATGGGGACGAACCGGTCCATGCCGAAAAACTTGCCGATTTTTCCTACCGTGTGATCGCACCAGCCGGCTGGCAGGGGCGGGTTGAGAATGCCAGTTGGAGTGACCTGGCTGAATTGCCATGGATCGGAACGCCCGAGGTCTCGGTACACAACCGGTTGCTAGCGACCATCTTCGAGAAACACGGCTGCAAGCAGAATGTCGTTGCACTGGTCGACCAGGAAGCTTCGATGCTGGAAATGGTCCGTGCAGGCGTCGGTCTGAGCCTGTGCCGTGAATCGATCGCCCTTCACCAAAGGCAGTCCTTTGGCATTGCGGTGTGCAACTCGGTCTCAGTCCCGGCCTGCCTCAGCATCGCCACGCTGGAACGCCGCAAAGACACTCCGGTGGTGTCGGCTCTTTTCAGCCTTCTGGAAAGCACCTGGGGGTAGAGACCCGATCACAAGCTCAATCCGTTTCGGATACGCCCAACAGCCGCATGGCGTTTTCCTTGAGGATCAGGGGCCGCACCTCATCCTTGAAATCCGCCTTGTCGAATGCGTCCAGCCACTTTTCCGGCGCGATCATCGGCCAGTCGGAGCCGAACAGCATCTTCTTCTTCAGAAGCGTGTTGGCATAGCGGATGAGGATCGGCGGGAAGTATTTCGGGGACCAGCCGGAAAGGTCGATATAGACATTGGGTTTGTGAGTGGCGATGGAAAGCGCCTCTTCCTGCCACGGGAATGACGGATGAGCGAGGATGATCGGCATGTCGGGGAAGTCGACGGCCAGATCATCGATGTACATCGGGTTTGAATATTTGAGCCGCATCCCGTTGCCGCCGCGCATGCCGGAGCCGACACCGGTCTGGCCGGTGTGAAACAGCGCCGGCTTTCCGGTTTCCGCGATCGCCTCGTAGAGATCATAGGCCATGCGGTCATTGGGGTAGAAGCCCTGCATGGTCGGGTGAAACTTAAATCCCTGGACACCGTGGTTCTTGACCAGGTCAAGCGCTTCGCGCGCGCCAAGCTTGCCCTTGTGCGGGTCGATCGAGGCAAAGGGGATCAGGATGTCACTTTCCTTGGCGCAGGCCTCGGCGACTTCGTAATTGTTGTAGCGGCGAAAACCGGTCTCGCGCTCTGCATCGACAGGAAAGATCACCGCCGCGATGTTCATCTCGCGGTAATGCGCCGCGGTTTCGGGAATGGTCGGCGGATGTTCCCAGGGAGCGCCAAAATACTTGGCCATCGTGGTCTGCAGATCGTCATAGCCGTCGTCCGCGTGGCAACCACAGGGTTCTTCCGCATGGGTGTGGGTGTCGATCGCACGGACCTTTGAAAAATCTACCATTGGTTCCTCACACCCGGATCAAAGCCGGGTCCTGGTTGTCATAAAGCCGCTCGAGAATGTCGGCGCGGCGGGTGATGATCTTGCGAACATTGAGCGAGCCCTTGTCGGTGATCTCCCCATCCTTAAGACTTGGCGGTTCGGCAAGAATGATGGCCCGCGCGATCCGCTTGGCTGAACCGGAAGACGCCCTGGCCATTGCACGCAGGCGCAGTTCGATGGCGACTTGAAGATCTGGATCGATAACAGCGCCTTTCGATGTCGTCGGGCCATGGACCTGATCCGGTTTCGGGAACACGAACAGCCCGATCTCGCCCCGGTCATGGCCACAGATCACAACATCCTGCACAACACCGCGGAGCTGCTCGAGCACCTCCAACCGGAGCCTGCCCGCCTGGACCCAGGTCCCGGTCAGCAGCTTGAAGTCCTCGGAGACGCGTCCATCAAAAACCAGACCGCGTTCGGGATCATCGGCATCGACGAACCGCACCGCATCACCGGTGATCAGGAAGCCTTCCTCGTCAAAGGCGGCTGCCGATTTTTCTTCGTCACCCCAGTAGCCGGACATGACATTGGGGCCTTTGACACGCAATTCGCAGCGCATGTCGTCATCGGGGATGAGCTTGATCTCGGTGTCGGGCAACGGCAGGCCGATCACCCCGGAACGGCCGATCGGTTCGTAGACCATGATTGTGGCAGGCGCGGTTTCGGTCATGCCCCAGCTGGAAATCATCAAGGGCAGCCTGCCGCGCACTTCAATCGCCATTTCTTCAAGGCGGGTCCAGACATCCTGCGGCAAGGATGCGCCAGCGTAAAACAGCATGTCCAAATCGCGGAAATAAGCATTGCGGAGTGCCATGTTGGTTTCCATCTCCTGCACCAGCATGGCAAAGCCAACAGGCACGTTGAAAGACAGCGTGCCCGGCTTTTCGATGATGTTCTCGACGGTGAGAGGAAAGCCCGAACTGGTTGGCTTGCCATTGTCGATGTAGAGACTGCCGCCATGGGCGAGCATCATCAACGTGTTGTGCGAGCCGCCAAAGACATGGTTCCAGGGCAACCAGTCCATGATCCGCGGCGGCCTCTCCTTGAGAAAAGGCAACACGCTGGCCATCTGCGCCTGGTTTGTGCACATCATCCGCTGGGTTGTCAGAACCCCTTTCGGCTCAGAGGACGAACCGGAGGTGAAGAGGACCTTGGCCAAAGTGTCGGGGCCGACTTTGGCATGAACGCTGGCCAGATCGATTCCGGCATCACCGCGCAGCAATTCATTGAAAGGCGTGACCGCACCAGGTGCGCCTTCGGTCCGGCTGGCAATGATCTCCACGCCAGCCAGCTCGGGGCGCGAAATCGCCGCACCATAGCGCGAAGCATTGTCGACAAACGCCATCGCCGGCTTGATCTTGTTGAGCACATAGACAAGACGCTCATGCGCTTCGGTGATCAGCGAATATTGCTCGGCAAGCGGGACCGTCGGGATTCCCGCATATTGCGCAGCGAGCGAAAGCAGCGCGTGGTCAATGCTGTTGCCGGACATGATCACGATCGGGGTCGAGCCATCCATCCCGCGCGC